>JAXJPE010000021.1:0-16637 GCA_036426035.1 Collinsella sp.
GGGGTGCTGCGGATGCGGTATCACTCATGGTCTAGGTATCCTCTCACGTCTGCTTCGTAGTCCTCGATAATCTGCGGTCCTGCCGCTCCAAACTCGATAACGGTGTCACCCACCAGGTCAAAGAGCGCCTCGTTGATGCTGTCGACGAGCATATCCTCGCTCTGGCCCGAGCGCGCCACTGCCGATGTCGCTTGCACTGCGTTTTGCTCGAGGAGCGCGCGAAGGAAGGCATCTGCGGCGGGCGCGAGTTCGGTCGCGGCGTCAGTGGACGCAGCCGCTGCGGGCGGGGGCGTCGGCGCAAGAAGCGGCGCCACGACACCAAACTGTTCGATGGAAATGGTTGGCTCGTCGGCCTCGTCCTGCCCTGCGGCCGTCGTGGCCGGTTCGACAAACGCGTCTGCTGCGGGCTCGGTTTTCGGCTGCTCGGAGCCCGCCGTATCGACCTCTGCGAGCACATCGTCCTCGCGCTCCTCATCAATCAAAAGCGCTTCACGCGTTTGCGCTGCGACGCTCCGAATGTGCCCCAGCTGACTCAAATCGATATCGATCTTGACGGGCTGGTGCGCGGCGTCCCACGAAAGCCATGTCACGATCTCGTCATCGATGATCTTGGCCAGATATTTGGGGACCTTCTCCTCCTTTAGGGGGTGGGTGGGGTCTAGGGCCAGGCGCAGCCGTTGGTCGCAGGCGCGCATCATCTCACCAAGCTTGCTGCTTTTTTGCCTGCTGCCGTGAATTCGCATGCATTCCCAAAAGCCGTTTTGACAACGGTAAATATGGATGGGGTCCAGACGGTATTCGCAATCCTCGTGGCGATTAGGCGCAAAGAACACAGCCGAGGCAAACATGGTATAGGGCATGGCCGTCTCCTCCCCAAACAAGCTCGCCACGATACCGCTCTTTCGGTGCGTGTCATAGTAGCGCGCCATACGGACATACACGGCGCATGCCACGTGGCGTAGGTCGCGATGGTGACTGCGATCGAGCCGTGAGTTATTGAGGTTATACGTGGAGAGGGCGTTGATGGCGGCCATGAGTCGCTCCTCGCGCGCCTCGTCGGGCGGAAGGGGGAGCGTAGGCTCGGAGGTCTTGCGACGCGCAGGCGCCAGGTCTGACGGCGTTGGCGCGGGCGCAAGGTCTCGCGCCGCACGCCGCAGCTCGATAAGGGCGTTATCGAACATGACGGTTTTAGAGTCGCGAAGCAGCTTGGGGTCGAGTCCGTGGAACACGGCGTAGTCCTGCAGCCACACGCGTGCGAACCGGTCGATGCCGGGTTCAAAGGCGCGATAGGCATCCCAAAAGGCCTTGATTTTGTTAAAACCATCGAGTGGGTCATCTACGCCAATGCCGCAGATCAGCTCATAGAGATACAGAAAGGCAAAGGACGTAGACGTTTCCTCGACGGTTCCGCGGCGCACTTGGGTGCGCCAGGTAAAATAGCCGCGCAGCTGCCGATCGCTCATGGCGTTATAGGTGGGAAAGTACGACTTGAATGTGCCGTTGTAGGGACAGTCGTCCTCAAAGTCGGCCATCAGCAGGCCTTGGCGGTAGAAAAGCTCGGCTTCCGAAAGCCAACGTCCCGCGCCACCCTTGGGGTCTTCTTGCCAACGCGATATCTCACGCATTTTGCGGTACTGGTCGGGAAGGAAGTTCTGCATCTGACGACCGGTTTTGAGAATCGGCTCGTCAGCATAGACTTCGTTTGAGAAGCGAGCAGACTGATGGGTCCGGGCCTCGGCCATAATGCGCTCGATGAGCATCTTGATGTCCTGGTCGGCCACCGTTTCTCCTCTCCTAACGCAGCTTCGGTGACCTCATATCATAGCACAGCATCAAACAGGTGTTCGAGATACCGCTACGTAGATGGATTTAGAACAGGAGGGCGTAGATGACGGCTATGACAACGGAGGGGAGCATATTGGCCGTGCGGAAGGTCTGAGGGCGGATGAGATTTACGCCGACGCAGAAGATGAGCATAGAGCCCACGAGCGATAGGCTGTCGAGGGCGGCGGCGGTCATAATGGGGGAGAGCGCGCCTGCAAACAGCGTAATCGTTCCCTGGAATACGGCAACGGGCAGGGCGGAGAAGATGCAGCCGCGGCCGAGCGAAGCCGTCATGGTGCAGACGATGATGCAGTCCAACGCGCCCTTGAGGGCAAGCGTGGACCAGTCGCCGAGCAAGCCGTCTTGGATTGATCCCACGATAGCCATGGCACCGATGCAGACGGTCAGCGATGTCGAGACAAAGGCATTGGTGAACTCGTTGTCTCCCTCGCTGCCGGTTTTGCGCTTGAGCCATTCGCCCAGGTTTTCGATGCCGGCTTCCAGGTTAACGGCCTCGCCGATGAGCGAGCCGAGGGCAAACGAGACGATGAGCATGGCGGTGCCGGTGGTCTCCAGCGCTTTCCCGTCAATGACGAGCATCTTTTGCATGGTGCCGCCCAGTCCGATAAACAAAACGCACAGCCCCGACGCCTTCATGAGCGTGTCTTGGATGCGGGGCGTGATAAAGCGTCCGCCTATAAGGCCCAGCAGCCCGCCCGCAATCAAAAGTGCGACGTTGATGACCGTTCCCAAACCCGGCATGAACCCTCCCATATTGATGCCAACCTGGCAATCGTAGCAGAACGGGCTGCAGGGTGCGTCATGACTCATCCTATACGTTATATAAGTGGTATTAATGACGGCATTTGGTGCCCAAGCCTCAGTCTCCCATCACGACATAGGGGCTGTAATCGAAGCACAGCGTCATGAGTCGCTGCGGGGACTCAATGGCCGCGGCGATGATATCGGCATCTCGAGCTCGGTCAAATCCCACGAGCTCAATTTGATACGAGACGTCTTCCATTTTATGGAGTATCCGGTTATTCAGGAGGTTCTCACCGTCGAATTCCTCGGTTTTGCCTCCGTCCGAGGTTACGGCATACAGGTGCAGTTTTGCGGTGGTCGCAGGGTCGGCGACCGTGAGGTTGTCGATTTGGTTGGCCGTGCCCTTTGCCCCAAGCAAGGTGAGCAAGGTGGGGGCTACGACCTCGCCCGATGGCAGAAAAACAACTTCGACGGTTTTAGGGAATGCGATAATGGCTGCTTTGCGGACGGGCTTATCGGCAGCGGTGACCTCAATGCTCGCGGCGTCGACGGTTTCCGTGCGGTCGAGCGCGACCATCATACAACAATTGCCCTCGTCGATGTCTGCCGGCATGGGACACCCCAAGTTTTCGCCAGCTTGCGTGCCGCCCACTGCGGTGGCTGTTTCGCTTGGCTCGCTGAAAGTGGCTGAAGGACCGCTCGATGGCGGTGTTATGCCGCCTGGTGCGCCATTGTCCCCAGGCGCTATTTCACCGCTGCTCTCGCTGGAGTCGCTTGCGATGTCACCCGTCGAGGGGGCGAGTCCGACCGCTCCTACTCCGCTCCATTCCATCTCGAGGAGCGCTGGATCGACAAGGACGTGATGCACATCTTGCGTTTCGGCATTGATATCGACAGGACCGGGATCTGCCCCTCGCGTCAGGCTGAGCGATCCGGTCCGCTGTTTGCCCCGAATCTCCTGGCTTTCTGTGCCGCTCGCGTAGAACATCAGAGCGATCTCGCCATTTGCCGTGGCGTCGGTGCCCGCCTTGGTCATTTTCAGCGATGCGGTGAATGAGATAGCGGGCTGCGTGCCATCGGCGCTCGAGGGGACGCAGCCCAGGCATACACCCCCTCCGTTTTCGAAAAACGTGCTGTCGAAGGCGACTGTTGCCCCGTCCGCCGAGTCATCGGACAGGGTGATGTCGAGGCGCAGCTCCACGTCGCAGGAATCGCCATCGGCATCAGTTGCAGCTGCGCGCCATGTGCAGATAATGCATCCCGTTAGGGGGCCGTCCGCTGTGCTCGAGCGCTCGGTATCCACGACTATCGAGCTGTTCGTGCAGCGACGGAGGCACCCCGAGGCCGAAATGCTTGCCTGCGCAAGCGAGAAGCGTTGGCGCGCGATGGTGCTCATCTGGTTTGTGGCGAGACAGTTGACGGCAGGTAAGGGGATGTCCACGGCGGGTGTCGCTAGAGCGGCGACGGGCATGCCGGTGGCAAGCGCACTGCAGAGCGCGGTAACGGGCAAAAGGTTCTTTGATGCCATGGGTTCTCCTTACCTGTTCTGGACGGTCTCGATTATCGCGGCTACTGGCTGCGTTTGATGCGCAGGCCAAGGCCGATGGCGCTTGCGCCTGCCGCGGCGATTCCTGCTGCCAGGAGCTGTCGCGTGTCGCCCGTTTGCGCGAGGGGCTCATGTTGGCCACTGCGTTCGAGCTCCGATAGATCGACAGTCACTTGCGTGGCAGCCTGCGCTTGCTCTTGTTGGGCAAAGGCGGCGATCGGGGCAAACGTTACAACGCCGATGATGACGGCAAGGACAATCGCCTTAGGCCGTGTGCGCACCGGGCTCGACCGTCCACGTAATGCTTGCGACCTGGTCGCCCTCGCCAGTCACATGGAAGATGTCTCGCGTGACGCGGGCGACATTGCCGCTTGTCTTGAGCTTAATCTTGTCCGTACCATCGGCGATGCCCTGGTAGCCCATGTCGAAGGATGCATTTTTGGAAAGGTCGAGGCCCGCTTCCTGCGTCGCGGCGTGGGCGTCTTGGAGTGCCTTGTCTGGGCCGACCTTAAAATCGATGGAGTTCTGGGCGGTCCCCGTCTTGGCGTCGGCGACGATGCTCCAGGACTTCTGGGCGGCAATCTTCATGTTGGTAACGTGGATGCCATAGGCCGAAAGATTGTCGATGGTGGTTGTATTCTCGGAAGGGCCCTGGAGCGTGCCGTCTGCCTTAGCGACGAACGGAATGACGGTCGGGGCTTTGAACTTGATGTTGTCGATTTCGGTCCTGATGGTCACGTTGGTGGTTCCAGTGCGTCCCTCCGCCAGGGCGGTGGTCGGCGCGGCACCCATTGAGAGTGCAAGCATCAGCCCCGCGCCCACGACGAGCACCCTGGCCCCATTCAAGTTCCTGGTGATGTCCATAATCGTTCCTTTCTATTCGTCACGGACCGTTTCCGTGAGGGTTAGACGAAAGCGGCACGGGTGCGCATTTTCATAACAGGTGGCAGGTCTAGTCTTCTGTCTGCGCAACTCGCACCTTGACGCGCGTGGGATTGCCATGGGCGTCGTAGGTCTTGGCGTCGAGCGCTTGAATCTCGATATACGCCTCGCCTTCTTTGATGTCGCCTGCAGGGCAGGTCTCAACGGTCTTGCCGGTCTCGACCACGCCCGATTCATAGATGGTCTCGTCGTTTTGGATCACGCGGAAACGCTGGGGAAACTTGTTATCCTGGACGTTTTGCACGTTGACGCGCAGCTTGCCGCCTTTTTGTAGCTGGGCGACCGGTGCGACCGAGATCGTCATCATGTTGTCGCGGACGATGGCATCGAGCTCGTCCTGGATTTCCTGACGCGACTTACCCTCTGCCGCTGTGACCGAGGCACCCGTCTCGGCGACAGGCTTTGACTGCCAAGCGTAAAGGCCGACGGCGATAAGGGCGCAGGCGATGGCCAAACAGACGGCGCCGAGCCTTTTTCGATGTTTTGACCCTAGGGGGCTCGACTGCTTCCTTACGCTCATGCGGCATCCTTAGTGGTATAGACGCGCGCGAACGTGGACGGATCGGCGCCAAAGAGCATGTGGAGCATGAGGCGTCGCGAGTAGATGAGCTCGTCGAAGTTTGGGTCGAGTTTGATGTCGTGGATGTGGGCGATGTGGTGGGCGAGTGCCGAAAACGATTCGGGATCGCAAATCACGTCGGTGGTGACGTGATAGACAGCCGCATCGGGAAACGCTTCCTCGTCGAAGGGCAGAAGATATGGGTCATCGTCAACTTCGATGGCGATGCCGTACTGGGGCCAGTAATATGCCATGGGAACCTCCCTGCTTTTGGGCCAAACCTTCTATTGGTTTTGGCTGTCGATGCCGACCGTATCAGCCACAACTTGACCAATTTCTGACCAAATGCTTGACGGATTTACATCGCCGCAGGTGAGAGACGCTAAAAAATATCTCAAGTTTTTTCGAGCGCCAATTGTGCGCGTGGCTGCGATGGGAAGGAGCGCGTTAAATAGAGCGCCTGCCGAGAAAACGCCGCCGCTCGCCGAATTGCGCAAACGTAAAATTCGCCAATTATGGAGACGGTCTCAGTCACGTCGACGAAACGATGCGGTAACATCTCCCTGCAAACACTGTAGTTAACTAAAGGGGGAGTTCGCGTGTCTGCAGCCATCAAACCCTTCGGCGACGAGTTCGAAGAATATGGTCGCGATGAATCTCGCACATCGGGCGAGGCGTCGAGCATCTCGTTTCCGACAACGGAGGACGAAGTCCGCGCCATTCTGCGAAAGCTCCATGCCGAGCATGTTCCGATAACGGTCCAGGGTGCTCGGACCGGTCTGGCTGCCGGTGCCGTGCCCCACGGCGGCCACATCCTCAACACTTCTCGTATGAATCGCTACCTGGGTCTTCGACGCGACGAGCGAGGCCGTTTTCTGCTGCGCGTGGAGCCGGGCGTCGTGCTTTCGGAGTTACGCAAGCAGCTGGGCAAGAAGACATTGCCGACCGCTGGCTGGGATCAGGCATCGCTTGAGGCCTATGAGGAGTTCCAGGCAGCTCCCGAGCAGTTCTTTCCCACCGATCCCACCGAGGCATCTGCCTGCCTGGGCGGCATGGCGGCATGCAATGCCTCCGGTGCCCGCAGTTACGCCTACGGCCCCATGCGCCCGCACGTTACGGGGCTTCACGTGGCACTGGCGGACGGCAACCTGCTTGAGCTTCATCGAGGTCAGGCGCACGCTGACGCACGCCACTTGTCGCTCGTGACAGCGGAAGGCCGCGCGCTCGAGCTGGATTTTCCTGGCTATACCATGCCCAAGACCAAAAACGCGTCGGGTTATTTCGTTGCGGACGATATGGACGCCATCGACCTCTTTATCGGTGCGTGCGGCACACTCGGCGTCATTACCGAGCTCGAGATCGCCCTGCAGGCGGCACCTTCGGTCGTATGGGGCGTGAGCTGCTTTTTCGACAGTGAGGACAAGGCGGTGTCCTTTACCGATTCCGTGCGCCCCGTGCTGTCCCATGCCGCCGCTATTGAGTATTTCGATGCCGGCGCCTTGGATATCCTTCGCCGCCAGCGCGAGCAGTCGACCGCGTTTGCCTCGCTGCCGGCGCTCGACGATGAGGCAAAGGTCTGTGTTTACGTGGAACTCGACTGCGACGACGAGGCTCAAGCGACTGAGGAGCTGTACCACCTGGGATGGGTTTTGGAGCTTGCGGGCGGCCGCGATGACGCGACCTGGGTTGCGCGTACCGAGGTCGATCGCGAATGCCAGCGGTTCTTCCGCCACGCCGTCCCCGAGAGTGTCAACATGCTCATCGACGAGCGTCGCCGCACCGACCCCACCATTACCAAACTGGGGTCGGATATGTCGGTACCCAACGCGCGCCTGGCCGATGTCGTTGCCTTCTATCGCCGCACGCTGGCCGAAAGCGGGCTTGAGTCTGCCGCCTGGGGACATATCGGCAACAACCATCTGCATGTGAACATCCTGCCGCGCGATGCGCAGGACTACCGTCGCGGTGGCGAGCTGTTTGCCCAGTGGGCTGCGGAGGTAACGGCTATGGGCGGCGCCGTCTCTGCCGAGCACGGTGTCGGCAAGATCAAAGCGGGCTTTTTGGAGACGATGTACGGCCACGAGGCCATGGTCGAATCGGCTCGACTCAAGCTGCAGCTCGATCCTGCCGGGCAGCTGGGTCGTGGCAACCTGTTTTCGGAGAAGCTCTTGGATGAACTCGTCCAGAAAGGGGGCGCGTGAAGATGAGCGATTTCCATATGGTGGTGTGCGTCAAAGCGGTACCGGGAAGCACCGAGGTCAAGATGGACCCCAAAACCAATACCATCGTGCGTGATGGCAAGCAGGCGGTCATTAATCCCTTCGATGCAAGTGCCCTCGAATGCGCTCTGGCGCTCAAGGACGACTTTATCGGCTTTGGCATGGATGTGCGCGTGACGGTGGTGTCGATGGGCATCCCTGCAACCGAATCGCTGCTGCGCGACTGCATTGCCCGCGGCGCCGACGATGCATTGCTGCTCACCGACCGTGCTTTTGCGGGCGCGGACACGTTGGCGACCACCTATGCTCTCAAATGCGGCATCGAGGCGCTTGACGAGGACTTCGATCTGCTCATCTGCGGCAAGATGGCGGTGGATGGCGATACCGCCCAGATTGGCCCCGAGCTGGCCGGCGCCTTCGAGATTCCCTGCGTGACCGATGTGAGCTGCGTGCAGAGTGCGGGCTTTACGACGTGCGGTGCGCTTTCGCTCGTTCACGGTTGCGATGCCGGCGAGGAGACGGTCTATCTGAAGATGCCGTGCGCGATGACGACCGCCAAGGAGATCGGCCAGCTGCGCATGCCGAGCATCGCCGGCATTCGCGCGGCCGAAGATGCGGATGTGCGGGTGGTCTGTGCTGCCGATGTACATGCTGACCCTTCGCGTTGCGGCCTTACCGGATCGCCGACGCAGGTCGTGCGCTCGTTTGTGCCCGACCGTAACCAAACGTGCGAGGCCATCGAGGGCACGCCGGTCGAGCAGGCAGCAAAGCTTGCCAAGATTATCGAGGGGATGGCATAGATGAGCGGACTGATAATCGATAGCGAGGCATGCGTTGGCTGTGGCCGCTGCGTTCGCGCCTGTGCCTCGGGTGGCATTGTGATGGAGGGCGAGCGCCCCAACCGCTGCGCCCATGTGACCGACGGCTGTATCTTGTGCGGCGGGTGCGTCGACGCCTGCCCCGTCAATGCCATTTCGATCGAGCGCGACGAGGCCGCCGGCGCGGTTGACCTCGATGCGTATCGAGACATATGGGTATTCGTGCAGACCGACGATCACGATGTCGTGGCTCCGGTGGCCTACGAGCTCATGGGTAAGGGGCGCGAGCTTGCCGATGCTCGCGGTTGCCGTCTGGTGGCATTGGCCGGCATGGGCCCCGAGGGCTCGCTTGAGGACCTGGAGCATCTGGTCTGCGCCGGTGCCGACGAGGTCGTGGTCTGCCGCGACGAGCGACTGCGCCAAAACGATGCGGAGATCTATGCTCGTCTCATCTGCGATTTGGTGGCCGAGCGCAGACCCGAGGCCATTCTGTACGGCGCGACCGCCTTTGGCCGTGAGCTGGCGCCCGGTGTGGCCGTACGCTTGCAGACGGGCCTTACGGCCGACTGTACGGTGCTTTCGATGGATACGGAGACGGGTCTACTGCAGCAGACCCGCCCGGCGTTTGGCGGCAACTTGATGGCCACCATTATCTGCCCCAATCATCGTCCCCAGATGGCAACGGTGCGTCCCGGCATCTTTGGGGTACCCGAGTTTGATTACAGCCGCTCTGGCACGATTACCCAGGTATCGCTTGCGGATGATGCTAAGGTCCGCGTCGAGATCTCGATTCCCGCCGAGGAGTGGGGGCAGCAGGCATCAATTGCCGATGCCGAGCGCCTGGTCGTGGTGGGCCGCGGCATTGGCTCCAAGAAGAATCTGCCCCTGATGCGAAAGCTCGCCGATGCCTTGGGTGCCGAGCTTGGTTGCACGCGTCCCGTTGTGGAGGCAGGTTGGCTGGAGTACCGCCACCAGGTTGGGCAGACCGGCGTGTCGGTTTCGCCCAAGCTCCTTGTGAGTATCGGCGTTTCGGGTGCTATCCAGCACCTAGCCGGCATCGGCGGCGCGGAGTGCGTCATTGCCGTCAACGAGGACCCAGATGCCCCCATCTTCGGCGCTGCGCAGTATAAAGTTGTCGGCGACGTCGTCGAAGTCGTCGAAGAGCTCCTGGCCCAGCTCGAGCGCTAGGCGCCGGCCAGCCAGGCTCGCATCTCTTTCTTTAGGCGTTCCCAGGTCGCTTGCGTGGCGGGGTCGGTAAAGGGCCGCACGATGCCAAAAGGTGCGTCGAGCAGGCGGTAGATATCGCCCTGCTTGCGCGCCAGCGCGCGGCTTGCCGGATAGACGAGCTCAAACATAAAGCAGATAAGCCCCACCAAGTAGTCCGCGGGCTCATCGCGCTCATCGCGCGTGACGCAGCGGTGCTCGTCAAAGGCAGCCAGCGTCGGTGCCGAGAAGTGGCTGGCAAGAAACACGTCCTCATCCACTTTGAGGATGGTGTCGACGGTGCTGTCGGCGATGGTGCGCATAATGTCGACCTTGTCGCCATCGCGCACAATATCGCAGAAGCGCCGCGTGCGCTCGTCGAGCTGCGCGGGTAGACGGAAATCGCTGTGATAGGCAATGCTTGCGCGAATCAACTCGTCTTCTACCGGATCGTCGATAAAGTCGCGGATACTTGTTGTCGCGGGCGCGTCTGCAGGGTTTTCGCCAAAGAGAACCTCGACGCCCAACGCCGCATGACTCATGCTCTCGGCATCCTTAAACGTGTCCCAGCGTCGCAGCTGCTCAAAGCGGCCCATATCGTGCAGCAGGCCGCAAAGCCACGCTAGGTCAATGTCCTGAGGTGACCAGCCCTGTTCGCGTGCCACGGCATCGCATGCCTCGGCAACGTGGTACGTATGCTCGATTTTGAGCGCGATACGCGGATTGGCGGCATCGTAGGCATCGGTGTAGGTCTTGAAGGCCGCGGCAGCCCGCGTTCGATCGATAGCTGTCATAATGACTTCCTAAAAAGTTGTGTCTTTCTGTGTCTTTCGATCCGGTGGCAATTGTAGGTGAACTCGGTTGCCATCGGGCGATGGTTCTGCCGCGTCGTTGAATGCGGCTCGGAAATCTTGTCGGGACGAGGAACGCTATGGTGCTCAAAATCGTTAAAACCGTCTGGCCGGTGATGCTTACCTATGTTGCGATAGCCGCGCCGTGCGGAATGATTATGGCGCAGACGGGAATGGAACCCTGGATGGTTTTTGCCCTGAGCAGCACGTTCGTGACGGGCAGCGGGCAGTTTATGATCTGTAATCTGTGGCTAGCAGGCGTGCCTGCGGCGTCGATCGTCGCGAGCGTCGCCGCAATCTCCTCGCGCTTTGCGCTTTACTCGGCATCGATCGCACCGCATTTGAGGGGTGCTTCGAAGCGTCAGACGCTGGCTGTTGCCGCGACACTTACCGAGGAGGCATACGGCATTTCGCTTGCCAAGTTGGTTAAAGGGGAGGATTGGGGTCCGCTCGAGTCCTTTGTGCTCAACGTGATCCTCATCGCAACATGGGGCGTTTCGTGTACGACGGGCGCCATCGTCGGCGCCGTTGTCGATGTTCCCACCGCTATTGCGGGTTTTGTCTGCACATCGCTCTTTATCTGCCTACTCTTTTCGCAGCGACTGTCGCGCGGCAATGTCGTAGCTGCCGGTTTGGCTGCGGTGTCCGTCGCCATATGCAAGTTCTTGGGGTGGACGAATATCGCCGTGCCGGCAAGTGTGCTCGTCGGCGTTGTCACGGCACTCGCGTGCGATGTCCTCGCCGAGGGAAGGGGCGCTCGCGATGCCCGTTAATGAGTTTTTGGTCCTATGGCTGTCGTCATGGGCGGCCATCGCGTTTTTCCGCATTGCCCCGGCGTTTGCCTTGCGCGGGAGAGCGCTGTCGCCCCGCGTTACCGAGGCCTTGAGTTATATTCCGCCTGCCGCCTTTGCGGCGCTGGTTGCCAACGATTTGATAAGCCCTGGCGCTTTCGACGCCGGCTTGTGGCAGGGCTTGATTCCCTGGATTGCGGCTGTCGGCGTCGTGGCGGTGGCAATCAAGACAAAGTCGATGTTGTGGTGCTGCGTCTCGGGCATCGTGTTCTATATCGTTTTGAGCTTCATATAAGAGCGGGGCACGTTTAGCGTCCCGGCACAACGAATCGAATTTCTCACCGAGCCGGTCTGCTTCTTCTGGTACCATGGTCAAACTTTACTGTAGCAAAGTGTGACGTGGGCTTTTGTTCTGCGTCAGCGGAAATGGGGGTTTCATGGCACAGGAAGCGACCGCCAACGAGCAAAAGAAATTCAAAGTCCCGCGTATCCCGGGTGACATCATGATCTACCCGATGATCGTTGGCCTTTTGCTCAATACCTTCTGCCCGCAGGTCTTTGAGATCGGCGGCTTCTTTACCGCCGCCTGCCGCGGTGGTTCCAACACCATCGTCGCCGCGATCCTGCTGTTTGTGGGTGCCGGCATCAGCTTTAAGTCCACGCCGGGCGCTATCAAGACCGGCATCGTCGTGCTGATCCCCAAGCTTGTAGTGGCAGCCGCGTTGGGCCTGGGCGTCGCGTACTTCTTTAACGATAACCTTTTGGGTCTGAGCTCGGTCTCCATCATCGGCGGCATTACGTTTTGCAACATGGCGCTCTACACGGGCATCATGGGCGAGTTCGGCGACGAGTCCGAGCAGGGCGCTGTCGGTATCCTGTTCTTTACGGCCGGCCCCGCCGTCACGATGATCATCCTCGGTGTCTCGGGTCTCGCCAACATCCCCGTCGGCACCATCATCGGCTCCATTTTGCCGCTTGTTATCGGCATGGTTCTGGGCAACTTGTTCCCGTTCATCAAGAACCTGCTGGTTCCCGGCGCCAATCCTGCGATTGCCGTTATCGGTTTTCAGCTCGGTGCGTCCATGAGTCTTTCGAGCTTTATCACCGGCGGCATTTCGGGCATCCTGCTGGGCCTCATCACACTCTTTATCGTCGGCCCCATTACCTTTGCCTTCGAGCGCCTGTGCGGCGGCAATGGCAAGGCCGCTGTGGCTTGCTCCACTATCGCCGGCACGGCTATGACCACGCCGGTCGCCCTCGCCGAGGTAGCTCCGCGCTATGCCGAGCTTGCGCCCACCGCGTATGCGCAGATCGCCACCGCCGTCATCATCACAGCAATCATGGCCCCGATTCTGACCGGCTGGGTCGACAAGAAGTTTTGCCAGGGCAAGGAGGATCTGTCGCCTGCCGGTGTCGAGGCCATCGAGGAGGCCGTCGCGACCGACATCGATGGCGAATAGCAATCGCTACCAATCAATGATGCCGGAGTGCAATTCGCGCCGTTTGAGCGCCCGAACGATGACTGTTTTGCAGTGACGTTCGGGCGCTCTGCTATGATTCCCCCTACCCCTGCGGGTAGGGGGTGTTTGTTGCCCAGACCAGAATCGGGCGATTCTGACCACTTGAATATTGAAGGGATGGCGTCTAGTGGTTAAGGCACTCAAAATCGAGATATTCCTGCTATGCATGATTGTTCTTATCGGGCTTGCCGCACGAAGCCGCCGCTCCTTGTTCTCGAGCACCCAGCAGCTTCTGTTTAGCATGCTGGGCTACACGTCTGCAGCCTACATTTTCTTCGATATGATCTGGACGCTCTCGGACGGCGTGAGCACTCCTGTAGGCATCACGGCCAACTGGATTTCCAACGCGGTCTCGTTTTCGCTGTTCGCCATCGCGTGCCTCATTTGGTTTTTCTATTCCGAGACAGTGCAGGGCTCACGCCTTTTGACCGCGCGCTATAGGGTGGCGCTCGTGACGTTGCCAACCGTATTGGTGGTCGTGCTGGCATTTACCAGCTACTGGACGCACACTATGTTCTATATCGATGCACAGGGCGTATATCGTCGCGGAGCGCTTTATATGATTCAGCCTATCGTTAGCTACTGCTACATCATATATACGTCTTTGCATGCCTTTATTCAGACTCGAAAAGTCGAAAGTCTGCAAAAGAAGGCCATTTATCGCACCCTCGCCTTTTTTGCGGTTCCCGCTCTGGTGGGCGGTACCTTCCAGGTTTTGTTTTCGGTACCGGGCCTTTGTGTCGGTATAACGCTGAGCATCCTGCTGCTCTACATCATCTACCAGGAGCAGCTGATCTCGACCGACCCGTTGACTGGCCTCAACAATCGCAACCGTTTTGAGACCTATATGCTGTCGCTCTTTTCAAATGTGGATCAGGCCGAAGATGTATATCTGCTTATGATGGACGCTGACGGCTTTAAGCAGATTAACGACCGGTATGGACATGTTGAGGGCGACCATGCTCTTCAGGTTGTTGCGACGGCGCTCAAGGACGTCTGCTCGGCGTCTGGTGGCTTTATCGCACGTTATGGCGGCGATGAGTTTGTGGTGCTTCAAAAGGCGACGGCGGAGCAGCACATCATGTGTCTGTGCGCGGCAATCAGCGACGAGCTCGCGCGCGCCGAGGTCCCGTATCTGTTGCGGATGTCCATCGGCTACGCACGGGTTGGTGATGGCGTCGATACCTGGCAAGACTTGCTTCGCGCTGCCGACGCGGAGCTCTACCGCGTAAAGCGCGAGAAGAAGAAAGCCGGCGTCCAGATACGCTAGAAAAAAAGGGCGAACGCTGGCGTGCGTTGCGGCCCTCGGCTCACCGATGTACTCCATTAAGCTAAAGCATGTGAATCTCCTCTACTAAATAAGGGCGGTTCGTTAGGCCTTTTTGGGTTTGTTGACGATGATGATGCCGCCGCAGACCAACAGCAGGGCAACGATGACGGTAACGGGGCTCGTGCCAGCGCCCTCGCCGAGCAGCAGTGCGCTCAACAGCACGCCAAAGACGGGGTTCATAAACCCAAAGACCGAAACGCGGCTGACGGGGTTGACGGCGAGCAGGCGGGACCACAGCGAGTACGCGACGGCGGAAATGAGCGCCATATAAATGATGAGCGCGATGGCGGGGGCGATTTCGGTGGGGGAAAACGTGCCGCCCATCAAAAACCCGATTGCGGTAAGGACCACGCCACCGACTAAAAACTGCCAGCCGGCGAGCAAGACGCCGTCATGCTCGCGCGAGAAGATGCCAATGAGGCAGGTCGACAGGGCGCCCGCAACAGTGGAAGCCAAGATAAATCCCTCGCCGTCGAGCGTAAAACCAAAGGTGCCATCCGCGCCCGAAAGGTTGACGAGCGCGACGCCTGCAAAGCCCAGCACACAGCCAAGCACCTTGGGCGTATTGAGCCTCTCGGTGTGAAATGCCAAGGCGGCAAAGAGAATTGCGAGGAAGTTGGCGCTGGCCTCGATGATGGAACTCGACATGGCGCTGGCGCGCGAGAGTCCTAGGTAGAAAAAGAAGTACTGCCCGATAGTCTGGAAGAGTGACAAGACAAAGATGGGCTTGATGTCACGAGCCTGCGGAATGAGGGGGCGGCGTTGGGCCGCACTCATCCCAACGATAACCAGGGCGCCGGCAAGCGTGAAGCGCAAGCCCGCAAAGAGCAGCTGTGAGGCGCTATCGTGCGCGGGGATGCCAAAGAGCCCGTAACCGATCTTGATGCAGGGGAAAGCCGACCCCCAGAGCGCACAGCAGACGAGGCAGCCCAGGATGAGTCCGGGTAGGGTGGCGAGATACGGCTTGCGGCTTTCCATGATGTCCTTCCTGTATGCGCGAAGCAAAAAAGAACCCGCCACCGGGTGTGCCGGTGGCGGGTGTTGTTACCCGAGGGGATTGTACCCGATGGGACGCATTAAGCGAAGTAGGCCACGCCGCTCTCAAAGATCGGCATGAACTTATCGCCGGGGACATGCTCGGGCACGTTGCGGTACAGGTTGTCGCCACGACGCTCGGCATGGCCCATCTTGCCCAGGACGCGGCCGTCGGGGCTCGTGATGCCCTCGATGGCGAGTGCGGAGCCGTTGGGGTTGACGGAAAGATCCATACTGGGCTTGCCGTCCTCGCCCACGTACTGCGTGGCGACCTGGCCGTTGGCGATGAGCTGGGCGAGCACCTCGTCGCTGGCGACAAAGCGGCCCTCGCCGTGGCTGATGGCGACGGTGTAGGGGTCGTCCAGGCTGCACTGCGATAGCCACGGGGACAGGTTGGACGAGATACGGGTGCGCACCAGACGGCTCTGATGGCGACCGATGGTGTTGAACGTCAGCGTGGGCGCATCGGGCGTGGCGTCGACGATGTCGCCGTAGGGCACCAGACCGAGCTTGATCAGGGCCTGGAAGCCGTTGCAGATGCCCAGCATCAGGCCGTCGCGGGCCTTGAGCAGGTCGCGGACTGCCTCGGCGACCTCGGGAGCGCGGAAGAACGCCGTGATGAACTTGGCGGAGCCATCGGGCTCGTCGCCGCCCGAGAAGCCGCCGGGGATCATGACGATCTGGCTTGCACGGATGCGGCGGGCAAGCTCGTGGGTGCTTTCGGCGACGGCCTCGGGCGTGAGGTTGTTGATCACGAAGGTGTCGGCCTCGGCGCCGGCGGCGCGGAAAGCGCGGGCGCTATCGTACTCGCAGTTGTTGCCGGGGAACACGGGGATTACCACGCGCGGGCGGGCGATCTTGGCGCCGCTGTACACGTGGATATCCCTGGCACGGAAGTCGATGGTCTCGACCTTGGCAGTCTCGCCGGCGCTGCGGTAGGCAAAGACGCCCTCGATGCCGCTCTCCCAGGCCTCCTGGAGCTCGGAGAGCTCGATGACCTCGGAGCCGGTATCGATGACATAGCCCTCGACGGTGGTGCCCAGGGGCTCGACGACAACGCCGTCGGCGACCTCGGGCAGCTCGGCATCCTCGGCGAGCTCGACGATAAAGCTGCCGTAGAGCGGGGTGAAGAGGCTCTCTACGTCTACATCCTCGGCAAGCTCGATACCGATCTGGTTACCGACGCACATCTTAAAGAGGCTCTCGGCGCCGCAGCCGTAGCCGGGCGTGGAGA
>JAXJPE010000022.1:0-32640 GCA_036426035.1 Collinsella sp.
ATTTGATAGGAGCAAACATGAGTGTTGTTATGGCACGAATCGACAATCGCCTGCTTCACGGCATCATCGTGACGCAGTGGGCCCCGGTGTCGGGCGCAACCCGCGTCATGGTCGTCGATGACAAGGTCGCCGGCGATGAGGTCCTGAAGTCCACCATGAGGATGGCGCGCCCCGCGGGCATGGCCGTCTCGATCATCTCCGAGGAGACCGCGCTCAAGAACTTCGCGGCGGGCAAGTACGACCGCGAGAAGGTCTTTGTCATCGCTAAGGAGCCCGAGACGATCCTTCACCTGGCCGAGTCGGGCGTCGAGTTCCCGTCGCTGATCGTCGGCGGCTCTCTTGTCAAGGAGGACGGCGTCCAGCTCACCCAGCGCGCCTATGCCTCCGCCGAGAACGTCCAGAGCTACAAGGCGCTCATCGCCCGCGGCGTCAAGGTGACGGCACAGTTCGTGCCCGCCGACAAGCCCGTCTCCGTCGCCGACCTCATCTAAGGAGGGATCATGGTCAACTTCACTATCCTGCAGGTCGTCCTTTTGACCCTGCTGGCCTTCATCAAGCACGTGGACTACTACGGCATCCCGATGATCTTCGTCAACTATGCCGTTTTCTGGGGCCTTATCACCGGCGTCGTCATGGGCGACTGGCAGACCGGCCTCGTCATCGGCGGCACCATCCAGCTCATGCAGCTCGGCGTCGCGGGCTTCGGCGGCTCGTCGATTCCCGACTACGGCACGATGGCCATCATCGCCACCGCCTACGGCGTGACCCTGGGCGCGGACACGGGCCTCGCCATCGGCCTGCCGGTCGGCATGCTCGGCATCCAGCTCGACGTCATCGTCAAGATCCTCAACGGCTTCGTCGTCGAGAAGTCCCAGAAGTTCTGCGACGAGGGCAAGTTCAAGCAGATGAACGCCATCCTGTGGGTCTGCCCCGTGCTCTTCGGCCTGTGCGCCGCCCTGCCCGTCTTTGTCTCCGTGACGCTCGGCCAGCCCGCCGTCAACTGGCTCCTCGAGGTCATGCCTCAGTGGTTCCTCTCCGGCCTCACCCTCGCCGGCAAGATGCTCCCGGCCATCGGTATCGCCATGCTGCTCCGCTACATGCCCACCGGCAAGTACTTCCAGTACCTGCTCGTCGGCTTCTTCCTCTCGGCCTTCCTGAACGTGCCCATCATCGGCGCCGCCATCGTCGGCGTTGCCCTCGCGATCGCGTTCTACCAGCGTGCCGAGAGGGACACCGAGCTCGCCGCCCACGCTTCCGCAGACGCCTTCATCGGAGAGGATGAGTAACCATGGAAAACGAGAACATCACCGCCGTCGCCGAGGGCAAGCCCTCCGGCTACAAGGTCACCAAGAAGGATCTGCGCAACGCGAACTGGCGCTGGCTTATGAGCGTGTGCACCTTCAACTACCAGACCCAGCAGGGCGCCTCAGTCGCCTACGCCCTCTCGCCGGTCCTGAGGAAGATCTACACGAACGACGAGGACTATAAGCAAGCGCTCAACAACCACTTCCGCTACTACAACACCCAGCCTTGGCTCGCCGCCATCATCCTTGGCGCCTGCGTGGCCATGGAGGAACGCGACGGCCTAGCGGCGGCGGACGCCGTCCAAGACCTGAAGATCGGCACCATGGGACCGCTCGCCGGCGTCGGCGACTCCCTGCTCATGACCATGATCCCGACCATCATGGGCTCCATCGCCGCCTACATGGCCATCGAGGGCAACCCCGTGGGAGCCGGCATCTGGTTCGCGCTCATCTTGGCCATCTTCTGGGTCCGCATGCACGCCCTCGAGTTCGGCTACAAGCAGGGCGTGAAGCTCGTCACCGACTTCAGCGAGAAGCTTCCCAACCTCACTGCCGCCGCCTCCGTGCTCGGCCTCACCGTGGTCGGCTGCCTCATCGCCTCGGTCATCGGCGTCACCTGCCCGATTAGCTTCAGCTTCGGCGACGTCTCGATGGAGATTCAGCCGCTGCTCGACAAGATCCTGCCTGCCATGATCCCCGCCGCCATCACGGGAAGCGCGTATTACCTTCTTACCAAGAAGAACGCGAGCATGACGGCCCTCATCCTCGTGGTGATCGTCCTCGCGATGGTCGCCTCCGCCGCCGGCATCCTCGCCTAGCTTCGACCCAAGAGATTGGTGAATCAATGAGAAAGATAGTTGTGGCGAGCCATTCCCTTCTCGCCCAGGGCTTCAAGGACACCCTCGAGTTCCTTACGGGTAAGAGCGACGCCATCAACGCCGTGTGCGCCTACGTGAACGACAACGGCGAGGGGCTCGACGCGGCGGTCGAGGCGGCGCTTTCGGGCACTGACGAGGTCGTCGTCCTCACCGACGCGCTCGGCGGCAGCGTGAACCAGCGCTTCTCCCGCTTCGCCTCCGACCGGATCCACGTGATCGCGGGTGTCAACCTCCCGCTCGCCATGACGGTCGCGCTCGCGCGCCCCGACGAGAAACTCGACTTCGACGCCCTCGTCGACGAGGCGCGCCAGCAGATCGTCTACGTGAACGGTGCCAGTTCCGCCGAGTGCGAAGACGACGAATAGAGGAGGTCGACGATGAGAGAGTTCCTTAAGGACGTGTGGATGCACGGCGGTGAGGAAAGCCGCGCCATCACCCCCGAGAACATCACGGGCGAGAAGGGCCGCGCCGCCATGTCGGCCAGCCACCTCGGCGTCGGCCGCAAGGGCTCGTGCTGCGTGCCCCTTGAGTCCGGCGAGACCATCACGCTCGCGGACATCGAGGGCCCCGGCATCATCCGCCACATCTGGATGACCGTCCCCGACAAGACCGCCGCCGGCAGCTTCGTCATGCGCGACCTCGTGCTGCGCTTCTACTGGGACGACGAGGTGACCCCCTCGGTCGAGTGCCCTGTCGGCGACTTCTTCTGCAACGGCTTCGGTGAGCGCGCCATCGTCAACTCGATGCCCATCTGCGTGAACCCGACGGGCGGCATGAACTGCTACTTCGAGATGCCTTTCAGGAAGCACGCCAAGGTCACGCTTACGAGCGAGCACCCCGGGTTCATTAAGTACATCTTCTACACGTTCAACTACGCGCTCACCGACGTGCCGGATGACGCCATGTACTTCCACGCCCGTTTTAACCGCGAGCGCAGCACCCGCAGGGGCGTCGACTACACCGTGCTCGACGGCGTGCGCGGTAAGGGCTACTACGTCGGCACCTACATGGCCCTGTGCGCCCTGGAGCGCTATTGGTGGGGCGAGGGCGAGATGAAGTTCTTCCTCGACGGCGACGAGGAGTTCCCCACGGTCACCTCGACGGGAGCCGAGGACTACTTCGGCGGTGCCTGGGCCTTCCTCGACAGGCCGCCCCATGCGCTGCCCGAGGCGCAGTGCTTCAACACGCTGTTCGCCGGCTACCCGTACCGCTCGACGCGCGACGCCACGCGTGACCGTTTCAGCGCGGGCAAGCCGAACCCGAACCCGATGCTCGCGACCAACGACGACGCGCTGCCCAGGCACGGCCTCTACAGGTGGCACCTTCCCGACCCGATCTCGTTCAAGGAGGACCTGCGCGTGACGTTCCAGGACCTCGGCAACGACGACATCAAGCTCTACGAGCGCGAGGACGACATCTCCACCGTCGCCTACTGGTACCAAAGCGAGCCGCACGCCGTGCTCGCCCCGTTTGCCGCAAGGCAGGACCGCGTGCCCAGGTAGGGTCGCCTCGAAACAAGCCAACGTTATGGGCGCCCGCGGTTGACCATGACTGCGGGCGTCCCTTTGTAAGGAGGATCACATGAGCGAAAAGCAAATGAGGCTCGGCGCCCTCGAGGCCGGCGGGACCAAGATGGTCTGTGCCGTGGTGTCCGGCGACGGCGAGGTCCTCGACCGTATGGAGACCCCGACGCTTATGCCCGCCGAGACCGTCCCGCAAATGGTCGAGTGGTTCACCGCCCGCGATGTGGACGCGTTGGGCATCGGCGCCTTCGGCCCGACCTGCGTCGACCCCAACGATGAGCGCTACGGTTCCATCCTCCAGACGCCCAAGCTCGCGTGGCGAGGCTATGGTCTTCGCGCCGCGTTCGTCGACGCCCTCGGGATTCCGGTGACCTACGACACGGACGTGAACGTTGCCTGCCTCGGCGAAGTGGTCTTCGGCTGCTGCAAGGGGCTCGAGGACGCCGTCTACGTGACCGTCGGCACCGGCGTGGGCGCGGGCGTCATGTGCGCGGGCAGGCTCCTTCACGGCATGCTGCACCCCGAGGCCGGCCACATGCTGGTAAGGACCCGTCCCACCGAGGAGGGACGCTGCGTCTGCCCGAGCCACGCGAGCTGTCTCGAGGGCCTCGCCTCCGGCCCCGCCATCGCCGCGCGCTGGGGAAAGCCCGCGGCCGAGCTCGCGGACAACGCTGAGGTGTGGGCGCTCGAGGGGGATTATCTGGGGCAGATGTGCGCGAACCTCGTGCTCATGTACTCGCCTCGCCGCATCGTCCTCGGCGGCGGCGTGATGCACCAGGAGCAGCTCTACGGCATCGTCCGCAAGAAGACCCTCGAATATCTGGGTGGCTACATCCAGACCGCCGAGCTTAAGGACATGGAGAGCTACATCTGCGCCCCGGGCTGCGGCGGCGACCAAGGAATCCTCGGCGCGGCCGAGCTGGCAAGAAGGGCGCTCGCATAACTTGCGCTCTCTCCGCCATACAACGCGTTAAGAAAAGACGAGCGCTTCTTGCCAATTGGGCGACAAGAAGCGCTCGTCTTTTGCATTTTTGTCTCTCAAAATCTTATTTTCACGATTTGCATTTTCATCCCGTTGTCACCGACCCTTGCGAGAAACCGGAAAAAGCCGCTGACAGAAGGGTCTCTCAAATCGTTGTAACCCAGCATATAGCCGCGACTTGTGACCTGCAGACGTCTGTCCCACGTGCCGATTTCCTTGGCGGCATCCGAAACCGCAAAATATGCCCCCACATCCCTGATTTTTGCAGTCTTAAGCCATGTTTTTGCGATCATCTTTACTGCCGTCCGATTGGCAGCATCAAAGACCAGCACACTACCGGGGAAAGCATCCGCCATCCCCCGCACCAGTTCCCGGACCTGCTGGGTCAGAAAGTAATAGAACACCCCGGAGGCAAAGAACACCGCCCCGCCGGAGGCATCAATTTTGCCAAACCATGCGGTGTCTTTCAGATCGCAGGGGATATTTTGTTCTCGATCCCCGGCGGGCAGTAGCTGCTGCCGCAAGGCAATCACATCCGGGAAGTCCAGATTGTAGATCTTGCATCTACCGTTGTCGCAGGTTCTGCCGGTGTTGTCCAGCCCACAGCCCAGATTGACCACCGCTGCATTGGGGTGGCCTTTCAGGTAATCCCGCACCTCGAAAGCAAGATCACTCTGCCGTGTGGCCACCTCCAGCGCACCAAAGCGCTGCATCAGGCTACGGGAGTTTTTCTCTGCCTCTGAAAAGTCGTAGTCGATTTGGTCGAGCAGACGAACCGCTGTTTCATCCCTATAAAGGTTCGGGTACAGCTCCGTACACAGCTTTCGGGAATACAGCGGGAGGATCAGCGTCTCCTGCACGGTGTTTTTCTCAATTTTACATTTCATAGGTTTCTTCCTCAGTGAATAAAAACTGTCATAATTGCCGCCAGCACAGCCGCTATGACCGTCATGCCTATCGCCATGTGCAGGATGGATGCAAAAATACCCGTGCTTGATGCCCTTACTTCCGCGCCGTGACGCAGAGCCACTTTTTCTTTTTGCGTATCTGCACCTCGTGAAAACCCGCCTGCTCCAGACATGCCTTTAATTCAATGTCCTTGTAGATGGTCATGCCGCCGATGATCTGCGTCCACCTCTCGTCCTTGTCCGTATCGCCATTGCTCTCGTTGCAGATAAGAATTGTCCCGCCTGGCTTCAGCGTCCGCCAGACCTCACGGAAGCATCGGGGCAAATCAGGCCAAAAATAGACGGTCTCAAAGGCCGTGGCGGCATCGAAGTAGCTATCCTCAAACACCATATCCGCCACACTGCCTTGCAGAACGGCGCAACGTCCCTCCTGAATTGCAATTCGGTTGAGCTTTCTAGCCTTCTCCACGCTGACGGGTGAATAGTCGATGCCCTTGACGACGCCATGCGGGCATTTTTTCAGCAGCCGTTTTATGTTTGCCCCGCCGCCGCAGCCGCAATCCAGCACCTTGGCGTTTGGCGTAAGTCGTAGAAATCGAAGTCCCCACCGCGCCACAGGGCTGTGGCCCAGATTCATCATGGCAACCATAAGTTTGCCGCCGAGTCCCACGGGCTTGCGGGTGTTTTCAAAGAACGACATCTGGACCCTCCGATTTCGTGCATTCCGCATAGGTCAACGGGAACGAGGCCTTCAGCACCGCGCTTTTCTGCACCGCCCAGCCGTTTTGACGCAGGAAACGTAGGTATTCCTCGCTTGTCCACCTGCTGTGGAGGGGGAATCCCGCCATACTCATGAAAAAGGCTTTTGCCTTACCGGAAACCGAGTTGTCCGCGTGGGTGAAGGTTGGCGCGATGAGTACGCCGTCGTCCTTCAGCACCCGCCTGATTTCTTGCAGGGCCTTTTCCGGATGCGGCACTATGTGAAGCGCGTTGGACGCGATCACCACTTCGAAGGACTTCTGTGCATAGGGCAGGCGGAACATATCTTGTACGGAAAAGTGCAGCTTTGCGGATTGATTGTCTCGCTTTGCTTCAAGGATCATCTTTGCAGAAGCGTCTGTAGCCTCGATGTGCGCCGCCGCATTTACGATGCTCTTTGCGATAAGCCCCGTGCCGGTGGCAACCTCCAGTACGGTTTTTGCTTTCACCACCGGCCTGATCAGCTCATACATCTTCTCATACGCCGCCCGGTCCTTTCGCATGAAACGGTCGTACCGACTGGCATTCTTGTCCCAGAAGCCCTTGCGTTCGTGCATGGCCATCGCCCCCAAACAGTTAGAGCCATCTAACTATAGCACACGAATCATACAGTAAGTTAAGGCTAACCTTTTTTCTTGGCTAAGATGCATCTCTTCGGTTTTCGCTTATAACAGCGCGAGTCAGATACTAGGCTGGAGCTGAAGAAGGAGCTTGGCGGGCAGGTAGGTCGATACCGGTTCCCGGAACGGTGATCCAGCCAATTACACCAGGGCTCTAGTCATTGAGTGGGAATAGAAAATTCCTTAGTTATGGGGGTATAAATTTGATTCCCTTTAGGATACACCCCCATAACTATATGAATTGACCTGCTGACTCCAATGAAGATTGGAGGGTAACTGCCAGGGGTGACGGCCCAGCGAGTGTTATTTTGCGAGCTATGCGCATTGAAAGTGACCTTTCGTGGTATAAACTACTTGCCGGAAGCCGCGGCTTTCAGAGTACGGCTTACGTGTACGTTTAACCTCCGTGGGCGACGGGGTGCCGCAAGGCGTAGAATATCGCCCACCTGTAGGGGCCTGCAGCGATGCGGGCCCCGCTTCGTATGAAGGGGGCGTAACCGATGAAGATCGTATCCATCTCCCAGGACTTCTTCGACCTCGTCGAGGGCGACCGCGAGCTCATGCTTAAGCACAATCGCCCCTGCATCGTGGTGGTGAGGCTGCGTTTCCGCGGGAAGCGCAGGGACTTCGCCGTGCCGCTGCGTTCCAACATCGCCCCTAACGTGCCCAAAGACCAGTACTTTGCGTTACCACCCCGCCCCACGACGCGCCCCGGCTCAATCCCGAGCCATGCGGAACCGCTTCACATTTTTGAACGCCGCTCGCCCCAAATGCTCGAGAAACAGGCCATGAGGTGCGGCGGCGCGCTCGTGCCCGCGCGCAGCCATCTCCATCAGCGTCTACGGTGCGCTACAACATCACGGGCAAACCGCCTGACAAGCCGAGCATTCTGATCGTTCCGTCTATGGGCTACGTTGCCGTGCGAGCCACGCCGGTGTGCGGGGCCTGAGTCGTCAGGCCCCGCACAGGGGGACCGCGATGGTGGCCACCGCGCCGCCCGAGGGGCTGTTGGCGAGCGAGACGGAGCCCCCGTGGGCGCTCGCGGCCTCGGAGGCGGCGTGGAGGCCGAGCCCGTAGTGGCGGCCTCCGTCGCGCGAGGAGCGGGAGGAGTCGTCTGTGAAGAGGCGCTCGCAGCCGCGTTCGAGGGCGGCGGGAGAGAAGCCCGGTCCGTCGTCGGACACCTCGATGACGAGGTGTCCGCCCGCGACGTCGCAGGAGACCGCCACGCGCGAGCGCGCGTGCTCGGCGGCGTTGGCCACGAGGTTCGCGGCGGCTCGCGCCAGGGCGGTTCGGTCGAGCGGGGCCTCGGGCGCGCCCGCGACAGCGGGGCCCGTGGCCGCGTCGAGCGTCACGCCTCGCGCCCGGGCGATCTGGGCGGCCTCGGCGAGGACCTGCTCGCAGAGCTCGGCCGGCCGCATGGGGGCCCTCTCCGCCCCGCCGGACCCGCGCGAGGCCTCGATGAGCAGGCGCACGTAGCCGTCGAGCCTTTCGACACTGCCGGCTATGTCGCGCGCGGCGGCCGCGAGGTCGGCGTCTTTCTCGTCTTCCAGCTCCTCCGCCACGAAGTCGGCGTTGGCGCGCAGCACGGTGAGCGGCGTCTTGAGGTCGTGGGCGAGCGACGCCACCTGCTCGCGCTGCCCCCGCTCCGCGGCCCAGCGGGCCTCGAGCGACTCGGCGAGGGAGGCCCGCATGGCGTCCATCGCGGCGAGGACGTCGTTCACCTCGCGCACGTTGGTGCTGCCGACCGCGAAGTCGAGATCCCCCGCGCCGACGCGCCCCGCCGCCTCCGCGAGCGGCGCCATCTTGCGCGAGATCACGCGGCTCGCGCGGCGCGCCACGAGCGCGAGCGCGAGCGCGCTTCCCGCAGCGGCGCCGACGAGCATGAGGTTCTGCGGGTTGGGAAGCAGGCCGGCGAGGTCGCGCGAGACCCACTGCGGCAGGTACTCGCTGACGAGTGCGCAGGCCCCGCCGCCCTTGAGCGGGAACGCGGCGTAGGTGAGGCCCGAGCCCCCGCCCTCGATCTCCACTGTGCCCGGATCCGCGGCGAGTGCCGCACGGGCCATTTCCGTCGCGTCCTCGAGCCGCGTGCCCTCGAGGTCTGTCATCAGCGCGTATCCGTCCTTGTTCAGGATGAGGTAGCGGTACGCCGTCGGCACGTCCTGCTGCCCGCAGACGCCGTCGCGTGCCAGGCCCTCCGCGACCTCGCGCGCATTGGCCGGCCCCCAGCTTGCCTCGTAGACGAAGCCCGCGTCGATCGCCGCGGAGAGCGCCATGAACGAGGCGAGCCACGCCGTGGCGACCGCCGCGAACGCGTAGGCGAAGTAGCGCGCGATGACGAAGGAGAGCGGCATGCCCCCGCGACCTCGCGCCCCGGTCCTTAAAGCTGCCACTTGTACCCCATCCCCCAGACGGTCGCGATCGGATCGGCGCCGGCCTCGGAGAGTTTCCTCCGGGCGCGGCTGACCTGCATGGATATGGCCGCGTCGTCGGCGTCGCTCTCCCAGCCGAGCACCGCCTCGCGGATCTGCGCGCGGCTCATGACCTGCCCGGGGTGGCGGGCGAGGTACTCGCAGATGGCGTACTCGGTGGGCGTGAGCGGCACGGCCTCGCCGCCCACGGCGAGGCCGCGCGCCCCGAGGTCGATCCGCACCTCCCCGAAGGAGAGGGCGTGCGAGCGCGGCCGGCGCTCACGGCGTAGATGGGCCGCGACCTTGGCGCGCAGCTCCGCGGCCCCGAAGGGCTTGCGGACGTAGTCGTCGGCGCCCAGGCCGTAGCCGGCCACAGCATCCTCCTCGGCCACGCGAGCGGTCAGGAAGACGATGGGCCCGTCGAAGTCCGGGCGGATCTGCCGCACGAGCTCGAAGCCGTCGAGCCCCGGCATCATGACGTCGCAGAGCACGAGGTCGAAGCGCGAGAGGTCCGTCCCCGGGACCGCCGTCGGGTCCGCCGCCCTGACGACCTCATGGCCGTCGCGGCCGAGGACGCGCGCGAGCGCGTCGAGGATCGCCCGTTCATCATCCACTGCCAGTATCCTCGCCATGTTCGACCTCCTGAAACTTCCGTCGGAATTGTACTAGCGCCGCGCTCAACGGTCTAGAGCCCTGCGCGCAGTCGCGGGTGCCCGGGCCGCGTCGCACGCGCGGTAGCGCACGCCCGAGCCGCCGCGCGCCTCGATCTCGAGCCAGCCCTCGCCGTCCGACTCCCGTCCGAAGAAGATCAGCTGGAGCTCTCGGACATTGCCCCTGTCGTCCGCCGCATCCACCAGGTAGACGTAGTTCGCCCCCGCCCCGGTGGCGTCGGCGTAGGAGCTCGCGTGGCTACCGGGCTCGGGCGCGGGCGCCCACATGTCGATCTCAGGGTTGGGCAGCACGCGGTCGGCGATCGAGCGCAGCGCCGACCCCCAGCCGGCGTCGAGCAGGGCATTCCCGCCCAGGACGAGCGCTGCGGAGAGGAGGGCGGGCACGGCGGCGAGCGGCCTCCTACGCATCTGCCCTCCCGTCCTCGAAGCGGCAGAACCAGGCGATAAGGACGGCGTCGGCTGCCAGGGTGAGCACGAGGCTAGCGAGCGCAGTCGTGAGGAGAGGGCCCGCCGCGCGTGCTGCGTCGATGAAGGCCTCCACCCCGAGCGACCCCAGGCGCGCGGGCCAGGCGAGCGGCACCCAGCTCAGGGGCGTCGCCAGGGCACCGGTGAGCTCGCCGGTCATGAGGCCGTGCGCAAGTCCGCCCACCGAGAAGAACGCGAGGAGCATACCCGCCGCGCCGGCGCCGATGGCGGCGTTGCGGCCGAGGCGCAGGGCCACGCCGAGCCCCAGCGCGTAGAGGGGCAGGCTGCCCAGCACGATACCCGCCCAGGCGGCCGCGAGCGGAGCGGGCCCGAGCGGCAGGCGCCCGGCGACGGCGAGCACGGCCCCGAACACGCCGAGCGCCACGGCCAGCGCGCCCGCGCCGAGCGCCGCAAGGGCGAGCAGCTTCGCCGCGACGGCGCGCCCGCGCGAGGGGACCGCCGTGAGGTTGGCGAGACGCCCGGCAGCGCGCTCGTCGTCCACGGCGAGCCCACAGACGATGGCGGACATGAGCGGCATGAGGGCGCCGAGGAACTGGGCGTAGGCGTCCGCGCCCAGCGCCGGGTCCCATCGGGTTACGGAGAAGTACTCGCCGCAGGCAAGACCGGCTGCCAGGCCGCAGACGAGGTGCACCGCCGTGAGCGGGGAGCGCGCCAGGCGCAGGGCCTCGGAGAGCAGGGCCCGCGGGAGAGTCATGCGCGGCGTCGGGTCGGAGAGTCGTGTCATGGCCATCACCTCTCCTCGGAGCGCGCGAACCAGGCCGCGCCCGCCGCCGTGAGCGCGGCGAACGCGAGCGCGCTGACCGCAAGGCCCGCCAGCGTGAGCATGCCGTCCGCCGCGAGCGCCCCGCCGAGCGCCATGTCCGCCGCGAGTGGCTCGCCGCTCGGCAGCACGGGGATGAAGCTCGTGGGTATGACCATGCTCGCCGACGGCGGAAAGAGCTGCGGCAGCGGCACCAGCGACCAGGCGAACCCGCCCACGAGCTGCGCGGCGAGCGGGCAGAAGATGCCCGCGAGCATTCCGAGCCGCGCCGTGAGGAAGAGCCCTGCGGGGATCATCCACGCCGCGGTCACCGTGTTGGCGAGCGCGCAGAGGAGCATCGTGAGGGTGCCCGCGGCCGTGAGGCCCTGCGAGGAGAACGCCGATCCCGCGAGGTAGATGCCGAAGACCACGAGGTTCGAGAGCGTGCAGAGAGCGAGGCACCAGAGCGCCTTGGCCCACCAGGCGCGCCCGAGCGGGAAGCCCAGGCCCAGAAGCCCCCGCATCCGCGTGCGAGCGTCCGCCCGCGCGACGCACGCCACCACGAGCGAGAGAGACACGGGCAGGAAGAGCGCGTACCAGTAGTTCCACGCGCTGAAGATCTGCACGCCCCGGTAGGGCATCGCGCCGAGCAGCGGCATCGGCAGCGCCATGAGCACGGCCAGGCGAACCGGTGCCGCGTGGCGCGACTTCAGGGCCTCGGCGCGCAGGCCCGCGAGCAGGCCGCCTTTCTCGCCCGTCATGCCGCCACCTCCCCGCGCGCTCGACGCCCCTCCCGGCAGACGCTCATGAAGAGTTCCTCGAGGTCCTGCCCGGGCCGAAGAGCATCCTCGTAGGCGAGGCGCCCCCCGTAGATGATGCCGATGGTGTCCGCCATCTGCTGCACCTCGGAGAGGATGTGGCTCGAGACGATCACCGTCGTGCCTGCCGCCGCGAAGCCGCGGATCTGGTCGCGCAGCTCCTCGATGCCGATGGGGTCGAGGCCGTTGGTGGGCTCGTCGAGCACGAGCAGGCGTGGCCGGGCGATCAGCGCCAGCGCGAGCCCCAGGCGCTGCCGCATGCCCATCGAGAAGCGCCCGGCGCGCTTCTTCCCGGTGTCCGCGAGGTCCACGGCGGCGAGTACCTCATCTACGCGGCTCTCGGGAAGGCCCAGCAGCGTGGTGCGCACGCGCAGGTTCTCGCGCGCGGTGAGGTTGGGGTAGAGCGGCGCCTCCTCGATGAGGCTGCCGATTGCGTAGAGGTCCTCGCGGCGCCAGGCGTGCCCGGCAAAGAGGATCTCCCCGGCCGTCGGCCGCAGCATCCCGCAGATCATCTTGAGCGTTGTCGACTTGCCGGCGCCGTTGGGGCCGAGCAGCCCGTACACCTCGCCCTCGCGGATATGAAGGCTCACGTCGGCCACAGCGTCCTGCGCCTGGTCGCCGCGGCCGAAGCGCTTGGTGAGCCCGCGCGTCTCGAGCATGTAACCCATGGGTTCGTCCTTTCTCTTCCGGGTGCGCGGGCCGAGCCACCGTGCCCGCGCGCCTTACCTTTCGGGTTCACCATCCATGGTGGGACGCGTTTCTAACGAAGCTGTAACGGCCGTTGGGCTCTTTTGGCGCCAGCCCTTCTCGACCCGTACGCCACTCATGGTATGTTTATCGCGATAACAAGGACGAAGGTGCCCGTGGCACGCAATAAGTGCCCGGAGGAGACGGTCGAGAAGATTCTCGACGTTGCCGAGCGGCTCCTCGTGGAGCGCGGCTACGAGCACACCACGATGATCTGAAGAGCAATACGCTAAATCGAAAAGGCAAACCCTGGAGACGTGATTTTCGCCATAACGAGCGAGAATATCGAAGATGTCTGCATACCTTTGGCGTGGGAAGGTGGCAGGCGTAGTTTCAATCGAAGCTGCGCCTGCTGCTATATATGGGTCGATGGCGGTATCAATGACCGCGATGCTTCTGTTTGCGCTTCAGTTTTTGCTGCTCGAAGCGCGCCGCTTGGGGTTCTTCGCGGGCTTGTTCGCCTCGGTCGGATCGTCACCGAAGAACGCGAGCTTCTCCCATTTGCCGACGACGAGCTGCAAGATCTCCTCATCGGACGGCTCCGTGCCGAAGACAATGCGGGCGACGCCGTACCTTCCGTCCTCGACATGCTCCGCCAGCCCGACCCAGAATTGGCCGTCGTGATATACGGTCAGGGTGGACGACACGCTGATCTGCATGGCTGGTTCCTCCTTTATGTAGATGACCATGCAGAGAAGGGACAACCAAGGAGGCAGGTTACTGATGCGGACTCCCGCACGCCCACGACTACCCGACGGGGACTGTGTTTTCATCTCTGGTGCCCGCATCGTAGCACGCGCGGACGCGCCCTTCACCGCTGCCGACATGGCGGGATCGGGATTCGCCTCTCGATGCATCCTTGAACATATTGCCTTCCCGGTTTCGAAACTTTAGAAATATTCGAGTTTCGAAACCGGGAATGTGAACACGAACGAAAGGCGTGATCTGCGGGCGATTGAATAACTCCATCCGTTTTGGTTACAACGAAATGTGTGCCGCGCGTCTGCGGCATGAAGGAGGGAGATTTCTATGAATATCGTTGTGTTGAGCGGCAGTCCACGCAAGGGCGCTAATACCGACACCATGGTCGAGGCGTTTGCCGAGACCGCGCGCGAGGGCGGCCATGCGGTCGAGGTCATCCGCGTTGCCAGCAAGAAGATCGCTGGTTGCCTGGGATGCCAGTACTGCTTTGCCCATAAGGGCGCCTGCGTGCAGAAGGACGACATGGCCGGCGTGATCGAGTTGCTGAAAGGCGCCGACATGGTTGTCTTCGCTTCGCCTATCTACTGGTTCGACATCACCGCGCAGGAGAAAACCGCCATCGACCGCCTGTACGCCTTCGGTGCCACGGGATTCCCGTTCACCAAGACGGCCCTTTTGCTTGATAGTCACAGCGAGGGCGTCTATGACGCGGCGATCGCTATGTACAAGTCCACATGCGCGTACTGCAAGTGGGAGGACCAGGGCATTGTCACCATCAGCGGTATGACCGAGCGCGACAGCATGGCCTCCTCGCCTAAGCTGGAAGAGGTGCGAGAGCTCGCTCGCAAGCTCGCCTAAGGACAAGAAGATCGCATGGCAATCGGCACGAGCGGAAATGCTTGCTGCCCTTACCAAGAGGATTGCTGATTGCCATGCAACGATGCTCCAGCGGACAATTCCGGCGTGCTAAAACGCTTCCTGGCTCAAGAACTCCCTGAAAGCGGGGATGTCGAAGCCGACGAGGCCGCGTCTGCGCTCCCCGATAACGCCGTCCTCGAGGAGGCGGCGTTTGTACTGGCTTGCGTAGTTGCTGGCGACGCCCATGCGATTGGCTATTTTCGAGACCCTGCTGGGGCCGGAATCGAACAGAAGACTGAGGGTGAAAATCGGGAGTTCTATTCCCGATTTTGACCGATTTAGGTTTGTGCGAGACAATGAACTCCGAACAGGAGGCGATTCTATGTACATCGAGCGCGAAATTGAACAGACGATAGATTCGATGCTGGGGCAGGGAAAAGTTGTCCTGGTGACCGGGGCGCGCCAAGTTGGGAAGACGACGGTTCTCAAGCAACATCTGGGCGACCGATTCGACTATGTTTCGATGGAGAACCCGCGGGATTATCTTCTTGCAAAAGAGGATGCCGCCCTGTTTTTCGAGTCTCATGATCTGCCGATCATCATCGATGAGATTCAGCGCGTGCCTGAGCTTTTTTCTCCGGTGAAGTGGGTTGTTGATCAATCAGAGGAGAAGGGTCGAATCGTCCTCACGGGATCCCAGACATATCACCTCATGAAAGGGGTGAGCGAATCTTTAGCGGGGAGGATCAGAATCTTGGAGATGCCCTCTCTAAGTTTGCGAGAGCTCGTTGGCGGTTCCCAGAGTCCTCGTCCGTATATCCCCAAAAGGATTTCCTTAGCATCTAAGATGTCTTCGGGAAATATTTGGAACATCATCCATAGGGGTTCGATGCCCGAACTGCAAGACCAGAATATCGATTGGGACTCCTATTATTCCGACTACGTTGCCGCATATCTCGAACGCGATGTTCGCGATCTTGTAAACGTGAAGGATGAGGCGAAGTTCTACAGCTTTATGGTCGCGTGCGCAGCGAGAACGGGGCAACTGTTGAATGCCACCGATATTGGAAACACCGTTGATGTCGACCGTAAGACGGTAAAGGCTTGGCTCTCGGTTTTGCAGGCGTCGAACATCGTTCGGATTGTCGAGCCCTTTTGGCCTAATGTCGATAAGCGTCTGACCAAGACCCCAAAGATATTCTTCATGGACACGGGCCTTGTTTGTCATCTTACGAGATGGATAACGCCGGAGCAATTGCGCAACGGGGCCGCGGCGGGGCATATATTTGAGACGTTCGTTGTCTCGGAAATTTTGAAGAGCTTTATGAATGCGGGGAAGAGCCTTCGTGATGTATGGTTCTACCGGGATCAAAAGAAGCGCGAAATCGATTTGCTCATCCAAGAGGGTCGTATCTTACATCCCGTCGAGGTAAAGATGTCTGCTACGGTGGGTAGAGACGCGGTGAAGAACTTTACCTGTCTTGAAGGCCTTTCTGGCTATGAGATTGGCTTTGGACACGTTGTCTGCCAAGCTCCGGAACCATACCTCATTACCAAGGATGTCCAGGCGGTCCCGGTGTGGTGCATATGATTTATGTAGCAATGGCGCGGTCTTGATTGATGGTTACCAAAGGATTGCTGATCGCCATACGTAGTTGCTGACATTGTCGTCTTTGCCTTGCATGTCTAATGGCGGGGCCCGGAACTCAGTTTTTACTGCGCTCCGGGCCCCGTAGGTTTGTGGCTTGGACCAGCTCTACTGCTGTCGTCCTAATCAAACAAACTCGGCATGTCGTTTTCTTTCATGAGGGCACCAGCTGAGGGGAGGCTCTGCGCGGTGAACTTCTCGGCCGAGACGCCGGCGCCAAGGATCTCTTCGGTTGTGCCGACGGTGGTGACCGAGCGGCCCTTCTTGGCGGTAAAGGCCTGGACGCCCTGCGTGTTGGTAGTCGTCTTGGTCTTGAGCAACGACGTGTTGAAGTTCATCAAACGATAGTCGCTCGAGACCAGTGCGATGTCGCGGTCTTCCTTGAGCACCTGGGCATACAGCAGCTTGCTGCCGCCGTAGATGGCGTTCTTGAGGCGCTTGCGGTTGGTCTTGGTGACGTATCCAGAAAGTGCGACACGCACCACTCGGCCGTTCTCAAAGACAAACAGCACGTCGGCCTTATAGTCCTCGGGGTCGATGACCCAGATGACGCTCTCGTCGGGTTCCATCTCAAGATCGGTCGGCAGGTACGAGCCCAGCTGGGCCGACTTGGTGTCCTCAAACGCCGCAACCTTGCATTTGTACACCTGGCTCTTGTTGGTAAAGACCAGCAGCTCGTGGGTGTTGGAGGACGGGAACTCGATAAAGGGTTTGTCGCCGTCCTTGTACTTGAGCGTGGTCGCCTTCTTGAGCACGCGGTCCGTCATCTTCTTAAGGTAGCCATCGCGCGAGAGCATGATGGTCACCGGGTACTCCTCGACCTCGGGCTCCAAGCTTACCTCGATAACCTCATGGGGCTCGATCCTGCCCGTGCGACGCGGCATCACATATTTCTTGTTGACCGCGGCCAGCTCGTCGCTGATGACCTTCTTGATGTTCTCCTCGCTGGAGAGGATCTCCTCAAGCTCGGCAATCTCACCCTCGAGCTTAGCGATGTCCTTGGTGCGGTTGAGGATGTACTCCTCGTTGATGTTGCGGAGCTTGAGCTCGGCAACAAACTCGGCCTGGGTCTCGTCGATGTCGAAACCCTTCATAAGGTTGGGCACGACCTCGGCCTCGAGCTTGGTGCCACGGATGATGGCGATGGCCTTGTCGATGTCGAGCAAGATTGCCTCGAGGCCGTGCAGCAGGTGCAGGCGCTCGGACTTTTTGCCCAGGTCAAAGTTAATGCGGCGACGCGTGGACTCAATACGCCATTTGACCCACTCGTGCAGAATCTGGCGCACGCCCATAACACGGGGATAGCCGTCGACGAGCACGTTGAAGTTGCACGAGAACGAATCCTGCAGTGTGGTCGAGCGATAGAGCTTGGCCATGAGCTTGTCGGGGTCGACGCCGCGCTTAAGGTCGATGGCGATGCGCAAGCCCGAGAGGTCGGTCTCGTCGCGGATATCAGCGATCTCCTTGACCTTGCCCTCTTTGGAGAGCTTGACGATGCGTTCGATGATGACATCGGTCTTGGTGGTGTAGGGGATCTCATAGACCTCGATGATGCGCTCTTCGGGGATCCAACGCCAGCGGGAGCGAATCTGGAAGCTGCCAAGGCCGGTCTCGATGATCTTCTCCATCTCCTCGCGGCGGTAGATAATCTCGCCGCCGGTCGAGAAGTCGGGCATGGGCATGTACTCGAGCAGGTCGCAGTCGGGATCCTGCAGGTAATGCATGGTGGCGGTGCAGACCTCGTTGAGGTTGAAACCGCAGATGTCGGACGCCATGGCGACGCCGATGCCTTTGTTGGCCGAAACCAGAATATTGGGGAACGTGGTGGGCAGCAGGCGCGGCTCCTTCATGGCGCCGTCGTAGCTGTCAACGAAGTCGACCGGGTCCTTGTCGATGTCCTTAAAGATCTCGGCGCTGATGGGGGAGAGCTTGGCCTCGGTATAACGCGAGGCGGCGTAGCTCAGGTCGCCCGAATAGTACTTGCCAAAGTTGCCCTTCGACTCCACGAAGGGGGCGAGCAGTGCCTCGTTGCCGGTGGCCAGACGCACCATCGTCTCGTAGATCGCGGCGTCGCCGTGCGGATTGAGCTTCATGGTCTGGCCCACGATGTTGGCGCTCTTCTGGCGCTCGCCCTTGAGCAGGCCCATCTTGTACATGGTGTAGAGCAGCTTGCGGTGCGAGGGCTTAAAGCCGTCGATCTCGGGGAACGCACGCGAGACGTTGACGCTCATGGCGTAGGGCATGTAGTTGACCTCGAGTGTCTGCGTGATCGGCTGGTCGGTGACTTCGGAGTGCAGGCCGATGACGTTCTCGGCGTTGACCTGCTTTTTCTTCGGCTGGTTCTTCGTCTTCTTCTTTGCCACGATATCCTCTTGAACTTCTTAAGGGCCGTCGTTATCGATTTGCTGCTACTGCAGGTCCAACTGGTCCAGGTATTCCTTGCCGTGCTCCGAGATATGGCGCTTGCGGCCCGCCTCGTCGTTGCCCAGCAACAGGTTGAACATGGTTTCCATCTTGGTGACGTCCTCGGGCTCCACCTTGATCAGACGACGCGTCTCGGGGTTCATGGTGGTGAGCCACATCATGTCCGGATCGTTCTCACCAAGACCCTTGGAGCGGTTGATGGAGCACTTCTGGTCGCCGATCTCCTTAAGGATGCCGTTCTTTTCGAGCTCGGTGTAGGCAAAGTAGGTCTTTTCTTTGCAATTGATCTCGTAGAGCGGCGACTCGGCGATATACACGTAACCCTCGTCGATGAGCGTGGGCACCAGGCGATAGAGCATGGTGAGCACAAGCGTGCGGATGTGGTAACCGTCGACGTCGGCGTCCGTACAGATAATGACCTTGTTCCAGTTGAGGTTGTCCAGGTCAAAGGCGCCAAGGTTCTTGATGCGCTTGTCTTTGATCTCCACGCCGCAGCCCAGCACGCGCATGAGGTCCATGATGATGTCGGACTTAAAGATACGCGGATAATCCTCCTTCAGGCAGTTGAGGATCTTGCCGCGGACGGGCATAACGCCCTGGAACTCGGCATCGCGCGACGTGCGGATGGCGCCTGCTGCCGAGTCGCCCTCTACGATGTAGATCTCGCGACGGTTCTTATCTTTGGAGCGGCAGTCGATGAACTTCTGCACGCGGTTGGCCATGTCGGTCTTCTGCTGCAGGTTGGTTTTGATACTCTGGCGCGTCTTCTCGGCATTCTCGCGCGAGCGCTTGTTGATGAGCACCTGCTCCATAATCTTGTTGGCGGCGTCTTTGTTCTCGATCAAGTAGGTCGAGAGGCGCTCCTTAAAGAAGGCCGTCATGGCCTGCTGGATAAAGCGGTTGTTGATGGCCTTCTTAGTCTGGTTCTCGTAGGACGTCTGGGTTGAGAAGCAGTTGGTCACCAGCACCAGACAGTCCTGGACGTCCTGCCACTTAATGCCGCTCTCGTTTTTGTTGTATTTGCCCTGTTGCTTAATGTAGGCATCGATGGCGCTGGTCAGAGCGCTACGGGCCGCCTTCTCGGGCGAGCCGCCGTTCTCGAGCCACGACGAGTTGTGGTAGTACTCCTGCATCATGAAGGTGCGCGAGAAGCACATGCACGCGGTAATCTTTACGTTGTAGTCGGGCAGGTCCTCGCGGTCGCGACCGCGACGGTCGGCCTCGATAAAGAAGGGCTCGGTGAGATAGTCGGTGCCGACCTTCTCGAGCACATAGTCCTCGATGCCCTTGGGGTAGCAAAAATCCTCTTCGGTAAATTCGCCATCGTCGCCCTCGATGCGCAGGCGGAAAGTCACGTTGGCGTTGACCACGGCCTGGCGGCGCATGGTCTCGCGATACCAATCGTGGGGAATGCTGATGGAGGTAAAGACCTCAAGATCGGGGCGCCACTTGATGGTGGTGCCGGTGCGGTTCTCGTCGCTGGGCTCAATCTCGAGTGCCTTCTTCTTGGCGCCGACGACCTTGCCCTTCTTAAAGTGCAGGGAGTACTTGTTGCCGTCGCGCCAAACCGTGACGTCCATGTATTCGGAGGCGTACTGGGTCGCGCACGAGCCCAGGCCGTTGGTACCGAGCGAGAAGTCGTAGTCGCCGCCCTGGTTGTTGTTGTATTTGCCACCTGCATAGAGCTCGCAAAAGACGAGCTCCCAGTTAAAGCGCTTCTCGGAAGGGTTCCAGTCGAGCGGGCAGCCGCGGCCGTTGTCCTCTACCTGAATGGAGCCATCGCGAAAGGCGGTAAGGGTGATGAGCTTGCCGTAGCCCTGGCGCGCCTCGTCAACGGCATTGGACAGGATCTCGAAGGCGGCATGCGCGCAGCCGTCGAGTCCGTCCGAGCCAAAGATGACGGCGGGGCGCAGGCGTACGCGCTCCTCGTCCTTGAGCTGGCGGATACTGTCGTTACCATAGTTTGCGGTGTTTTTTGCCATACTCGCTCTCTCGGTGCTCCTTTGCTGCGTTTAAGTCATATAGATAGTCAAGGTAGCATAGCCCAGCCCATAGGCGATTCCAACTAACACGAAATCCATCGAACAACCGTTCGGAGTTCGATGGAGATTCGTTTACTCGGACAAAACCGAGTCGGTTATGTCCGAGTAAGTTTGAAGGCGGCCGGATGCGTCTTGCTGCGTTTACGGTTGGATACGTTGTCGAAAACGTGTCGTGCGGATTGTTGGATTGAATCGAACATTGGGACAGACGTCTCGTTTTATGGGCCGGGGGCGTGCATGTGCGAGTTCTTTTGGCCCATAAGGAACGCTGGTGGGTCGTTATTTGGGCCACGGGTCACTTCGCCGGCGCCGTGTTTCGTCATACGCTCATAGTGGAAGCCGATGCCACGGGATGACGAAGGCCTTGGGCAACGGATGAGCTGCAAGCGAAAGGAGCGGTGAGGATGATGAAGCCCATGACGAAGAAGCTGCTGTTAGGAATTCCCACCGTGACGCTTTCGGCCGTGCTGGCGTGTACGGTGGCCGGCTGTGGCGGCAGTGCTCCGAGCGGCTCGGCTGGCAGCTCGGGCGGCAGCGTGTCTGTGCAGGAAAAGCCCAAGGCCTATGAGTCGCAGACGGTCGAGGTGGCAGGCATTACCTATGAGTCGGTGGCTCACGGTACGTTCTATCGTGGCGATGCCAAGCTACAGGACGGCTTTTATCTGCACATCAAGATCACCAACAACAACACAAAGAACAGGACGTTCAGTTCCTTTAACGTGCATGCTGCCCAGGGCGATCTTGAGGCAGGCGACCCGTTGTTTACTTCCGGCAAGGCGGCTGTGCTCGACTACGTTGCAAGCGAGGCCCCCGATGATCTGCACAAGGGAATTGACCTTTCCGAGAGGCCAGACATCGGTCCGGGCGAGACCGTTGAGTACGTATATTTCTGGGCGCCTAAGACGGCGTACTACGGGCCCATCACTGTCGAGTTCGTAGACGCTTACGCCCCCGCTAAGAACCACGAGGCCATGCACTTTGACACCACGGGCTGCGAGACCAAGGAGTTCAAGGCGGCCGGCGGCGTGGCCGATTCTGGCGAGAAGGCAGATTTAACGGGCATCGACTGCGCGTCGTACAGCATCGAGGCCGCCGATGGGTACACGCTGGATTCGTCCGACGAAGAGCGCGAAAAGGCAAACTTCTTCCACGACGAGACTGGAGGACGCCTGAACATCAGCATCTTCCCGCGCTCGCCGGAGGAAGAGGTTGCAAGCCTAGAGCAGGTCTACGAAGGCAAGGAGACAACAACCGACCAGGTCGAGTACAACGGCATAGCGTGGCTGCGCTTTACCGGTCCCGACAACGGCCATACGCTGTTTGCGACGGCTCCCGCAACGGGTGAAACCGTCCGCGTGTCGATTGGCTGGAAGATCGATTGGGACGCCGCCGTGCCCATGATGGAAGCACTGAAGCTCAAGTAACGCCGCGATTCTTACGTCAGGCGACTCAGGGCTGGCTCCGAGTTATCGGGGCCAGCCCATTTTGATGTTCGATGAGCCGAGTCGGCGTCTCTCGCAAAAGTAACTAGGAGCTAGCGAGGCCTATCCGAATTGACCTCATCGGCGGTGTCGTTTTCGAGCGCCGTGCGGCGGGTGCTGTAGACGATAAGGCCGGCGCCTGCCGCGGCGAGTGCTGCTGCGGCTGCCATGAGGGGAGCGTTGACATCGCCCGTGCCCGCAAGCGCGCCCGCTTTTCCGGAGCGCTTGTTATTGCCGTGATTCTTGCCGCTGCCAGATCCACTGCCGCCTCCGGAGCTGCTTCCGCCGGAGCCACCTCCACTCGTGCCGCCATCGCCGTCGACTGTCATCGGGGCGTCGTGAAGTTCTGTCGTATCCGCGCTGTCGCATACGCCGACCTGAACTTCTGAGCGTTCGCATGCCGCGTCGGGCACATGAAGCTCGTGCAGTATGGCACCCAGCGCTGAGTTTGCGCCCGGTCGAATTTCCTCGAGCGTTACGGGATCGAGCGCCACCAGATTGCGCGCCTTCGCATATAGCGTTACGCGTTTGCCCACTTCGTCGCTCCAACTCTCGGGGATGGCGAAGCTCATGCGGAACTGTGCCGTGCAACCCGGTGCCAGCACGGCGTTGCCGTTGTCGGCTACCAGCGGGTGCGTTGCAAAACGTGTGCCCAGCGTCTCGAGCGCGTACTTCACGTGTGCCATGTCGTTGGCCGAAGCATCCTCGGCGAGCTCCGGATCGTAGATCGATGCCATGCGTGCGTTCACTCCGAACCCGATGGATGCGCTGGAGAACGGCTGGCTGGAGCCCTCTCGGTACAGATCGATCGTGCCGGCGGTCAGCAAGGTGTTGCCGTCGTTTCGCACCGTGACCATAAAGGATTCACCTGCTGCTCCGGGCACCACCGCGCCCGAGGTAGCGACCGCGCCCGTCGGAGTGGCACACGCCACCAAGGGCACTTCGATGCCGTGCAGCTCTGCCTCGCTCTTCTCTGCGCTCACAATGTGCGTGGCGAGCGCGGAGAGCATGCCTCCCGACGTCAAAAATGTCGTTATCTGATCGACGGGATGGTCCAGCTCGCACATCACGAACGGCTCCGTGAACAGATCGCCTGCCAAGGTGCTGGCGAAGATGCGGAAGTGCTTGCCCATCACTGCTGCCGGGTTGCCTTCTTCGTCGTAGGTTTGTCCCACTTTACCGTCGGTGTTCTCGACGTATAGCACGCACCTGCCGTTGTTGCTCATGCTAAACGACGCCGGGCCGCAGCCAGCTGCGCCCATGGGTGTCGTTGCAAATGCCGATGCGCCTCGCGTCCACGTAACATGCTGCAGTTGCTCGTCGACGGTTGCCAAAAAGCCCGTATGCTGCGGCCACGGTACCACGCGCGGCACCGTGGCGTCCGGCGGCATGACGCCCCAACCCGCAATAGACTGACCGATGACGGCGTACGATGCGCAACCGCAGCCCTCTGCGGTTTCGTATGCAACGGGTACCACCATTTTGCCGTTGATGTTCTCGGGTGTGCCCAACTCGATGCTCGATGGTGCTTGCGGAAAGCGGAGAACCTGACGGAACGTGAGGCTGTCGCCCGACACATCCGACCACAGGGTAAAGCACTCCAGCGCAACCTCAGCCTCGCTGCCGAGCGCCTTTTCTGCGGTGCTTCCACGGCGGTGGAGATAGGCACCCGACAGGCGTCCGTCGACCAGCGTCTTGCCCACCGTGATGCGCGGGCACTGCAGGCAATGGTAACCGTCCTCCTGCAGGCGCCCGCGCGAGATGCTGCGCCACGACGTGTGCGATATCACGCGAACTTCGCTATTACTTATGCGCAGGCGCACAACGGACAGTATGCCGGATGTGCTCGCCGCATCGAAAAGGGTGTTGTCGCCGGCGGGGCGCTCGCCCGAGACCAGCAGCACGTAGGCGTCCTGGTTTCCTCTTCCGTCCGTATATTCCACCACGTCGAAGTCGTAATCGTATACGCTGTCGCGCTCCACGTCGTTCTCGCCAAACCCAAGGGGAAAGTCCACGGGCGTGGGAGCGGACCACGTGCCGTTTGCCTTTGTGTGCACCACCAGGCGCGAGCGACCATTGTCGCCGTAGCGCACCGAGGCGATACGGAACAGGCATTCTACGCCGGCAATCATTGCCAGCTTCATGTGAGCTTCGCTGAGCACGCCAGCAAACAGTACGTTGTCGCTCGAGGGTTTGATGCCGCCACGCTCGTCCTCCGACACGCCGGTAGAATTGGCGTTGGGGTCCGCAACGGCGTTCGTTGCCTGACCGATGTAGGTGTACTCATACATCGGCGCGGCGTTTTCGTCGTTCTCTATCAGTGCGTGGACGAAATGCTCGATCTGTCCCGTGTCGTCGCTTTCTGCATCCGCCTCGAGCTCAATGCGCGTGACCGACCGGTCCCAATCGCGTACGGTAGGCGCGACATTCCTTGCAGTGGCTTTAACCTCGGCGCGCGCGAGCAGCTCGGCGTTGGTGACAATGGTGGCCGATGCGATAAATTGCGGAACGCCGCCCGCCTCGGCGTTGCCGGCTGAGCCGAAGCAGGCATCTAGTGTATAGGGCGTATCTCCACCCAATGCGAGCTCAGAGCGCTGGAGTACATACTGGTCGCCGTTGTTCACCGACATATTCCACGAATCGAGGAGTGTGGGCCACGACCCCGACCAAGCCTTGGTGGTCCACTTGAACATTACGAACTGGAGTATCACATCGACATCGACGTCTGCACCTACGCGCAGTCGCGGAAGCTGGTGTCCATCTGCCTTCTCGTACCCAATGAACAGCGTGAGGGATGCGGCGCCGCGCACGGCAGACGAAGCGACGCCTGCAACGCCGGCGCCAAAGGTGACGGCAAGCCCGATCTGGATGGTGAACGAGCCCGAGGTGTTTGAATAGTCGAGCGAAATGTTTTTAAAAAACGCCGCGCCGCTGCCGTGCGTGTGGGCACCCACGGCGAGCGCCAGCTTCGCCAGCACCCAGGGGTTGACGTTTAGGAAAAACGGCACCGGTCCTAGGGTAAACTGCTCGGTCCAATTGAGGTCGGTTCTTACTTGAAAGAGCGCCTTAATATTGCCGTATGCGGGGTCGTTGTTGTTGCCCCAGGTTTTGCCCACCCAATCGTAGGCGAGCGAGCCGTACAGCTGTGTGGCGATATCCATCGTGAACAGCAGCGTGCAATGGTGGCGAAGGAGCTTAGTGTTTCTTGGATCGGTTCCCGAACCGGCACTCATACTTTTGTACTGATTCCACCTCCCCTCCATCTCGTCGAGGTAGCGGTTTGCCTGCTTGGCGCCCGACTCGCGCGGCGATTTCTTCCAGTACTCCGGATCCGGATTGCCTGAATCGTTCATGTAGCCGACCGGTTTGTATCCTCCGCCAAACAGCACGTACCCGGCAAAAGAGAAATCGAACAAAATGGGGAATGAGGGCATCCAGCACGTGAACTTATTGCCGCCGATGCCGGGAAACGCCGCCGGGAAATCAAACGGAGTGATCTCTTGGTCCATGGTAGTGGGGACGATAGTGGTCGATCCGGATTCCGCCTTTGCCGCCGGCGCGGTAACAACGGCCATAGGGGATGAGAGCGTGTAGGTTTTGCCCTGGTAGTCGAGGATAAAGCGCAGCTTGCACCCTTCTTCCAGAAGGCCCGGTGCCGCATCGAGGAACGTGTCTTCGAGCGTGAACGTCGCCAGATTATTCGTGCCCGATGCGCTGGCCTTGACTTGGCCAATCTGCGTGACGGTTTCGGATGAACTGTCCGCAGCGGGCATCACTTTATTGATATGCAACGTCGCCTGCCCGCCCTGCGGCAGATGGGCCTGCACGGTAAAAGCGTGCGTATCGGGCTGGTCGTTTGCTGCTTTGTCCGCTGGCATTGCCATAAACGTGGCGTCGGCGTACTGGATGTCCCATTCGTCGAATGTGAGCTGGCGAAAGTACGGCTCGCCATCGGAGAGCGGACGTGTGGGTGCGGTAATGGCGGTGCCGCCTTGGACACGCGCGAGGGGAATCTCGACATCGCGGTAGCCCGCCATGCTAATGGAGATGCCGCCGTTAAAGTCGTACGCGTCGAGAAGCGTCGCCTCGTCCACGTAGCCTTCCGAAAGCGGCGCGACCTCAAAGATGGCCGTGCCTTCGTCGTCGGTAGTGGCGGAAAGCTGTTTGCCCGCGGCATAACGCGACGCGAGCGTGACCTGGGCTCCCTTGATGGGCGTATTCTTGTTGGCGACGTCGACCACGACCACACCGAACATGGTGCGCGAGAGAACGAGCACCCTGAAGGGGTCTTTTTCGTCGGCATGGGCTTCGGTGGGCGCGAACGGCAATATGAAGGCGTTTGCGCTTCCCGGCACGCGAGGCAACATAATGCTCGCTAGCGAGGACGCTCCGGCGACAAGTAACGAACGGCGATCAAGCATCTTGGGCTCCCATCCCGCAAGTATCGGTGGCAATAATCCAATTTTGCGAGAAGGCGCCCCGTGGCGGTAGTGCCGTTCAAGGGTCAAAATGTCCAAATTGATCGAGCGAAACGCCGGGTTCCGGAACGCGTTCGATGCGCTTGGCAGTCCGGTCGCTAACGTAACATATGCGCGACCAGCTCAGCGCGTGTGCCGATGCCAAGCTTTGCGTATACGCCGGATAGGCGGTTTTTGACGGTGCCCGGCGATACTCCCATATGGCGTGCGATTTCGGCGTTGGTCCACCCACGACAGGCGAGCATGGCCATGGTGAACTCCGTGGTCGTTAAATCGTCGGCCACGTCCTCGCCCGAATCGGGGTTGTGGATGCGCCGCCAGCCGTAGCTGAATCGATACGTAATCTCGATGATGCGTGCGAAATCGTCAGGGTATTGCGATTTTAGGCATGCCTCGATGAGCCCCTGCAAAAGGCCGTGGTGCTCGCCAATGAGCTCGATAAGGCCGTCGGGGCGCGCAATGTTCCAAGCGGCTCCGAAGTGCGTTTTTGCGGCGTCGATGTCCTTGAGGCTCATGCATGCCATGGAAGCTGCCAGGTGCAGGAACAGTTCCGAGATCGGATAGCTTCCCTGTTTCATGATCAGGGCGTTTTCCGCCATGCCCAGACTGCGGCCATATTCGCCGCGCAGGTACAGGGCATGCGCCATCACGTAGCTGGCGAACAGGCGCAGGCCCTCGGGCAGATGCGCCGCAAGCGGATAAAACTCTTCGGCGGAATACGGGGAAGGCAAGTGCAGCAGGACGCTCGCGGCCGAGGCGAACAGGATATGTGTGGCGTGGACGGCGGGCGACTCCTCGTCAGTTGGCGTATCGAGGATGCCCGCAAGGCAACGGCGGGCATCGGCGATACGGTTGAGCGACAGACTGGCGTATCCGCAGATAAAGCAGGCGGAATAGCGCAGTGCGGGGTCGGCGGCGTCAAGGTAGGGGCGTGCTGTCCCGGCGGCGAGCGTGGCCTGTCCGCGAAAGTACAGCGCTTCTGCCGTGGCGATGGCGCGCGAATCGGGGTCGGAAATGCCTGCAACCGCAGCGTCAATCTGCCCCGGCACAAAGGCGGTGCACATCAACGGCATGGGAACGCATGGGTAGCCATCGCAGTCCATCTTCCATCTCCCAACAGCTGGCAACAATAGCAGCAATTGTACCCCTGTTGCTCGGGACTGGAATTTGTGGGTATCGCCTACGATTATGCCGAACGTATAAAGGAAGAGTCTATTGTCGATGCTCCCAAGGTGGCTACCGAAGCCTAGCTAACCTTGGCATTCGGAAAAATTGTCACCTCTGCAAAAAGTTCTGTCGCAGCGATGGGAAACGCATCTTCTGGGCATTCCGGCGTCTCCAGCCAGCGCTGGACTGCTGCTGTTGCCTGTGCGTTGGCGAGCGAGGCGTGGCGGCCGTCCGGCGACCAGCGGTGACGGGCGAGCCCTGCCGCGTACGTGGGCCTCCATCGGCGTAGACCTATGACCCCCCCTGGCATCGGAGAAGTCCACCATGGCGTCCAGGACTTTACCGTCCGGCACGTCCAGCCTAGCGGCTCTCTTGAACCCAAGGTTGAAGGGGGGGCGTTGTACAAGGCGAATGGGGCCGAGTGGAAGTGGATCAAAAGAGCGTTACTTGACGTTTCATGCATAATGCCAACCGCCCCGCGACATCACGTTCGCAGCGCGCAGGGGCCGGAGAATCTTCGCGATGAGAGTTGACGTCTAATACCTTGCATCGTATAGTGTGTATAGCATAGTATATGACGAGAGGAGGTGTGCGGATGGAGGCACAGATGAAGCGCGGCTTCCTGGAGGCCTGCGTGCTCGCGGCCGTCTCCGGCGAGGAGTCCTACGGCTACCAGATCGTGAAGGACGTACCGGCGAGCATGGGGCTCACGGAGTCGACGCTCTACCCGCTGCTCAAGCGCCTGGAGAAGGCCGGGTGCATCACGGCGCGCTCCGCCGAGCACAACGGGCGGCTGCGCCGGTACTACCGCATCACGGACGACGGGCGAGCGCGCATCGAGGAGTTCCTGGCCGAGTGGCCGTCCGTACGGGAGATTTACGCATACGTTGAGGGGGCGCACCATGACGCGCGATGAGTTTCTGGGCCGGTTGGGCGAGCTGCTCGCCTGCCTGCCGGCCGAGCAGGTGGAGGAGACCAAGGCGTTCTATGCGGAGGCCATCGCCGACCGCATGGAGGACGGTATGAGCGATGAGGAGGCCGTGGCCGCCATGGGCACGCCCGGCGAGGTGGCGGAGGCCACGCTCGATGACCTGCCCGCCGTGCCGCGCGCGATCGCGAGGACGCGCCGGCGCAGCACCGCGCTGCTGTGGGTGCTGACCATCGTGGGCTCCCCGGTGTGGGTGCCGCTGCTCGCCGCCTTCGCCGCCGTGGCTGTCACGGTCTATATCTGCATCTGGGTGCTGGCGCTCTGCGTGTGGATTGTCGCGGCGGCACTCGGGGGCGTGGGCGTAGTTGGGCTCCTGCTTGCCGTAAGCGGCGTCACCATCGGCCACTTCCCGTACGCCCTCGCCTCGGCGGGCGTGGGGCTCGGCCTCGTCGGCGTGGCACTCTTCGTTGGTGCTGGCGCTTGGGCCGCCTCAAAACAAATTGCGCGCCTCTCGGCGCTCTGGGCGAGGAAGGCCGCCTCGCCCTTCTGGAAGGGTAAGGGCGAGAAGGGCGGCGCTGCCGCGTATCTCGCGGCGTAGAAAGGAGTGAGTACCATGACCAGCGCGAAGAAGATCTACCTCGCCGTGGCGGGCGGGCTCGTTGCCGCGGGCGTTGTCCTCGCGGGCATTGGCTTTATCGCTTCGGGTTTCGACCCGGCCGTGTTCACAACCCAAATCGACACGCGCGACAGCACCATCGTACTCGGCGGCGTCGAGGTGGACGAATACGAGAGTATCCCGTTCATCAGCCAGCTCGCCAATCTGGGCGAGATCGACACCTCCGACGTCGCGGATCCCGCCGCGTCCTAGGCGCAGCGAGCCCGGGCGCTCTGCCCGCCAAGCTGCGTAAGCCGGCGAAACCCGAACCTCAACCTCTGCGCAACTGGCCCCAAGCCTGCGCCGATTCGCTCTCGGCGCCGCGCGGGGGGCGTGACGCATGCCCAAAAAAGTACGAGGAGAAAGGAACGCGCCGCCCGCAGCCACGCCCTTCCGCCTTCACGGGGCCACGCAGGACCGGAAGCGACTGGGCCGTGCGGTGGGGCTGTGCTTGGATTGGCTACACTGATATGGACAGACCCGTGAGGGGCGCGAGAGACGGGACTCCGGGGAGATCTTCGAGGAGGAGTACCTCGACTGGAAGCGCGGGTTCAGTGGAGCATGAACCTAATCTCTGTCTCTCTTGCTTTTTTGATTTGTTGAGAAGCCGGCATTTGGGGGCATTTTGGATAGCGAACAGTTCAAACAAGAAGCTGAGAAAATAGAACAAAGCCTGAGTGCCTTGAGAGTCGCCGAGCGCAATGCAGTGATTCCCTTTATGAACGGCGACTTTACCCAATGGGATCTATATCTGGCATCCTCCTCTGAGTATGCGATGAGACTGATAGACGGATTCATCTCCATGCTCGAGTCGAGGAGTCTTGTTTGCGTCGCCCAGCTTCTCTGCGCATCCTGAATCCCCGCCAGGACTTCGTCCTCGGCATAGATGCGAACTGCCTCCCATTTCTCATGTCCAGGTTTTGGGACGCGTTTCACAATGCCGAGTGGGACCCCTGGACAGTCGGATCACGTGGTGGCCCCCTTTGAGAGGGTCACGAGCATCACGGTTCCGTTCTCGGAACTTGCTTCGACCTCTACCGTGCCACCGTGCAGCGCTGCAATCTCCCAAACGAGCGCTAGTCCGAGTCCTGCGCCGCCGTATGCCCTGCTGCGGGATTTGTCTAGGCGAAAGAACGGTTGGAAGATGCTCTCACGGTACTGCTTGGGTATTCCCGGGCCCTCATCTTTGACTCGTAGGAGCACGTGGCTGTCGCTGTCGCTGATGGAGACGTTGACAGTCGAGTCGGGGCGGCTGTAACGGATGGCATTTTCGACCAGGTTAAACACCAGCCGATAGAGGAGCGTGTCGCTCCCGATTACTAAAGCGTCTCCAGCACAATTGAGGGCTATGCCCTTATTTTCGGCAAGTGGCGCAAGGTCGGTGAGGACCTCTTCAGACAAGGGACCAAGTTCCACACCGTCCTCGCAAGGAACGCTGCGGAGCTCACTCATCTCGAGCAATACCTTGGCCATTCGAGACATGCGCTCGGTTTGTTCTTGTAGCAGGCCGAGCAGCTCGGCTGTTTCGGGTTGCAAACCGGAGTGCTCGGAGACAAACAGTTCAATCTGTGCTTGCATAAGGGCGAGCGGGGTGCGCAGCTCGTGTGCGGCGTTGCCGGTAAACTGACGCTGTGCAGAGAACCCTTCGCCAAGACGGGCGATCATGTCGTTGAAAGAGGCGCTACATCGTTGTAGCTCGGTGGGCACATCTTCACTGAGTCTGATTTCGCTTAGGTTGTCAGGCTGCACGCGCTCTACCTGGGCGTCAAAAGCCCGTAGCGGTTTGAGTGCACGGCCGCTCACAAAGTATGCCAGCGCGCCGCCAAGGAGTGTGACTCCAGCCGTGATGTACCAGGTTGTCGTGCCAAAAGACTCCTGTGCGTCGTTTACAACGATCGTGACCTTGTCATCGGGGGTCGCTTTCGTTGGGTCGAATGCCTGGGGCGAATCTTCGCCGGTTGCGTTAAGGGCCGAGATGTCACTGCCGATGGCATCCATGTAGCGCATGCCCGTATAGCCGACCAGGCAGTTCGTCAGCACGCATGCTGCACACGTGAGCAGTGCCGTCATAATCGTTATGCGCCATTGCAGCGAAAGCCTTTTCATTCGCTATCCTCCATAACGTAGCCCTCTCCAATCCGATTGCGAATCGGGTCGTATCCCAAAGTGCTGCGTAGCTTTTTGCGGAGTGACGAGATGTGAACGCGGGTTGCGTTGCTAAAGCTGTTTACGCTGCTATCCCAAACGTGCTCGATAAGCTCCTCTTGACTTACCGGACGCCCCTGATTAAGCATCAGGTATTCCAAGATTCCCGTTTCCTTGCGCGTAAGAGATAAGGCCTCGCTGTCCGCGGAAGCGATGCGCGCCTTGGTGTCAAAGCGGAGCTTTCCGCAGGTTAAAACTATGTCGCTTTGTGTAAAGCGCCTGAGGGTAAGGCTGCGGATCCTTGCCGCAAGCTCGTCCAGATGAAACGGCTTGGTGAGGTAATCATTGGCGCCGGCATCGAGTCCGGCGACTTTATCGGATACTTCGCCGCGTGCGGACAGAATCAGTACCTTAGTCTCGCAGTCAGTTTTCCTAAGTTCCCTGAGTACGGTCATGCCGTCGATGCGGGGAAGGTTGAGGTCGAGTACCACGAGGTCAAAGACTTCGACGCCCAGCAGGTCGAGCGCCTCCTGTCCATCGTGACAGCAGTCGACGCTGTACGCCAAGTTTCGCAAACTGCGCGCGATTGCATCGCACAGTGCTCGCTCGTCTTCGACGATCAAAATACGCATAACAGTCTCCTTGCACATTTCAAATCGCGCTTAACACGGATTTTATAGCCGATATGGTCCAATGGTCGCGTAACGAAAGGAGTGGTCGTGTTGTTCAAAGCGGTAAAACCCGTGGTACAGGTCGCTTTGTTGATCGTCGGAATTGCCATGGTGTGCTTTGGCGTTATGCGTGGCGAGGCGGATGCCGTGCTGGCCAAAGCGATTAGGCTGTGCTTGGAGTGTATCGGAATTGGATAAAAGAGAAAACACTGCGTCGCATGTTTTGGCCCGATTTCGCGGATTCATTCAGGCGGCGGCGACGCTGGTCACCAATATTCACCTGCCAAACTTTGCCAAAGGCGGCATCTATCAGGGCGCGGGAAAAACAGTCTGCGTACCTGGACTTAATTGCTATTCGTGCCCCGCGGCATCGGGTGCGTGCCCCATCGGGTCGTTCCAGTCGGTGGTGGGTTCATCCAAGTTCAACTTTTCTTACTACGTCACCGGTACGCTCATTTTGCTCGGCGTGCTGCTGGGACGCTTTGTATGCGGCTTTCTATGCCCGTTTGGCTGGCTGCAGGAGCTGCTTCATAAGATTCCCGGCAAAAAGTTCTCCACGAAAAAGCTCAAGCCGCTCACGTACATCAAGTACGTCGTG
>JAXJPE010000023.1:0-5395 GCA_036426035.1 Collinsella sp.
GCCTGGACGAAGTCCGGGCCCGCGCCTTTAGACGCGAGCCCGGGGCCCGTGGGTTATACCCTAAGAGCAAACCACCCTTTTTAAGGGTGGTTCTGATTGGAGGAGAACGCATGCGGCCCGGGGGCACTCAGACAAAGCATGGCGCCGCGGTGCGCATGCGGCGCCGGCTGGGCCTGGCGCCTCGGGCGTATGTGCTGCTGTCTTGCTCGCTCGTACTGGTCATAGCCGGTGTTTCGGCTTATGGCATGACGGTGCCGTCCATGGTACAGGCGCATGCTGCGCGCGAGCTGCATATTGGGCGCAAGACCAAAAGCGACTTGGGAACGACAACTGGATTTGCGTGGGCGAGCGTGGTCGGGCGCACCGTGTTTGACGTCGATCCCGCGGACGAGGGCGAGCGGGCGTCCAACGAGATCACGCTTGCCAACGGCAAGACCATCGTGCTCACCAACACCAAGATCATCCATCACCTTTCCGATAACAGCGTTTCGACCGTCGTAAACAAGGCCGAGCAGCAAAAGGGTCAGGATACGCAGCAGTCGGGGAAACCTGGCGGCTCCGGTTCGTCTGGCTCCAGCTCCGATTCGTCGAACTCGAGCGGTGGCTCCGGTTCGGGCTCCGCCTCCGGCGGGTCTGGGGGCGACAGCTCGACGGGCGGCAACACCGGTGGCAATACAAGCTCCAGCGGCCTTTCGACCGCCGAGGAGGAAAGCATACACAGCTGGCTCGTGACCAAGTGCAATATGCTCGACGGCTATGTCTCTCGGGCAAATAGCGCGGTCTCGACCTATAACGCAACAGGCGATACCGGGCCGTGCGATAGCCTGGCCAACGATATGTTTGTCATCCGTGCCGAGTTTGGCCGGCAAACGTTTTCTCCCCACTCAAAGTGGTATCGGCAGTACGCCAACCTATGGGGCTGCTACACCAACCTGTGCCAATGGGTGGGGCATTACGGCGATGATGACATTGCGCTTAACAACTTCAACAATAGCCTGGCGGCGATCGCCCTATGACGAACGATCTCGCTTCTGCGGCAGCCCAGTCGCTCAACCGTGATCCCATGGTGGGCCTGCGCCTGGCGCGCGTCGACGGGTTTGAGCCGGCCGTCGCCCTGGGCACGGACGAGCTTCCCGCCTACCTTCGCCGTTTTACGATGCTGTTTGCCGATGACGCCACCATGCGCCGTGGTGGTATCGGCCGTGTGACGCGTGCCGTCAACGCGCAGGGCGAGGCCGTGGCGCTCAAGCAGCTCATCTTGCCAACGCGCGACGAATTTGATGACGATGTCGCCCACGAGGCGCTGGTCACCAAGTTCAAGGCGGCGTTTCGCGAGGAATATGAATGCCATCGTGCCCTTTCGGGCCTTAAGGGCTTTCCCCGCTTGTACGGGTGGGGCGAGGTCGACGGCGTGCCCGCGATTGTCATGGAGTGGGTCGAGGGCGAGACGCTCGCTCGCCTGCGCCCGCGCTTTGCCGTGGACAATGCCGGGCGTCTGTCGCCGCTCGTGGCGGCGCGCCTGGGTCGCGACCTGTTCGATCTGCTCTGCCGCATGAGCTTGGTGGGGGAGGGGTTCGTCCATCGCGACATCTCGCCGGCCAATATTATGGTGCGCACGGCGCGCCTGCCGCTCGACCGACAGCTTGCCGAAGGCACGTTCGATTTGTGCCTCATCGATTTTGGCTCGTCGCTGGCGCTCGAGCCCGCCTCTGCGGTGGCGGGAACCGGCGGCAGGGAGTCCTTTACAGAGCGCTACGCCACGTTGCGTCGCGCGACGGTTGCCTACGCTCCGCCCGAGATGCTCACCGACGATATTGCCGACCTGCGCGTTTTGCGCATGTCGCCGGCAATCGACGTGTATGCCGCGGCGAGCACGGTCTATGAGCTCATCGCCGGTGTCGCGCCGTACGAAGTAGCGCCGGGCACGTCGGGTACTTCGGGCTCGCGCAAAAAGACGCGCGATATCGCCAGCCCTTATCGTCTCAAGATGGATACGCTGCCCGATTATCCCGTCGGCGCCCACGCGCCCGGCTGCGACTTGACGCAACTGCTGCGACGCGAGCCCGATGTGGCACTTGCCGCGGCCGAACAGGCTCAGCAGCTGGGGCTCGATCCAAATTCCGAGGATCTGCGCGATGCGCTGGCGTTTGTCGACGCTCAGCTGTTCGATGTGGTGATGGCCTGCCTGTCCTGCCATCAGGAAGATCGTCCCGAGCCGGCTGCGGTGGAGGCGGCGCTCTCGGCATTTTGCGACCACTATGCGCAAAATGTCGCCCGCTCGCTTCGCGCCGAGCCGCTCATGCCCTGTCCCATGGACGCGTCCGGTCGCGCGGTCCGTCGCGCTGCGATGATTGGCGCTGCGGCTGTCTGCGGCCTCGTATGGGCCGTTGTGGTGGTGTCGGCGGCGCTGCTGGCGTCGGGTGCTCGTATGACGGTTGCCGTGGGGCACATTTCGTGGTCCGGCACACTGCCGGGCATCGTCGCCGTGCTGGCGTTGGCGCTGCCGAGCGTGGCGGGCATTGCCGTCGGAGCCTTGGCGCGCAATCGCCGCGCGGGGTTCCTGCAGGGCGTGTTGGCCCTTTCCGCCTGTGAGGTTCCGGCTCTGGCCGCACTCGCATGCGCCGTGTTTTCCCAGCATGCCGTGGCGGGTGGCCTGGTGGCCGCCATAATTGCAACCTATGCGCTCACGTGGTTTTTGCTGGCGATGGGGTTTGCCTTTGAGCTTCCCGTCGTGTCAGCACGACGTGCGAAAATTCCCATGGCGACGCCGCTTGCCGGCGGAGCCGCGGCTGTTCGCGCCTTTGGCGGGCCGGCCGAAGTATCCGACACTATCTCTGCGACCAAGGAGGGCTAAGCCATGGCTTCTCAAGCTGAGCTCACCCCGTGCGGGGCAATGTTTGACATCTTTAAGCGCGCAGCGCACCTGAGCCATATCGAACTGTGCGGCCTGGTGCTCTCGAGCCGCCCGCTCGCCGACGGCCGTAGTCCACAGAGCCGCGCCGCCGATCGCTCCTGGGTCTCGCGTTTTATCGTGCGCGCTCCGGTTGGCACGCTGCAGGAGCGCTATTTTGCCGATTACGGCACCTCGGCCGCGCGCATCATGTCGCATCTGGCCCTGCGCCGCCGCAATCCCATGAATGCCACGGCGGTGATCAACATGGTGTGCGGGCCCGCTGGCGAGCCCATGGTGCGGGCGCTCGAGGAATGCCATCAGGATACGAGCCTCTACCGCAATGCGGTCGAGCGCCTGTCACAGGCGGCGGAGCTTATGCCCGCCGAACGTGCCGAGGCCGTGCTGGTGCTGTTTGTAGCCGTCGGTTGCTCGGCAGATGTTCGATCCTCGGTGACCTATGCCATCGACTACGCTCATGCGACCTGCGGCGGCGCCACGTCGACGCCGCGCTCGCTGAGCACCTCGACGGTCACGGGCGATCACGAGGCGGCGCCTGCGCATCCGCTGGGCCTGCTTCGCGTGCAAAACGGCTACGTGGTGAGCGCTCCGCGCTGGATTCAGCCGAGTGAGCAGGGCGTGGAGATCGGTGCGCTGGCGACGGGGGAAGGCGATATCACCGATGTGGGCGATGACGTTTCGGCTCGCCATGCCCACGTGTGGTGCGATGACCAAAATACCTGGTACGTCGAGGATCTGTCGTCCACCAACGGAACCGTGGTGGTAAACGGCGCGACGAACGTCTGCACCCAGGTCGAGCCTGGCCGCTCCGCTCAGCTCAACCCCGGTGACGAGCTCAAGCTCGGCGAATCCACCACCTACGCCATCCTCCTCGGCGCTCTCTAACTCATCTCCTAAATAAGTTGCGGTGAAATAGGGACTGTTTAAGGCCGCGACCGGCAAAAACAGTCCCCATTTCACCGCAACTGCCGTGTGGTCGGCGATAGAGAAACGAGAGTGGATTTCCGGACGCACGAGAGAGGATTTTCGGACGCACAACCCATGAGAGTGGATAATCTCCCACTTTTGGTCAAGATACAGGCAAAAAGTGGGAGATTATCCACTCTCGATGCAGGCTGCGACTTTTCCGTCCGAGGGGCCATCTCGCCCCTTGGCAGTCACCTAAGGTAAACCTTTACCGCCCACCTATATTTGTCGAAATATGGCTTGGCGGCGGGGTACAATAAGCCCGCATGCGGATTTCCGTTGCGGGCGCTTCCCATCGCCGGGGCGTGCCCGGGAGCATCCGGCATGCGGCCTTTGCGGCGCTCGGTCATGTGCAAGACGGGTAGCTGGGCCTGTGGAGCGCGTGCAGCCCTCCTTGCCTCGGCATGCCTTCTCTCCATGCCATGTACCTGCTGCTCAGTCTGCCTGTCGGATGATTGGAAGCAACAGCGAAAATCCCATCACGCCAACATCCCGGCAATCGCCGGGGCCTGTATACCTATATGAGAGGAGAGGGGTATATGGCGCGTAAGTTTAAGTCTATGGACGGCAACGAGGCGGCCGCATATGTTTCGTATGCGTACACCGAGGTAGCGGGAATTTATCCCATTACGCCGTCCAGCCCGATGGCCGACCATGTCGACCAGTGGGCGGCCCAGGGTCGCAAGAACATCTTTGGCACCCCGGTCAAGGTCGTCGAGATGGAGTCTGAGGCAGGTGCAGCCGGTACCGTTCACGGTTCGCTGGGCGCCGGTGCTCTGACCACCACCTACACGGCTTCTCAGGGCCTGCTCCTGATGATCCCGAACATGTACAAGATCGCGGGCGAGCAGCTCCCGGGCGTCTTCCACGTCTCCGCGCGTTGCGTCGCTTCCCACGCCCTGAACATCTTTGGCGATCACTCCGACGTCATGGCCTGCCGCCAGACCGGTTTCGCCATGCTCGCCGAGGGCAACGTCCAGGAGGTCATGGACCTCTCGCCGGTGGCTCACCTTGCCGCCATCGAGGGCAAGACCCCGTTCCTTAACTTCTTCGACGGCTTCCGCACCAGCCACGAGATCCAGAAGGTCGCCATGTGGGACTACAAGGATCTGGCCGAGATGTGCGACATGGACGCCGTCCAGGCTTTCCGCGATCACGCGCTCAACCCTGAGCACCCGCATACCCGCGGCAGCCACGAGAACGGCGACATCTTCTTCCAGAACCGCGAGGCCTGCAACAAGGTCTACGACGAGCTTCCCGCCGTCGTCGAGGGCTACATGAAGAAGATCAACGAAAAGCTCGGCACCGATTACGGCCTGTTCAACTACTACGGCGCTCCCGATGCCGATCGTGTCGTCGTGTGCATGGGCTCCTTCTGCGACGTGCTCGAGGAAGTCATCGACTACCTCAACGCCCACGGCGAGAAGGTCGGTCTCATCAAGGTCCGTCTGTACCGCCCGTTCAAGGCTGAGCGCCTGATCGAGGCCATCCCCGCCACCGCCAAGAAGATCGCGGTCC
>JAXJPE010000024.1:0-5342 GCA_036426035.1 Collinsella sp.
TAGTTCAACGGTAGAACTCCGGTTTTTGGTGCCGGCTGTTGGGGGTTCGAATCCCTCCGTCCCAGCCAAAGAAACAAGCCTCTCGAACGCATAGCCGATCGGGAGGCTTTTCTTGTGAGCAAGCGGAGGGATTCGAACCCGCAAGGAATCTACCTATATAAGACAGACGCCCCAGGCCCATAACGACCAAGAGCGCCTTGCATCTAGAATTATCAGCCCTGTTCCGAAAAGCGAGCCGCATGCAACAACCAAGTAACCACAGGCCCCGGGAGAGTGGGGACACCGGCTTAGGTTTATCGCGAGTTCCGCACGAACAGGAGGCCACTTAATGTGGCCTCCGTCGTGAGCAGGACTGTAGAGCAGGAAACCTAAGCCGGTGTCCCCGCTCTCCCGGGGCCGGCGGAATTTAGTTGTTCAGCATGCGGTCGAAGCTTCCCGAGTCGCCATCCCGATAGTCGGCGGTCATCAGAATCTCCTGCGGAATGCGCCCGCCTTCACGTAGCACGTTGCGGAACTGCACACGCGTGACCATGGGCAGATCCTTGATCGTCGCCGCCAAGTTCTGCGGCACGCCCTGGTTGGCAGCCGCGGGCTCGCACTCTCCGCCGGCCTTCACGCGACGCTTGTGCTCGGCGAGCATGGCGCGGTACATGCCGGCATGCAGGCGAATCTCAACCACATTGGCATTGCGAGCCTGCTCGACGATGCGCGCGCCCTCGCGGTCGATATCGCCCACGTAGTAGACGTAGTTAAAGCGATAGCCGATCTCGGCCAGATAATCGTCCAGGGCATGCGAGACGCTCGCCTTGCATCCGCCGCCAAAAATCACGCCGCCCACCTTGATGCCAAAGAGCTTGGCGTGCTTGCGGCCTCGCAGCAGCTTGACGATCTCGTCGTAGGTATCCAGGTTCTCAACCATAATGAACGGCTTGTCGGCGCCCAGCGTAAAGAAACCCGTAAAGTGCACGGGGCGGTTGGGGGCGACCTTAATCGCCTGCATGCTGATGCCCTTTTCGGTCATACGCCGAATTAGGCGCTCACCGTGCTTGCCGTCAAAAGCCTTCTCGTCGTTAAAAATCTGGTAGGCACGCTGGCGGCGCGAGGCAACCGGCGTATCGGCACCTCGGTTTTGCTCGATCCAAGCCTGGATGATTGCGATTTCCTCGGCAATCTTGCGGTTGGACATCTCGTTGTGCTGAGTGCGCTGCGGAGCCTTTTTGCCGTCCTTGCCCTCGACCTTAACAATTTGAGTCTGCTGCTCCTTAATCTTGGAGAGCGCCATTGGCGTAGGAACGACCTTGAGCAGCTGCCTGCCCAGGACACGTGCCAGAGCAAACGCCGAAACCTCGCCATGAGCGGGCGGCTCAGGCTGCTGGGCGGCCGCAACGTTTGCAGTCGGTTTGGGCTGAGCCTGGGATTTGCGCTTGGAATCTGCCTGAGCTTTGCGCTCTTGCTTTGGCGCGGACGAGCTCTTTTGCGAACGTTCGGGCTTGTCCCCCTTCGCCGGCTGGCGCTTGGGCTGCTCCGCCGGGGCCTCAGCCTTCGCATCCTTGCTTTGCGTCGCTGCCTTCTCGGCCGCAGCCTCGGCATTTGAGCCACGACCGCCGCGGTGACGACGACGGCGGGGCTTGCCTGAGGCGCTCTCCCCCGCCTGCTTATCAGCGGTCTGTTGAGCTTTGACCTCAGTGTCAGCCGCAGGCTGCGACTCGGAAGGTTGCTGCTCGCGAGCCGCCGGCTCAACGGTTTTCTCGGTTTGTTCGGCCTTCTCGGCCTGAGCGGTCGAAGCCGGCTCGCCCTTCTCCTGACGCCTTACGGGATACGCGCGCCTCGCAAAACCACGCCCGGGACGGCATGAACCCGGAGCCTTCTTGGCAGACTCCTCAACATCGTCTGCAGCCTCGGAAGGCTCTTCAACCTCATGCGCGACATCCTGCTGCGCAGCCTTAAAGTGGGCACCACGGCGACGCTGGGGCTCCTGGGCCTCCACGGGCTTTTGCTCCTTCGCGGGCCTCTGCGACTCGGCAGCAACCTCGTTCTCAACAGCCTCGGCATCCGTCTCACCCTTTTGAGCAACGGCACGACGGAAGCGCTCCTGCTGGGCACGGCGCTGAGCATCGCGCTTGCCGCCCCCGCCAAAACCGCCGCGTCCTGCCTTGGCCGTAAAGGCGCGCACGACGTTCTCATCGAGCAACTCATCGGTATCGACATGCTCACGCGGAGCAGCTTCTTCCACAGCAGGCACGTCAGCGGAATCCTCGACGACAAAATCCTCGACGGACTCGGCAGGCTGCTCCTGGGCATCGCGGATCTCGGCATTGATGGTATAGAACGCCGGGCGCCCGTTAATGCCGCTACCCTCGATCTTGGTCACGATATTTGCCGCGATAAGCTCATCGCGCATCGCCTTGGTGTCACATTCCTTATCGACGGAGCGGAAAATCTGCGCCAGCGCACTCGACTTAATCTTGAGCGCCTTGCGGCAGAGCAGGTCGTAGGCAACCAGCTTGGCACGCTCGGCAGAAAGCGACGTCTGGCTGCTCAGACGTTCAGCCAGGGCATCGACATTATTTTGGTTATCGGAATATACCGTCTTGGCCACGGGGCCCCTTTCATATGCACACATATACGTCTATATGGTACAACGCGCGCCCTTATCCACGCAAAACATCTGCGAGAACACTCGAGCGTCACCCGCTTTTGCATGAAAAAAAGACCGAGCCCGCGAAGTCGCGGATCCGGTCTTTCCGAGTCATATAGATGTGACGTTCAACGCGTCAGGTCGACTAAGCCTTGGCGGCCTCGGCGTCGACAGGAGCCTCGGCAGCAGCAGCGCGGCCATACTCGGCCTTGCCCATCTCGGACCACTCGGGCTCCTCGTCGGGCATGGAACCGGCCTCCTTGCCGAAGAACTCCTTGAGGCAGTTAACGGCAACGATGAGGCCCAGGACCATCAGCAGGACGGCGAAGACAAGCTGCAGGCCCTTGGTGGCGGCGACGGAGACGGCGGCCGTGGTGGCGGTAGCCGGGATGGTGCCGAAGAAGCCGTAAGCCTGGACAGCGGCCATGCAGCCCATGGCGCTCTGGACCAGCGAGGTGAAGGTGCAGCAGAGCAGGAAGGCGACGGGCACATAGAGCATCCAGCCCTTGCGGCCGGTGCACTTGCAGAACACGGCGAGGGTGATCATGGTCATGCCGCCGAGCAGCTGGTTGGAAGCACCAAAGAGCGGCCAGATGTTGGCATAGCCACCAAAAGCGAGGGCGAGACCGGGAAGCAGGGTAACGACCGTGGCGAACCAGGGGTTGCCGAGGACCTTCATGTAGCCGGCCTTGGACTCGATGGCCAGGGCATCGTTGGTCTGGGCAAAGAACTCGGAGAACGAAGTGCGGGCGATGCGGGCGACGGCGTCGAGCGAGGTCAGGGCCAGAGCGGAGACGTTCATGGTCATAAAGACGGTAGCGAGCGTGCCGTCAACACCGAAGGCCTGCATACCGCGGGAGATGCCAGCGGCGAAGATCTGGAACGGGGTGGAAGCGACACCGGCGTTGAGGGCGCCGGTACCGGCGGTGTTCATGTCGGAGAACATGATGCCGGCGACGATGATGGCAAGGATGCCGACGAAGGACTCGACGATCATGGCGCCGTAACCGACCTTGACGGCGTCCTGCTCCTTCTCGACCTGCTTAGAAGAGGTGCCGGAAGAAACGAGGCTGTGGAAACCGGAGAGAGCACCGCAAGCGACGGAGACGAACAGGACCGGTAACATCATGCCGGAGGCAGTGGAGAAGCCGGTGAAGACCGGAGCGGTGATAGTGGCCTGACCGTTGACGCCCAGGACGACGATGCCGAGGACAGCGCAGACGATCATGACGATCATCATGATGGAAGTGAGGTAGTCACGCGGGGTCTTGAGCATCTGGATGGGCATAGCGCCAGCGAAGACCAGGTAGACCATGACGACGGCGAACCACTGGAACTTATCCAGGTAGACCGGGAACTGCATACCGACGGCGAACATGAGAACCATGAGGACCACGCCGGTGACGAACTCGGCAGCGCCGGTGAGGTTGAACTTCTTCTGGGCCCAACCAAAGGCGATAGCGACGAAGGTGAACAGGATGGAGATGGTACCAGCGCAGCCGGCGGCATAGGACTTGGTGAAGTCGATGGCACCGGTAGCAGCACCAGAAGCGTCAACGGCCGGGGTGAACATGAACGTCTTGCAGACCATGTCGGTGAAGGCGGCGATGACGATGATGCAGAACAGCCAGCAGAACAGCAGGAACAGGCGACGGCCGGTCTTGCCGATGTACTTCTCGATGAGCTGAGCGAGCGACTTGCCGTTGTTCTTCATCGAAGCGTACAGGGCACCAAAGTCGTGGACGGCGCCAAAGAAGATGCCGCCGATGAGGACCCAGAGCACGACAGGCAGCCAGCCAAAGGCCATGGCGACGATCGTACCCGTGACAGGGCCAGCACCGCAGATCGAGCTGAACTGGTGCGAGAACGCGGTGAAGGCGGAGACGGGCGAGAAGCTCTTGCCGTCCTTCATGCGCTTGGCCGGCGTGAGGGCCTCTTTGTCAACGCCCCACTTGTTGGCCAGCCATCGGCCATAGCCCAGATAGCCGCAGGCGAGCACCGCCGCGGCCACAACCATGAGCAAAACTCCGTTCATTACATTTCCTCCTCTAAAAAGAACTTCCCAGACATAAAAAATGAGGGCCGTCGGTTGCGCTCGACGGCCCTCATCTTCATCAGCCGCCCGTTATCGTACGGGCTAGCTGTATGTGCTAACCCGCATCAGATAATTACTACGCTGATAATGTTTAGCTGATGCGTGAACATGTCTAAGAAATCCTCTTCAATCATGATGTGAACGATCCGTGCGTGTTCACATCCCCCAGTGGTTGAAAAGGAGTATGAAACTTTAGTTACCTAAAGTCAACGCAAATATGTAATGAATTTTCCACTTTTTTGAATTTCTCGGTATAAAACGCCACTGACCTCGGACTTTACCCCACGACAGTTTTTGCATGAGAGATGCTCCTCGGGGGCGGGGCGGGCGCCTGCCGCCATATATGAACTTTCCTGCTCGGACAGTCCTGCTCACGACGGAGGCCACATTAAGTGGCCTTCTGTTCGTGCGGAACTCGCGATAAAGTTCATATATGGCGGCAGGCGCCCGCCCCGCCCCCGAGGAGCTCCCATCCCAAATGTGCGGAGCATAGCTCCGCACACCAACTTTTTCTTTCAGCTAAAGAACGCCGGAAATTCGACGCTGGCTTGTTGACCTTGCTGGACGCTGTCGACGCCAAACCAGCTCAGAAGCTATATCGATACAGAA
>JAXJPE010000025.1:0-9294 GCA_036426035.1 Collinsella sp.
GATTAAAAAGAAGAAGGCCCCCGAGGGCTTTGTCACCTGGAACAAGCAGACCTTTGAGCGTCTGATTGAGACGCAGCCCGAGACGCTCAAGCCGCGCCTGCGCATCACGCACTCCATGGTGATTAGCGTGGTCGAGCAGGGCGGCGACGCCCGTGCCCGCGTACACGACCTCATCGAGACGAGCCTGCAGACCCCCGAGGAAAAGGCCAAGCTCGAGGTTCGCGCCGATGAAATCTTCGCCACACTCATCGATTCCGGCGTCGTCGTTCGCACCGAGGTGCCGCCCGCACCCGACGCCCCGACTGACGCCGCACCAGACATTGACTATGCACTGACGGTCGATCTGCCCGAGGACTTTGCGCTCGATCAGCCGCTCTCGCCGTTCTTGCTTGCCGCGTTGGAGCTGCTCGATCCCGAGAGCGAGACCTATACCATGGATCTGATCTCGATGGTCGAGGCAACGCTCGAGGACCCCAAGCAGGTGCTGCGCGCACAGGAGCGCGCTGCGCGCGACCGCGCGATGGCCGAAATGAAGGCTGACGGCGTCGAGTATGAGGAGCGCTTGGAGCGCATTCAAGACGTCACGTACGAAAAGCCGCTCGAGGATTTGCTCGACGCCGCCTTTGACAAGTACTGCCAGGAAGTGCCCTGGGCAAACGACTATCAGCTCTCTCCCAAGAGCGTCCTGCGCGATATGCTGGAAAGCGCGAGCGATTTTAAGGGCTACATTCAAAAGCTCGGCATCGCCCGCTCCGAGGGCATTCTGCTGCGCTACCTAGCCGAGGCCTACCGTTCCCTCGACCGCACCGTGCCCATTGAGAAGCGCGATGAGCGCTTGCGTGACATCATTTCGTGGCTCGGCTTTGTGGTGCGCTCGGTCGACTCGAGCCTGGTGGACGAGTGGGAGAACGCCGGCAACCCCGCTGCACTCGACGCCGCACCGCCGCAGGGCATTGACGAGGTCGTGGCGGACCGTCGCGGCTGCACGCTGTTGGTGCGCAACGCACTCTTCCGCCGCGTAACCCTTGCCGCCCGCGAGCACGTTCGCGATCTGGGCGAACTCGACGAGGACTGGGGCATGAGCGAGGTCCGCTGGCAAAAGGCCCTCGACGCCTATCACGAGCAACACGAGGAGATCCTCACCGACGGAGATGCCCGCAGTGCCGCAATGTTTTCCATCGATGAGTCCGACGAGAAGACTGCACGCGTATGGCACGTGCACCAGATCTTTGCTGACGAGGATGGCGACCACGACTTTGGCATCATGGGCGATGTCGACCTGGACGCCACGCAAGACGGCGGCGAGGTCATCTTCAAGAACTACCGTGTCGGCTTTATCGAAGACCTGCTCGAAGACTAGCCGAACATACTGGGACGAGACGAAGTGGGACCGCTGGCAACATCGCCAGCGGCCCCACTTTTGCACTATACGCTATGCCCTACTCAGCATCCTCAACCTCATACGAATCTGCTTCGGCGGGCTCATCGTTTGTCTCTGGCGCAGCCCCGCGCGCCTCGTCAAAGGCGGCCTTCATGGTCTTGTTGCCCCACGTGAGCTTTCGAATGGTAAGATCGTCGGCTTTCTTGTTGGCAAGGCGCAGGTTGTTCTCGGAAGACAGCAACGCCTCCTTGGTTTTCTGCAGATGGCTAATCGTCTTGTCAATCTCATCGATTGCCGTTTGGAACTTGCGGCTCGCGATCTCGTAGTTGCGACCGAAATCATTCTTGAACTTTTCCATCTTGGCTTCGAAGTTCGTGACGTCGATATTCTGCTGCTTGTACTCCGCCAGCTCCTGCTTATAGCGCAGCGAGCCCATAGCGGCGTTGCGCAGCAGCGTGATCATGGGAATGAAGAACTGCGGGCGGATCACGTACATCTTCTCATAGCGGTAGCTCACGTCGACGATACCCGCGTTATAGAGCTCGCTCTCGGGCTCCAGCAGGGTGCAGAGCACCGCATACTCGCAGCCTTTCTGGCGACGATCGTGATCGAGTTTCTTAAAGAAGTCCTCGTTTTTGTGCTTGGTCGCGGTCTCGTCGTTCTCGTTTTTCATCTCGAACATAATCGAAATGACCTCGTTGCCGCTCGCGTCGCACTCGCGGAAGATAAAGTCGCCCTTGGTGCCCTCGGACGCATCGTTATCTTTCTCGAAGTACGCGTTGGGAAACGCCGTCATGCGCAGGCGATTGAACTCGGTCTCGCAGTGCTGCTCGAGCGACTCGCCCACCATCTTGGTGGACAGGCGTACCTTCATGTCCTTAAGACGCTCAATCTCTTCGTCCTTGTAGCGAATCAACTCGTCACTCACGCGCTTGGCCTGCGCAAGCTCAAGCTCGTGGGCTGCCTTGGCCTGTTCCTCACGCGAATCGCGCACAGCCAGCTCGCTCGTCAGCTTGGCACGCGCCTCGTCGCGCTCACGCTCCGCCGCGGCGACCGCCTCTGACAGGTTCATTTTTGCCATCAGTTCTTGTTCGCGCAGCTGGGCACGCAGCCCCTCGGTCTCTTGCTCGGACTGTGCCTTAGCGGCAGAAAACTTCTCCTGCACCTTCGCGCGATAGTCAGTAAGCGCGCGCTCGGCCTCACTGCGAGCGGCATCGAGCTCACGCTGCGACTCTGCCGCGGCAGCGGCAAGCGCCATCTCCTGGGCCTTGTCCGCCGCGGCAAGCTTGGCCTGCAGCTCGGCAATCTGAGCATCACGTGCAGCTAAATCGTTTTGAGCAGCGTTGCGCGCCGCCGACTCGGCAAGCTTTGCTTCGTCATCTTTGCGCCCAAGCTGCGCACGCAGGCTATCAATCTCACGCTGGAGTTCGGCATTTTCCTTTTGAGCATTGGCTCGCGCCTCTACCGCCGCGCGCTGGCTTGCACTCTCGCGCTCTGCGGCAGCGCCCTCGAGCTTAGCGCGCAGCTCGGCAAGCTCGGCATCGCGCTTGGCAACCTCTTGCGCCAGTTTCTGATCCGCAGTGTTCTTCTGCTCGACAAGCTGAGCGTTGCGCTGAGACTCTGCCTTTTGCAAGGCGGCCGTCGAACGTGAGCGTTCAAGCTCCAGCGCCTGCTCGCCCTCGCGCTGGACAGCCTTCACACGCTCATCCAGGTCGCGCGAGAACTCGGCATCGCGCACTTGCTTGACGATGTCCGCATAGCCGGACGCATCGACCTTAAATACTTCGCCGCAATGCGGGCACTTAATCTCGTTCATAGCAGCTCCTCGATGGACGCAAATTTCGACCGCCTACACTCTACCGCGTCGCACGGACAAAAAAGGCGCCGCTGCCATAATGGCAACGGCGCCAGAACCACCACAAAGGTGTCTGTCCCCTTTGTCGCGGTTTGTGCAGTGGTTCAAGAATTACAGTCCAAAGAAGCCGAGGATTTGGTCTCGGCTTACGGGCTTGTAGTCGTTGGCGTCGAGGCCGACATCGTAGCGAAAGATAGGGCGCTCGTGATCGCGGTTGCGCGCGTTGGTGCGGTCTCCCCTGCTGTGGATATGCCCGTGCAGCATGATGGCACCACGCGCCTTGCCATTCCAGCTGAGCATAGGGTAGTGACTCATAACCAGGCGATGTCCCTTGGCATAGCCGGGGGCAATCTCCAGGTAATCGCGTACGTCATCCCAAATCTGCGGTACATCGGGGTCTTCCCAGTCGCCGTCATGGTTACCACGGATGAGCGTCACATTCTTGCATTCGATACGCTCGCGCAGGCGCACCGCCTCTGCCAGGGGCAGACGATAGGTAAAGTCTCCCAAGATATAGAGACGGTCGTCCGCCGCCACGCACTCATTGATGGCATCAATGACCTTGCGGTTCATCTCCTCGACCGAGCCAAACGGCCGGTCCATGTCGTGCAAGATATTCGTATCGCCCAGATGCAGGTCGGCGGTAAACCACATCATCGTCTCTGTCCTCATTTCGCAACGTGTTCAACTCGTGCTAAGTATACAGACGCAGCGATGCGGCGGTTATCCAAAGAACCCGCCGAACAGTCCGCGGCGGCTTTTGTCTTGCTTTTTCGAAGCGTCACCCTGGGCATTCTTATCCTGCCGCTTCTTACGATCCCGCTCCAACTCATTGTCATCGAGTAGCATATCCCACTCAAACGGATCGTCTGTCAGATCGAACTGGTCGTCGTCATCAAACATGGCAGTCTCCCTAACCGATTAGCGAGCATCCACCACGTAGAGTCCAACACGCACCTGATGCCACGGACTGCGCTCGGGAGCAACCTGTTGCACGCGGGCCTCAAATACGTCCTCATGGCCGTAATACATCATCAAGGACAGCGAGCCGACCTCGTTTCCCGGAACATAGCCAAGCTTGGTGTTGCCATAGTAGATCGCAACCGCCTCGGGATCATGGGGATTATCGCGCTCGGCGCACCGCGTCAGTTTATCGCCCACTTTAAGATCGCCTAGGACCAAAGCGCCGTCGGCATATTGAAATCCTGCGATATGAAATGACAGAAGAACACGTGAAGGCTCGTACATGGCAACTCCTCTAACGGCCGGATAAACCGGCGCTTAACCTTACTGAGAAGTTTACGGGCCCGTGCGGACACGAATTCACCCGCTCGCGCCTTTCACCCAGTTGCCGCAACGCTTGCGAGACAGAGCGCTTGCAGATAAGATAGGGGTACGGATGGCACCCGTGGCAGCGGGTCTTGCCAACTCCGATACACGTTTTCATCGTGAGAAGTGGCCGTCTTCGCTTGCGCGGGGGCGGCTATTTCATTCGACCGATAAACAGGCCGAGCCCGATAGCCGCGATTAACAACGCCAGTAACGAAATAACATCGCTTACGTTCATACCAATTCCCTTCTAAAGGGAGTTGGCCCATCCGTACCCCATAACAGTAGTCTAACGTAAATGACAGATAATAGGAACACTTGTTCGTATTACCTGCCATTTCCTAATGCACAAACATGCGCACGAACTTGTGCTTCCAGATTGCGTAGGGCGCATACCGAAACGGCACGTCCAGCCACGTTGCCTTGTTCACGATGCTCTTCTTGTGGCTAAACGTATCGAAGCTCTCGCGGCCATGGTACTGTCCCATACCGCTCGCACCCATGCCGCCAAAGCCCATATGGCTCGTAGCCAAGTGCATGATCGTGTCGTTGACACAGCCGCCGCCAAAGGGCACGTAGCGCACAAAGCGCTGCTGGACCTCGCGGTCCTGGCTAAAGATATACAGGGCCAGCGGCGTCGGACGATCCATAATAAACGTCTCGGCCTCATCCAGGCCCTCAAACGTCAGCACTGGCAAGATGGGGCCGAAGATTTCCTCCTGCATCACGGCGTCATCGGGGGACACGCCGTCCAAAATCGTCGGCTCGATCTTGAGCGAAGTCTCGCGCGCGGTACCCCCAAGCACGACCTTATCGGAATCGATCAGCCCACGTATGCGCGCGAAATGCTTGGCGTTGACAATATGACCGTAGTCCTCGTTGTCGAGCGGGTGCTCGCCAAACATGCGACGGACCTCCTCCTTGATGAGGCCCAGCAGCTCGTCGTGCACGCGCGTATCGACCAGCAGGTAGTCGGGTGCCACGCAGGTCTGCCCCACGTTGAGCCATTTACCAAAGGCGATGCGGCGTGCCGCGACCTTCAAGTTTGCCGTCGCATCCACGATGCAGGGACTCTTTCCGCCCAGCTCAAGCGTCACGGGCGTAAGGTTTTTGCTCGCGCGCTCCATGACGAGCTTGCCGACCGGAACGCTACCGGTAAAGAAGATCTTGTCCCAGCACTCGTCGAGCAGCGCTTCGTTCTCGGCACGCCCGCCCTCGACGACCGTTACCAGGCGCGGCTCAAATGCTTCCTCGCAAATCTGCCTGAGCACCGCGCTCGAAGCCGGCGCATAGGCACTCGGCTTGATGACCACGGTATTGCCTGCGGCAAGGGCGCCAGCGAGCGGCTCGAGCGTCAGCAAAAACGGATAGTTCCAGGGCGCCATGATGAGCGCGACGCCATAGGGCACGGCTTGCGTTTTGCACACGCTCACGGCGTTAGCGAGGTCACACGGACGCAGGCGCGGACGACTCCATCGAGCCACATGAGCGATCTGATGACGAATCTCGGAAAGCGACGTGCCGATCTCGCACATATACGCCTCGTCATGTGACTTACCCAGATCGGTCTTGAGCGCATGGGCGATATCGCCCTCGTGCGCACGAACCGCATCGCGCAGGTGCACCAGTGCACAGCGGCGAGCATCGACATCAAACGTGGCATGCGTCTTAAAGTAAGTGCGCTGATCGCCGACGATGCGCGCAATTTCCTCGGTGTTCATGGACCCTCCTAGTTCTCGTCCTCAAACATACCACCCGCAACAACTTCGTACATATGCTCGAGCTCCAGGCGGTCCATTAAAAGAGGAACGGGGTACAGGGGATTGGCCTCGGCATCGGCATGGGCCGCCATTTGCGGAATATCGGAGCGGCGAATACCCGAGACATATTTGGGGATTCCCAGGGCCTCGTTCATGCGGTCGACCCAATCGATAAAGGCCTCGGCCGCAAGACTGTCCTGCGCGGTAGCCGGCGCAATGCCCGCCATGCGAGCAAGATCGGCAAGCTTGGGGGCGGCGGCGTCACCATAAGCGCGAAGCATGTGCGGCAGGATGATCGCGTTGGCCAAGCCATGCGGAATTCCGTATCGGCCGCCCAGACTGTGCGCGATGGCATGAACATATCCGACATAGGAGCGGGTAAACGCAACGCCCGCCTTATACGCCGCCGAAAGCATATTGCGGCGCGCACGCATGTCCTCGCCATGCTCATAGGCCTCGAGCAAATTGTCGCGGATGAGCTGCACCGCCTGTCGCGCCATCTTACGCGTATAGGGCGTGGTGCTTCGCCCGATAAAGGCTTCGACGGCATGCGTCAGGGCGTCCATGCCCGTCTGCCCCGTAATGGAGGCGGGCAGGCCGCGCGTAAACTCGGGGTCGTGCACCGCAAAGCGCGGAATGAGCACAAAGTCGTTAATGGGGTATTTATAGTGCGTCTCGTTATCGGTGATAACCGCCGCGAGCGTCACTTCGCTTCCCGTACCGGCGGTAGTGGGAACCGCAATAAGCAGCGGCAGGAGACGGTGGACACGCAACAGGCCACGCATCTTGTTGATGGGCTTGTTTGGCTGCGCAATGCGCGCCCCCACACCCTTGGCGCAGTCCATGGCTGATCCTCCACCAAAGCCGATAATGGCCCGGCAGTCGTTCTCGCGATACAGCGCCGCCGCTTCCTCCACATTCGAGACCGTGGGGTTCGCACGTGTTTCGGCATAGACCGTAACGCCAATCCCCTGAGCCATAAGCGCACGCTCGAGTGGTGCCGTGAGCCCCAAACGTGCAATACCAGGGTCTGTCACGATAAGGACCTTCTGGATCGAGCGCTTTTGAAGCACCGCGGGCACATCCTCGGCATGCTCCAAAATGCGCGGCTCGGTATAGGGCAGGATCGGCAATGCAATGCGAAAAACCGTCTGATATGTTCGGCACCAGGCACGACGGGCTAGATGCATAAAGGAAACTCCTTCATTTGTTGATAGGTCAACATTTGCTCGACCGATTGTACTCAGCGGAGATCGCAGACGGTATGCCGATCGTTAATCAATCAACATCTTCATATCTCAAAATTGTTTTATTAAAAATCATTCCTAATAGGCTTCACATTTGGTTGCATTTATGGATAATAGAACTCGTCAAGACGCACGTCCGGAGAGGGCCCTTACGGGACCGGACGAGCGCACAATCGCCATCGATCGAAAGGATCGAATCATGAAGTTTGTTTGCCCCGTTTGCGGTTATGTGGAAGAGTTCGACGGCGACCAGCTGCCCGAGGACTTCAAGTGCCCCCAGTGCGGCGTTCCCGGTTCTCGTTTCCTGAAGCAGGAGGAGGGCCAGCTCGAGTGGGCTGCCGAGCACGTCGTGGGCGTCGCCAAGATGGAGGGCGTCTCCGAGGACATCGTTGCCGACCTGCGCGCCAACTTTGAGGGCGAGTGCTCCGAGGTCGGTATGTACCTGGCCATGGCTCGCGTCGCTCATCGCGAGGGTTACCCCGAGATCGGCCTGTACTGGGAGAAGGCTGCCCACGAGGAGGCCGAGCACGCCGCCAAGTTCGCCGAGCTCCTGGGCGAGGTCGTGACCGACTCCACCAAGAAGAACCTCGAGATGCGCGTTGAGGCCGAGAACGGCGCCACCGCCGGCAAGACCGATCTTGCCAAGCGCGCCAAGGCCGCCGGCCTCGATGCCATCCACGACACCGTGCACGAGATGGCTCGCGACGAGGCCCGTCACGGCAAGGCTTTCGCCGGCCTGCTCAAGCGCTACTTTGGCTAAGACAGCCGCCTGAGAGACAATCTCTAGCTCGATGAGGCCCGGACCGTATTGGTTCGGGCCTTTTTGTGTCTCGAAGACTCGTTAACGCCCTGAAATAGGACCGCCTTCGGCATCGGTTTCTCGTCAAAAACTAAGTGAGTAGACTTTCTGGAACTTGCCGAGCACACCATCCATATTGCTTTATAAAGCCGCAGGTAAATGACTTGTTGCAAAACTGCCTGGTCGCCAAAGTGCCAAAAGTCTACTCACTTAGAACCGCAGCCGTCCACGATCGAGCTGTTTTGTGTCTAACGGGCATCTTTCCGTCGATTACTCCCAATTTTGTCCAGTCAACGAATAGTTCAGACCGGAGTAATGTCTCAGCCCTTTGCTCATCTGAGCTTTTATCACGATATTCAGCATCGAGCATCCTGCATAGGGCCTTAACGACGGCGCGGAATCTATCCTCATCGGATATCTGTCTGTGTGTCAGGAGAAGTACATCGTAGCCCATGGCCTGAAGAGCCGTCATGCGGTCAGCGTCACGCAAACCATCCCCTGCGTGTCCGTGCGAGGCCTTTCCCTGACATTCAATGGCCACCTGTCGCCTGCCGTCCGGCGAAGAAAGAAGTAGGTCGATATATACACGGGACTTTCCCACAATCGCTCGAGCACTTGTGCTTAGCGTCACTTCGACATTGAGCTCTATGCCGCAAAACCCTTCGCCTCCCAGGGATCGCGGCAGTGCAAGTAGCAAATACGCCTCGACCTCAAAAGGCGACGCGGCACCCAATGGAACGAGTTGCGATACCGCCATAAATCTATTGCCGTAACGCATCCCACAAACATCTGAACAAAAACGGTCAAGGTCTCCGCCCAAAACCAAAGCGTCTCGACGCCATAAATTTGAGGCGGTGCCGTCCTCGGACGGGCAGCGCGCCCAACCGAACGTTGTCGAAATCGCACCCGAATCAATTGCACGC
>JAXJPE010000026.1:0-5711 GCA_036426035.1 Collinsella sp.
TGACCGACGCTCCCAAGGATATGTTCGGCAAGACCATGTCCATCCCCGACGAGATGATTGGCAAGTACTACCGCCTGGCGAGCTCGCTCACCCCGGCAGAGGTCGACAAGATCGACGCCGCCCTGGCCGATGGTTCTGCCGACCCCTACGAGCTCAAGCGCGCTCTGGGCCGTGACCTGTGTGACACCTACCACGGCGCCGGTGCCGGCGACGAGGCTCAGGCCGAGTTCGACCGCGTGTTCAAGGAGGGCCAGCTCGCCGACTTCCCCGAGAAGCACGTTGAGCTGACCGTCAACGACGAGGGCCAGATCTACCTCGCTGGCCTGCTCAAGGACCTGGGTCTTTCGGCGAGCGCCGGCCAGGCTCGTCGCGATATCGACGGCGGCGGCGTCAAGATCAACGGCAAGGCCGTGGCTCCCAAGAGCTATAACATCGATCCCGGCGCCCTCAAGCTGGGCGACACCCTTTCTGTGGGCAAGCGCAAGGGCTTCAAGCTTGTTTAGTTACGCGGTTTTACCAAACCGCGTAACAGCTCGACGCTGCGCGGGCCCCAGAGCGACAACTTGTCATTCAAAGAGGACGGCATGACCAGAAGGTCTATGCCGTCCTCTTTTCATGTCAATTTGTTCGCTCTGGAGCCCGCTCGCTGTCCGTCCTCCACCTACGGCGTTGCCCTGATTGGCACTTAGGGCCATTTCTTTTTAGTGCAATGGGGTCAGGTTACTTTGCGTCAAGTTGGAAGTGCCGTTAAGCGGAAGGGGTGTTAGCGGGGCCTTCTTTTGGGCATACAATGGCTATTGGCTTGCTGCGGTGAAGGCTCGTCCGCTCCGCAGCTTTTTTCTACGGTTAAAGGAGTATGTATGTCCGTTGAGGTCATGAGGTCTGTGATCGAGGCCGCCGAGGGGCGTGTTCCCGTCGACACGCTGTTTGCCAACGCGCAGATCGTCGATGTGTACGGCCAGCGCGTGGCGCCCGGTAGCGTTGCCGTCAAGGATGGTGTGATCGTCGGCGTACTCTACGACGGTCGCGACGATGCCGCTGGCACCTACGAGGCGACCGAGGTCATTGACTGCCAGGGCCGCTATCTCGCTCCCGGTTTTATTGACGGGCATCTGCATATCGAGTCTTCGAACATCCGTCCCGCCGAGTATGCTCGCATGGCCGCGACGCGCGGTACTACCACCGCCATTGCCGACAGCCACGAGATTGCCAATGTTGCCGGTCTCGACGGCTTGCGCTTTATGATCGAGGACGGCCGCCGCGCACCCATCTCCATCAAGTACATGATGCCTTCGTGCGTGCCCGCGCTGCCCGACGAGCAGGCCGGTGCCGTTATTTCGGCTGCCGATATGCAGGCGTTTTTTGCCGAGCATCCGGGCGATGTCTTTGGTCTGGGCGAGATGATGAACCTGCCGGGCGTCTTTATGGCCGACCCCGAGACCTGTGCTCGCATTGATGCTGCCAACCAGACGCCGTCCAAGCAGGTTGACGGCCACGCGCCGCTCGTTGCCGGCAAGGACCTCAACGCCTATGCCGCGGCGGGTATTATCGCCGACCACGAGTCGACGATTCCCGAGGAGGCACTCGACAAGCTGTCCCGCGGCATGTATGTGATGCTGCGTGAGGGCACGTGCAGCCACGACCTGGCCAATTTGTCCCCGATGCTGCTGGAGAATCCTGCCCGCGCCCGCCGCTGCTGCTTTGCGACCGATGACCGCGCTCCCTCCGATGCTCTTTCGACCGGCATGATCGACAATGCCTGCCGCGTGGCTATCGAGGCCGGTATCGACCCCGTGGTCGCCATCTCCATGGCGTCCCTTTCCACGGCTGAGGCATTTGGCCTGGACCACGGCTGCCGCGACCCGCACGAGCTCCGCGGCTCAATCGCCCCGGGCAAGCGCGCCGACCTGCTGTTGCTCGATGACCTGACGTTTGCCAAGGCTCCGCATCGTGTTTATGCCGCCGGTGCCCTGGTGGCGCAGGACGGTACCTTTGTGGGCGAGATTGCACCCGAGATGGCCGAGGTTGCGGCCCTTGCCGACGAGCTGCGCGCCTCCGTTAAGCTGCCGAAGCTTTCGCTCGACGTGTTCGACTATGCCTTTAAGCCGGGCGAGGCCGTGATCGACGTGGTGCCGGGTAAGGCCATCACGGGTATGGTTCGCCCCGAGAGTGCCGAGGGCCTGCGCCGCATTATGCTGATCGAGCGCCATGGCCGCGGCGTGTCGCTGCAGGCCGAGGGCGCCGACGGTGATGGTCCTGCGGGCCTGGGTCTTGTCGGCAAGCATATCGGTCGCGGCTGGGTGCGTGGCTTCACCATCACAGGCGGTGCCATCGCCTCGACGATCGGTCACGACTCGCACAACGTATGCGTGGTGGGCGACAATGCCGCCGATATGATGGCTGCCGTCGAGGCCGTGGGCCAGGGCGGTCACGTACTGGTGCGCAACGGCGAGGTCGTGGCGCGCATCCCGCTGGCGCTCGGCGGCCTGATGAGCGAAGGCACGGCCGAGGATGTCGCCGCGCAGCACGACGACTTTATGGTCAAGGCGCGCGCCATGGGCATCGAGCCGCCGCTCGACCCCATCATGGGCATCATCTTCCTGCCCCTGCCGGTTATCCCGACGCTCCGCATCCGCCCCGAGGGCATGTTCGACGTCACAACCTTCACCTACGCCGACTAGTCATCGGGGACGTTCTTAAACGTCTAGTCGCCTGCGACACTCTTTGACGTGTTGCCTGGCGCTGCGACCGTGGGACCTCTGACGCGCGTGAGCTATTTGCTAGGTCCTTGTAACGTTTGCGCCCGCGGAGTCTTACCTGAGCTCCCTTTGGGTACGTTGGAATTGGATACACGTTCGATTCCAACAAGCCCGAAGGGAGCTTTTCCATGTTTAAACTGATTGCATCCGATATGGACGGCACGTTGCTTGACGAAAACAGCCAGGTGCCTCCCGAGACCTACGAACTGATTCTGGCGCTACACGAGCATGGCGTGCATTTTGCCGCATCGTCAGGTCGCCGCTACGATCGCCTGTGCGAGTTCTTTGCGCCCGTTCGCGACAAGATGGACTTTGTCGCCGCTAACGGTGCCCAAGTCTACGCCGACGGCAAAATGGTAGACCGTGAGGTGTATTCGCACCTGGCGATTCGAAAGCTCGCCCAAGCAGTCGCGACGTTTCCCAATCTGCATCTTGCGCTCTTTGACCGAACCAAGTCCTTCCTGCTCGATGACGAGTGCAAGTTCGTGCGTGAGGTCGATAAGGACCTTCCCAATGCCGAGCGTATTTGGGAGCTGCCCGATCCCAGCGTAAATATCATCAAGGCGAGTATCTTTTGCGATGACGGTGTCGTTATGGACAGCGCCTACGTGCTACAGCGCGAACTTGGTCAGCTCTTTACTTTTGCGCCTTCGGGCAACGCGTGGATCGATGCTATGCAGCCCGGTGTGTCGAAGGCCTCGGGCATCGCGCAGCTCGCGGAACACTACGGCATTGGACGCGACGAGGTCATGGCGTTTGGCGACTCGATGAACGACTACGAGATCATTCGCTTTGTCGGCACGGGCTGCGCGATGGAAAACGCGCGCCCCGCGCTCAAAGCGGTTGCCGATCGCGTCGTAGGCTGCAACCGCGACCACGCCGTTCAGCAGGAGCTCCGTCGCGTGCTGGAGAGTCTCGCCTAATTCGGCAGATGGAGACGTTCCTTTTCTGTCGGCAGCCGGGGACAGTCTTTGCGGCGCCCCGCGAGGAGTGTCCCCAACGACTACTTAGCTACCCTGCCGGGTTGATGCTGCTAGGCGAGGGCGGCCATGATGGTGCGGGCGACGCCGTCGTGGTCGTTGTCGTATTCGGTGATGGCGTCGGCGGCCTCGCGGTCTTCGGGTTCGCCGTTGATCATGGCCATGCCGTGGCCCGCTGTCTGCAGCATGGGGATGTCGTTGATGTTGTCGCCGAACGCCCAAGCGTCGGCGAGACGCTCGCCCAGGTGCTCGCATAGCCACGTGAGGGCCGTTCCCTTGGTGGCGCCCTCGCCCATGACCTCGATATTCATGGCGTACGAACGCGTGACCTCAATGCCTCCGAGCGTGTCGAGCTCCGCCGCGATGGCGTCGCGATCGGCCGGGTCGTGCCAGTACATGGCGATGCGTTCGAGCGTCTCGACCTCGTCGATCTTGCTGTCGATATCCATGTCGATCGGTGTTCGTGTGCGCTTGAGCGAAGCCGCGATGTGGGGGTCGCCGCCGCAGAACTCATCCAGACGCGCGTAGAGCGAGCGGGGGAGGAAGCACTGCCCATCCGCGAAGATATCGAAGGTCACATCGTGGCCGGCGGCGATGCGGTGGATGCGATGGGCAATGCCGCAATCGAGCGGTCGGCTCAAGATGCGCGTTGCGCGCGAGGTATCGGTGGACACATCGTCGTCGAGCTGCCAGACGCTGGCGCCATTGGCACAGACGGCATAGTGTACGGCGGGATGGGCGAGGATGGGCTCAAAGATGCCCGACAGCGGACGTCCCGTGCACGGTACAAACTCAATGCCGCGACGTGCGAGCTCGTCGAGCATCGCCCAGGTGGCGTCGCTCATCTGCTTGTCACTCGTCAACAGCGTTCCATCCATATCGGAAAAAACAATCATTCGATGCAGCCCTTTCTGCTGGCATAAAAAGCGTGGCCGAGGGCGGTGATGCCCTGACCACGCTCGAGTTCTATAACGGTCTGCGTCCTAGCGGTCGGCGAGCGGCTTGTACTCCAGCGGCTCGATCACCGGACGATAGGCCGGGCGAATAATACGGTGCGCGCAGAAGAGCTCTTCCATGCGGTGTGCCGACCAGCCGGCCATGCGGGCGACGGCGAATAGCGGCGTAAAAAGCGTCTCGGGTACGCCGAGCATCTTGTAGATAAAGCCTGTGTACAGGTCGATGTTGGCGCAGATAGGCTTGGTCATGCCGTGGTCGCGCATCACCTGCGGTGCCAGGCGCTCGATGCGCTCGATGAGCGCGAATTCCTCGCCCAGATCTTTCTTGGCAGCGAGCGAACGTGCGTAGTGGCGGCAGACCTCGGCGCGCGGGTCGCTCAGGGTGTAGACGGCGTGGCCCATACCGTAGATGAGACCCGTGCCGTCGAAGGCCTGCTTGTCGAGAATCTTGCCCAGGTAGGCTGCGACCTCGTCCTCGTCCTCCCAATTGGAGACATGTGCACGGATGTCCTCGTGCATGGACACGACCTTGGCGTTGGCGCCGCCGTGGCGCGGGCCCTTGAGCGAGCCGATGGCCGCGGCGTAGGCGGAATACGGATCGGTGGCCGAGGAGGACAGTACGCGGCAGGCAAACGTGGAGTTGTTGCCGCCGCCGTGCTCGGCATGCAGCATGAGCATCACGTCGAGCAGCATGGCTTCGTCGCGGGTGAATGCCATGCCGCCGCGCAACACCTGCAGGATGGTCTCGGCGGTGGAGAGACCGGGCGTGGGATGCGGTACATGAACCTCGGAGCCGCGGCGCTTGGCGACCGAGGCCATATGCGCGAAGGCGGCGATGCGGGGGAGACGGGCGAGCATGGAGATGGCGACATCGATTTCGTGCTCGGGTGTAATGGCGTCGGGCTCGGCGTCGAAGGCGTAGAGCAGCAGCACGGCGCGCTGAAGCACATTCATGATGCTCGACGACACCGTGGTCATGGGGAACTCGCGGACGTATTCGTCGCTCAGGTGCCTAA
>JAXJPE010000027.1:0-28956 GCA_036426035.1 Collinsella sp.
CCCCTTCGACTCGAATTCTTGACGGCCTGAACAATCGTCAATATCGGTCGGAGGGGTGGCTTTGTAAAGCCGTTTGTCTCCACCCGCGTAGCGGGTGGTTCAAAGCTGGCCGCTGCGCGGCCAGCAGACTAAAGTCTTGAAAAGAAAAAGCCCTGTCGCGAGTTTGCGGCAGAGCTTTTGGAAGGGGACTTGGTTGTGCGGGCTCGTTAGGCGAGCTTGGCCTCGAGCTCGGCGATGCGCTTGTAGGCATCGATGGTAAAGCGGGTCTGCTTCTCCAGAATCATAGTGGTCATGAGAGTGTCCTGAGCGTGAGCCATGATGAAGGTCATCTCCATCTCGCCGCCGCCGGCCTCCTGCGAAAGCAGCTTGGTCTGCGTGTCGTGGGCACCGATGAGCGCATCGCTGGCATCCTTGTGCAGCTGCTCGGCCTTCTCAAAATCACCCTCGCGAGCAGCATCGAGCGCTGCAAGCAGATCGGTCTGGGCGTCACCTGCGTATGCGACAATCTCGAATCCAACCATCGAGATTTCTTCTTTGGTTGCCATATTGCGTTCCTTTCACATATGAACCAACGGAGAGCATCGCGTCCGGGCATACGCGCTGCGCTGTGTATGACAGAAACAATAACATTCAAACAAAAAGGAACAATGCAAACCGTTATTTCGAGCCGTGAACGGTCTTTTTTCGCCCGTGAACGGTTTCCAAACCATTTCGAACAATATCAAACATGATTAGCGTAAACCCAAACAGGACCGCACCCTAACGCAAATCGCGCACCGTATCGCCCTCTACGAGCACGCCGGGGATCAGCATGTGCTCCACGCCAGACGCAACCTCCTCGGCACCGGCGATCTTATCGACTGCCCACATGCCGACACGTTTGTTGTCAAAGCGCACGGTGGCCAGGCGACGATCGGGCACGATGTCACCCAGACTGTCATCTACACCCACCACGCTCACATCCTCGGGCACGTGCTTTCCGCGCGACTCGAGTCCGCGAATGCAGCCGTAGGCCATGGCGTCGTTGGAAGCATAAATGGCCGTACAGGTCGGATCGTCCGCCAGAGCCTGACCGGCAGCATACCCGCTCTGTGCCGTCCAATCGCCACGAACGAGTCGCGGTGGCTCAATGCCATGCGCGCGCAATGTCTCGCGCCACCCCTCCTCGCGCTGCATGCCCGAAAGCGAGCGCTCGGGACACGAGATAAAGTGCACGGTCTTGTGTCCCTGCCCCAGCAAGTACTCGACAACCTGGCGTGAGCAATCGAGCTGATCGTTATCGACCGTCGAGCACAGTGGGTGCTCCAGCATGGTAACGAGCACCGTCTGCATACCGGGCAGCGGCTCAAAGGTGCCAAAGTCCGCCGGCATGCGGTTCATGATCACAACCATGCCGTCTACCGGCAGCGCGCTCATGCGCGACGATGCGCTCTCGAGGGTATACGGATGCCCGTCTACTTTAGTGAGGGTGATGGCATAGCCATGTTTGTCGGCCGCGGCGGCAAAGCCCTCCATACGGTCGAGGTTGCCAGTACCGGTAATGTTGAACATGGCGACGCCGACGGTCTTAAACTTGCCACGGCGCAGCGATCGACCGGCAAAATTGGGGCGATACCCCAGCTCGCGCATGGCGGCACGCACCCGCTCCTTGGTCTCGGGGCGCACGCTGGGCGAATCGTGCACGGTGCGCGAGACCGTCTGCTCCGAGACGCCCGCGAGGCGCGCTACGTCTTTGACGGATACCGATTTTTTAACAGCGGCCATAGGTCGATCTTTCCGTGTCAACGATGCCATTGACGGCATCCTGCGCAGTCATATTAAACGCCTTCAAGTATATCCAACGCCGCCCCTGCAATACGCTCACCACCCAAAACCTACCGTTCACCGACATTTCTGCTTCCCCGAACGGCTTTTGTCGCCCAAATGTTAACGTTGCCATTGTGCAAACACAGAGCCACCGGGCGGCTCAAACGTTTACGCGCAAGGAATCGACGGTTCGCAGACACAGGAACCACCGGTTCGCGTCTTTTTTGTGTCCCAAAATGGCAACGTCAACATTTTGGCAAGCAAACGTCAAAAGCTACCATCGTTGCTAACCCACCGACTCTTAGGAGCTTTGCATGGAGCAACTCATCGCCACTATCGAAAAGGGCCAGCCCTTTTTCAACGCGATCGCCCGCAACAAGTACCTCAAGGCGATCCGCGACGGTTTTATCTCCGTCATCCCCATCATCATCTTCTCGTCCATCTTCTGCCTCGTAGCCTCGGTCCCCAACATCTGGGGTTTCTACTGGCCCAATGACATCAACAACGCCTTGTGGAAGTGCTACAACTACTCCATGGGCATCCTGGCCATCGCCTGCGCCGCCACCACGGCCAAGCACTTCGCCGACGCCCAGAACCGCGATCTGCCCAAGAATAACCAGATCAACTTTATCTCGTGCATGTGCGCGGCCATCATCGGCTTCCTGCTCCTTTCGAGCGACACGATCGCCACGGACGCCGCCAGCGGCTTCAACACCACCTACCTTGGTTCCAAGGGCCTGCTGACCGCCTTCATCGCTGCGTTTGTGACCGGCATCATCTACAAGTTCTTCATTAAGCGCAACATCACCGTCAAGATGCCCGAGCAGGTTCCGCCCAACATCTCGCAGACCTTTAAGGACATCATCCCCTTCTCCGTCTGCATCACCGTCTTTTGGGTCTTTGACATCGTCTTCCGCGCTGCCTTTGGCTTCTGCTTTGCCCAGGGCGTCATCCAGGTGTTCCAGCCCCTGTTCACCGCTGCCGACGGCTACATCGGCCTTGCTGTGATCTACGGCGCCATGAGCCTCTTCTGGTTCGTGGGCGTCCACGGCCCCTCGATCGTCGAGCCCGCCATCGCCGCCGCCCTCGTTGCCAACATGACCGACAACCTGGCTGCGTTCCAGGCCGGCCAGCACGCTTCCGCTGTCCTGACCCAGGGTGCCCAGTACTTCGTCGTCTGCATGGGCGGCACCGGCGCCACGCTCGTCCTGGTCTTTATGTTCTGCTTCCTGGCCAAGTCTCAGGAGATGCGCGCCGTCGGTAAGGCCGCCATCGTCCCCGTCTGCTTCGCTGTCAACGAACCGCTGCTGTTCGCTGCGCCCATCGTGCTCAACCCCGTCTTCTTTGTCCCGTTTGTCTTTGCCCCGATCGCCAACATCTGGATCCTCAAGATCTTTATCGACTTCTTGGGCATGAACGGCTTTATGTACACCCTGCCCTGGACCGTCCCCGGCCCCATCGGCACCATCATGGGCCTGGGCTTCCAGCCGCTCGCCTTTGTGATGCTCGCCCTTATCCTGGTCGTCGACTTTGCCCTGTACTACCCGTTCTTCCGTGCCTATGACGCCCAGAAGTGCACCGAGGAGGCCGAGATCTCCCAGGAGGAGCTCGCCGCCAAGAACGCTGAGAAGGCCGCCAAGCTCAACGACGCCTTCCAGGGCAAGGCTGACGCCAAGAGCGTTGCCGCCGGCGCTGCTGCCGAGGCCGTGAAGGCCGATGCCCCCGCCGCTTCCGCGGCGCCCGCCACCGAGGCAACGACCGCCAGCGACCTCAACGGCAAGCGCGTACTCGTGCTCTGCCAGGGTGGCGGAACCTCGGGCCTGCTCGCCAACGCGCTGGCCAAGGCCGCCAAGGAGCGCGGCATTGATCTTGAGACCGCTGCCGAGGCCTATGGCAACCACGTGGACATGCTCCCCGACTTCGATCTGGTCGTCCTGGCCCCGCAGGCCGCAAGCTACCTGGCCGACCTGCAGAAGGACTGCGAGCGCGTGGGCAACAAGTGCGTCGCCTGCCGTGGCAAGCAGTACATCGAGCTCTCCCAGAACGGCGATAAGTCTCTCGCCTTCGTCTCCGAGCAGCTTTCGAAGTAAGTAACGCCCAGGGCCAGCCGACCATCCAAGACCGGCTGGCCCTTCGATTTAGACGATTGGATCATCATGTCCGTTAACCCTGCTAGCGTCACTAACCCGCCTGCGCAGTTTCCCGAGGACTTTGTCTTTGGCGGCGCCACTGCTGCCTACCAGGTAGAGGGCGAGACCCGCACTCACGGTAAGGGCAAGGTTGCCTGGGACGACTTCTTGGAGGCCCAGGGGCGCTTCTCCCCCGATCCCGCTTCGGACTTCTACAACCAGTACCCCGTCGATCTGGAGCTGTGCGAGGAGTTTGGCATCAACGGCATTCGCCTCTCCATCGCCTGGAGCCGCATCTTCCCCAACGGTATCGGTGAGATTAACCCCGAGGGTGTCCAGTTCTATCACGATCTCTTCGCCGAATGCCACAAGCACCACGTTGAGCCGTTTGTCACGCTGCATCACTTCGATACGCCGCTTCCCCTCTTTGAGAAGGGCGACTTCCTCAACCGCGAGACCATCGACGCCTTTGTGGACTTTGCCACCTTCTGCTTTAAGGAGTACGCCGACCAGGTGGCCTACTGGTTCACCTTTAACGAGATCTGGGCCGACGCCTCCAACACCTACATCGAGGGCACCTTCCCCGGTGGCGTCAAGGCGCATCTGGCCGAGGCCTTCCAGTGCGAGCACAACATGATGCTCGCCCATGCCAAGGCAGTACTGGCCTTCCACAACGGCGGTTTTAAGGGCAAGATCGGCGTCATTCAGTCGCTGGAGTTTAAGTATCCGCTCAACGAGAACGACCCCGCCGACATCAAAGCCGCCAACAACGAGCACGTGCTGCAAAACCAGTTCTTGCTCGACGCCACCTTCCGCGGCGACTACGCGCCCGACACCCTCGAGTGCGCCAACCGCCTGGCCGCCGTCTCGGGCGGTACCATCGAGATCCTAGACGAGGATCTGGAAATCATGCGCGAGGCCGCCCTCTACAACGACTACCTGGGCGTTAACAACTACCAGTGCCGCTTCTTGAAGGCTTACGATGGCGAGAACGACCTGCACCACAACGGTACGGGCGAGAAGGGCACCGGCCGCTGGCGCGTCAAGGGCATTGGCGAGCACGTGAACAAGCCCGGCATCCCCACCACCGACTGGGACTGGATCATCTATCCCGAGGGTCTGTTCGATCTGCTCGTCTACATTAAACAGCGCTACCCCAACTACAAGCAGATCTTCATCACCGAAAACGGCATGGGCTACAAGGACCCCTACAAGGACGGTTTTGTGGACGACCAGCCGCGCATTGACTACATCGAGCAGCACCTACGCTGGTTGCTCAAGGCCATGGAGGTGGGCGTCAACGTGGGCGGCTACTTCCTGTGGAGCCTGCAGGATCAGTTCTCCTGGACCAATGGCTACAACAAGCGTTACGGCTTCTTCTACGTTGACTTTGAAACCCAGAAGCGCACGCCCAAGGCAAGCGCCTACTGGTATAAGCACGTAGCGCAGACCCGTCGTCTGGACTAGCGGCTTGCGACCAGCGGAATTGCCCCGCTCACATAACCTGTCCCCATTTCTCAGCCGGGGGCGGCACGTCACACGACGCGCCGCCCCCGGCCTTTTTTGGGCAGACCGTACCGCACGTTTGTCTCAATCTGTAACATCTAGCTGAGTTTTTCGCTCCAAGCTGTTACAGATCGAGACAAACAGAACGCCCGAGCAGAGATATCTCAATCTGTAACATCTAGCTGAGATTTTCGGCCCTACCTGTTACAGGTTGAGATGAACGAGCCGAGCACGTCTATGCCCGCAGGTCCTTTACGCTGGAACGCTCGACCAACACGCCCGAGACGAGCGTTCGGCTTCTGGAGCTCGGGGCTTCCAGACCTGCGACGACCTCGTTAAGCGCACGGATGCCCAGCTCGCGGTGGCGAAACTTCACCGACGTCAGAATCGAATTGGGTATCGTCTTGTAAAGCTCATCGTCGAAGCCGATCACGGACACGTCTTCGGGCACACTGAGCCCTTTGTCACGTAGAGCCATCATCACGCCGTTTGCCATGCAGTCGTTAGCAGCGAGGACCGCCGTGCAATCGGGTTTATCGGCAAGCACAAGGCCCGCGGCATAGCCACTATCCGCATTCCAATCGCCTTGCAGAGGCTCGGGCGGCTCAATGCCACGCGCCTCGAGTGCCGCACGCCAACCTTTCATACGACACTGGCTCGACAGCGATTCTTTCTTACCAGAGACGAAGTACACGTTCTTGTGCCCGTGATTCAAGAAGTACTCACACGCCATGCGCGCGCCGCCCTCTTGATCGTCACTGACGGTGGAGCAGGTAGGATGCTCCATCGGTGTGATAATCACCGTCTTGAGGTCTTTCGGCGCCTCAAAGGTATCAAAGTCATCGACCATCTGGCGCAGGTTGAAAATCATGCCGTCGACGGGAAGCTGCGACATCCTATGCGCCGCTTCGGCAAGGGTCATCTTCTCCCCCGCCCGCTTTTTGATCACCGTGAGAGCAAAGCCTCGCTCTTCGGCGGCATCGGCGATACCGTCGATCATGTCCACGGCGCCGCCCGACAAGTGGAACACCACCACGCCGATGCACCCGTAACGGCCCAACTTGAGTGAACGCGCGGCAAAGTTCGCCCGGAACCCAAGCTCCTCCATGGCCGCATGGACCCTATCGCGCGTCGACTCTCGCACACTATCGGGCTCGTTGATCACGCGCGACACCGTCTTGAGAGAAACGCCCGCGGCAACTGCCACATCGTTCATCGAGACATTTTTCTTGTCCATCGTTGCCACTACTTCTCCAGTTGGTTTTGCATCGCTTGTTTTTTGTGTTCTAGCATACACTACCTGCCCGACTGACAAATCAGCCGTTTATCGGACAATATCGACCGTTCACCCGTAAATCCTTGTTGCTCTTCCAAAAATGTCTTACGTTGTCATTAACGAAATGACAACGTTGTCATTTCGCAATGCCTTCCTTAAGCAGGAAGGTTTCCGGGCAGTCCTGACCATCCATCGACGACCAGTTCCATCCACATGCATCGCGCATCAAGCAGCAAAGGAGCTCTATGGACGCCATCGTAAAGATGCTCGAAAAGCATCAACCGTTCTTTGAGAAGATCTCGAGGAACATCTACCTCCAGGCCATCAAGGACGGATTCCTTGGGTGCATGCCCATTGTCCTCACCTCTTCGATCTTCCTGCTGATCGCCACGCTTCCCGGCGTGGTCGGCATCACGCTGCCCCAGCCGCTCCTCGACTGGTGCAACAAGCTGTACAACTTCACCATGGGCGTCATGGGCATCATGGTTGCCGGCACCACCGCCAAGAACTTCACGGCATCCATGAACCGTCGCATGCCCGCCGGCAAAGTGCTCAACGACGGTTCCACCATGGTGGCCGCCCAATGCAGTATGCTGCTGCTCGCAGTCACGCAGTTCACCACCAAGCTCGACGGCTCCGAGCTTTCGGTCTTCGATTGCACCAGCATGGGTACGCGCGGTCTGTTCTCGGCCTATATCGCCGCGTTCATTACCGTGTGGGTCTATAAGTTCTGCGTCTCGCGCGATCTGACCATCAAGCTGCCCAAGGAGGTCCCGGGCGCCATCGCTCAGAACTTCCGCGACATCATCCCCTTTGGCGGCGCCGTCATCATCTGCGGCATCATCGATGTCATCGTGCGCAACCTCATGGGCGTTCCGTTCTCCGAGCTGCTTATCAAACTGCTCTCCCCGCTCTTTACCGCTGCAGAAACCTATCCTGGCCTTATCCTTATCCAGGCAGCCACCGCGTTCTTCTGGTTCATCGGTGTCCACGGCCCCTCGATCGTCCAGCCGGGCATCGACCCCATCCGTCTTGCCAACCAGGCCGAGAACCTGCAGGTTCTGCTGGCAGGCGGCCACCCCGCCCACTCCCTCACCTTTAACATGTCGCTCGTGGGTGAGTTCGGAGGCACCGGCGCCACGTTCATCGTGCCGCTTCTGCTGATTCTCTTTATGAAGTCCAAGCAGCTCAAGGCCGTCGGTAAGGCCTCGATTGTTCCTGTTGCCTTCGCCGTCAACGAACCGCTGCTCTTTGGCGCGCCGATGATCCTTAACCCCTACATGCTCATCCCCTTTGTTACCGCCGGCTGCGTCAACGTGAGTGTTGCCAAGTTCTTTATCGATAACGTGGGCATGAACGGCTTCTCCTTCGTGGTGCCTTGGGCCACCCCCGCCCCCATCGGCATTTTCATCACCACGAACTTCCAGCTTATTGCCCTGGTATTTGTCGCGATCATCATTTTGCTGGACGCCATCATCTACCTGCCGTTCTTGAAGGCATACGATAAGCTGCTCTGCGACCAGGAGGCCGAGCGCGCCGCCGAGCTGGGTCTTGAGCCCAACGGTACCGCTGCCATCGCCGCCAAGCCCTCTGCGCCCGCTGTCGAGCAGGCTACCGCTTCCGTCGAGACGACTGTTGCCGCCGCTGACAGCAAGCCTGTCGCCGATCAGCCCAAGCCCGCTGCCGATGCATCCGCCAAGAAGGATGTCGATGGCCTGAAGGTCCTCGTCCTGTGCGCCGGCGCCGGCACCTCCGCCATGCTCGCCAACGCCATCAAGGAAGGTGCCGCACAGACCGGAGAGAACATCGCTTCCTCCGCCGGTGCCTATGGTCAGCACACTGCCATCATGGATCAGTACGACGTTATCGTGCTTGCCCCGCAGGTTCGTAGCTACTACAACGACATGAAGGCCGACACCGATCGTCTGGGCATTAAGCTGCTCGCTCCCCGCGGTAAGGAATATATCGACCTTACTCGCGACCCCGCTGGCGCCATCAAGTGGCTCCGCGAGAACCTCGACTAGTTCCTTCCTCTGTTGGTGCCCGGACCCCCAGTTTGGGCACCTCTCCCTATTCATATCCCACAGAAAGGATGACTCATGACCAACCCCATGCAGTTCCCCGACGGCTTTATGTTTGGCGGCGCCACCGCTGCTTACCAGGTTGAGGGCGAGACCCGTACGCACGGCAAGGGCAAAGTGCCCTGGGACGATTTCCTGGCCGCACAGGGTCGCTTCTCCCCCGATCCTGCAAGCGACTTCTACAACAAGTATCCGGTCGATATCGACCTGTGCCAGCGCTTCGGCATCAACGGTATTCGCGTCTCCATCGCTTGGAGCCGTATCTTCCCCAGTGGCACCGGCGAGATTAACCCCGAGGGCGTCGCCTTCTATCACGAGCTTTTCGCCACCTGCAACAAAGCTGGTGTTATCCCCTATGTCACGCTCGATCACTTCGATACGCCGGAGGCCTTCTATCAGGACGGCGGCGAGGGATTCCTGACGCGCACGACCATCGACGCCTTTGTCGAGTACGCCAAGTTCTGCTTTGCCGAGTTCACCGAGGTCAAGCACTGGTTCACCTTTAACGAGATTCCCGCGACCGCCGAGGGCAGCTTTATCGTTGGCAACTGGCCGCACGGCGAGAAGTATCGCCTGGACAAGGCCTTCCAGCTTATGCACAACATGATGGTGGCCCATGCCAAGGCCGTCGTCGCCTTCCACGAGGGCGACTTTGAGGGCGAGATCGGCATTGTCCAGAACCTGGAGCCCAAGTATCCCCTCGACCCCAACAACGCCGCCGACTGCGAGGCAGCTCGCATGGCCGACGTCATCAACAACCGCTGGGTACTCGACGCCACCTTCCGCGGCCACTATGCAGCCGACACCATGGAGGCTGCGACCAAGCTGGCCCATATCGCCGGCGGCGAGCTCGACGTCCGCGACGAGGACATCGCCGCGCTGACTGCCGCGCTCCCCTACAACGATTGCCTGGGCGTCAACACCTACAAGTGCCAGTTCCTGCGTGCCGCCGAGGGCGAAAACGACATCAACCACAATGGCACCGGTGACAAGGGCTCCTCGCGCTGGTTCCTCAAGGGCGTTGGTGAGGCATGCGTGCGCGAAGGCGTACCCACCACCGATTGGGACTGGATCATCTATCCCGAGGGCCTCTACGACCTGCTGCTCCGCATTAAGAACGATTACCCCAACTACAAGAAGATCTACATCACCGAGAACGGCATGGGCTATAAGGATGACTTCGAGGACGGCTTTATCGACGACGCCCCTCGCATCGACTACATGCGCCAGCATCTCGCATGGATCCTCAAGGCAATCGACGGCGGCGTAAACGTCGACGGTTACTTTGTGTGGTCGCTGCAGGACCAGTTCTCCTGGACCAACGGCTACAACAAGCGCTACGGCCTGTTCTACATCGACTTCGAGACCCAGAAGCGCTATCCCAAGGCGAGCGCGTACTGGTACAAGAACGTCGCGGAGACCGGCCTGCTCATGGCCTAATTCAAGCCGCATACCCCCTGTCGGCCGCATGCGAATCCCTCCACGGGTTCGCATGCGGCTTTTTTGTTTTGGCTCGACCCGAGCAGGCCGTTTGTCTCGATTTGTAACATCTAGCAGGGATTTTCGGCCCCAATTGTTACAGATTGAGATGAACGGGGGCACCCGGTTCGAAATATCTAGATCTGTAATACCTAAGCTAGCAGATGACCTGCGTGTGTTCCTCGATGGCGGCACGATTCTCGGCGGCGATACCCGGTTCGCACACCACGGCATCCAGGCTGTCCAAGCGACAGAAGGTGTAGAAGTCGCGCTTGCCGATCTTGCTGGAATCGGCGATCAGATAGCGTGAGTCGGCCTTGCTAAAGGCGAGCTGCTGGATACGGCCCTCGTCCATGTTGGACGTAGATACGTCGCCATCCAGAATGCCGTTGGCGCCGATAAACGCCGCGTCGATGCCCAACGCACGCAGGGTATCCTCGGCCGTTGGTCCCACAAAAGCGGCGGTGCGGCGACGGTACATACCGCCCACGAGGCACAGGTCGCAGTCTTCGCGCGCCTCGAGCAGGTTAAACACCGAAAGCGAGTTGGTCACAATGCGCAGGCGACACGCCGGCAGCATCGAGGCCATCTGTTCCACCGTAGTGCCCGTACCCAAAAAGATGGTCGAGCCCTCCTCGATAAGCTCCACAGCACGGCGCGCAATCTGCAGCTTTTCCTCGGCATGCTTAGTGCGCTTTTCGCTGTGCGAATACTCATGGCGCAACATGGCATGGGGACGTCCCTGTGCGCTACGGGCGCCACCGTGCACGCGCTCGATCTCGCCCAGGCTCGCAAGTTCTTCGAGGTCGCGGCGAATCGTCATATCCGAAACGCCCAGCGCATCCGAAATCTCCTTGACCGAAACCGTGCCCTGCTCTTCGAGCAGCTGACGAACCTTATCCTGTCGCTCTGCCTTAATCACGATGAATCCTCGCCGTTCTTTGCGCGCATATCATTCAAACAGTAACGAACAAATTGTATCAGACTCGTGCGCGTCAAAAATGAACACCCGCACAGCTCCAATCATCACTTTTTTGAGAAAAATACCCCCTGCTTTAGTGGGGTGTAGTGATAATCTCACCTGTTCGCGCTACAGTTTGTCCGAAATACCTCGATGTTAGGAACCAAATGATCACTTCCGAGCTTTTCGGCACCGCGCCGTGCGGCACCTCCGTTCATCGTTATACCCTCAACGGGCCCGAGATCTGCGTTCGCATTATGGACTATGGCGCCACCGTGCTGGGTATCGATGTGCCCGATATTCCCGGCAACGTGCGCGATGTGGTGCTGGGCTTCGATAAGCTCGAGGATTACTTTGACAACCCCGCCTGCTTTGGCGCGACCATCGGCCCCGTGGCAAACCGCACCGCGGGCGCCACGATCACCATCGACGGCACGGACTGGCACATGCCGGCCAACGAAGGCGTCAACAACCTGCACAGCGATCTTGAGCATGGTCTGCACAAGCGCGTATGGGACGTTGAGCTCGACGAGACTCACAACGCCGTGCGCATGACCACCTCGCTTAAGGATGGCGAGCTGAGCCTGCCCGGCAACCGAATCTTTACGGCTGTGTTTACCGTTACGCGCACCGGCGTCTTCCGCATCGAGTATGGTTGCGAGAGCGACCGCGCCACCTACGTGTCCATGACCAACCACACGTACTTTAACCTTGCCGGCCATAACGCCGGCATGGACTGTGAGCACTTCTTTATCGCCAACGCTGCCCACTACTTGCCCATTAACGAGCAGAACATCCCCACCGGCGAAATCGCTCCGGTCGAGGGAACACCGTTTGACTTTCGCGAGCTGCGCCCCGTCGCACCCGGCATGGAGGCCGACGACCCGCAGATTAAGCAGGCCCGTGGCTACGATCACTGCCTGTGCATCGATGGCTATCAGTACGGCCGCAACCTGCGTCGCGCCCTACATGTCGAGGAGATGTGGACCGGTCGTGAGCTGGACTACTACACCACCGCCCCGGGCGTGCAACTCTACACCGGCAACTGGCTGGGCGACGAGCACGCCAAGGACGATGCCAACTATGGCTGGGGCGCCGGCTTTGCCCTCGAGGCCGAGATGTACCCCGACACGCCGCACCAGCCGCTGTTCCCGCAGGGCATTGTGGGTCCGGGTCACCCCTACAGCAATATGATCGAATACCACTTTATGAGGCACTAGGCCCACAACGCGACATCTCGCACAGCAACGCCCGCCGGCACCACCGCCAACGGGCGCTGCTTCATGCCTAAATCCTTCTTTTCGATGCCACCGAATTGGTGACATAACAAAACTATGCCGAATTACTACGATGAACCCACTATGTCCGACCACGCGCTGGTTTATAAAAAATTAGCAACTCGTCTACCTGCGGTTTTATTCTCTGCAAATTTGGCATGCTCGGCGATAAGCAATTCATCGTAGTAAACCGGCATAGTTTTGGCGGACAGCGCCACACAGATCCCCTACGAAGGCAAAATGATCCGTTTTCCTCCGTCCCCAAGGGATCAGTTGAACAGATTGCCGATGGGGTCGGGGGCGGAACTGGGGAGATAGCGGATTTCTAGTTCTATGCCGAGCTTTTGCAGCTCTCTGAGAACAGCGACGTCTGTGTCGTCTACGGCAACTGCGGGCGTTGCGGGACGCTTGCCCTCCCCTGCCTGCATATGACCAATGCTGATCTTGGTGATCGGCACACCGCCCTTAACCAGCGCGAGCGCATCGGAGGGTGAGGCCACCATGATCAGAATCAATTGGCGAGGCGTTGCGGTATGAATGACGTCGATGGTCCTTTGCACCGAGAAAAACCGCGTCCAAACGCCTTCTGGCGCCGCCACCCTCATGGGTGCCCATTGGCGCGAATCTGCCGCGATCTCATCGTTGACGATTAGGACAAGGTTGGAACCCACGGCTTCGTTCCACAGCTCAACGTCTTGTCCGTAAATGAAACGGTCGTCGATGCGTGCGAGAAGAATCTTGGGTTGAGTCATCGCTGCCCCATTCTGTTTGAGACCCGTAAGAGCAAGACATCGCGTCTCCAATATTAGTGCATTTAAAGTGAGAAAAGCCGTCAGAACACTTGCGCGGATTTGCGATGTCCCGTATCATAGACAGCCGTTGACGCCTCAGTTGCGTCACCATATGGCCGCCAGCGTAGCTCAGTTGGTAGAGCACCGCTCTCGTAAAGCGGGGGTCACCGGTTCGAGCCCGGTCGCTGGCTCCATTGCACAAGATAGCCGCCTTCGGGCGGCTTTTTTGTTGCCAATTTCGGGCGCATATCCGCCAATCCAAGCACAACGCCGCCGGCAACTCCCCTACTCAACAAAAAGCCCCGCCAACCGCAATCCCCAAGGGAACCGCGATTAACGGGGCTCAAGCGCGCCCCTCAATGGAATCACGCCAGCATACGAACAACTCAGCCGAGCAGCGCGCTACTCCTCCCAGTAAGCATCTGCAAGCAGCTTAAAGCAAATCTTCTTGACCGGCTGCGCGCCATCGCCCGGGAACTCGAGCGTGGGCATGTGAGGCTCGCCGGCAACAAACAGCGCAAACTTGTCGTCAGCAAGATCGCCGGCGATCGAGGCGTCGGAATCGACCAGATCGTAGTCGTCCTTCTCGTCGAACTCCTGGACCAGCGTCAGGCTGCCCGTGGCAACCTTAAAGGCCTCGCGACCCTCGACGTCGATCTGCAGGTCGTGATAGCGCTGATGCGTCTCATAGTGAGCCTCGGCTTCGGGACGCGTCGTGGGAGCCATGACGTTCGCAAAGACCTTGTCGCCCAGAATCGGATGGCTGCCGACCTCGAGCTTCGCCGGATCGTTCTCCTCGAGCCAATCGATCAGCACGTCGAGGCCCTTGAGCATTCCACGGTACTCCTCGATATCGCCCAATGCACCGTAAATCATCTAAATCCCCTCTCGGATCGTTTCTTTGGCGGCTACTCGGCAAACGCATTACCGACGCTGTTGCCACCCACATGCGTCTCGACCAGTGTAAGGTCGGGATTGAACACGACAGTGTCGGCGTCGCGCCCCGGCATAATGCTACTGCACTTGTCGTCGACATGAGCTAGGAACCGATGCCGGGGCCGCAGTACAAGCTCCTACAGCTCGGTCACGACAACGCCGTTGTAAACCTCGTCCCAACGATCCATAACCAAGTGGCCAGTCATGGGATCCATGGCATTGAGCTTGCCGCAGGTGTTGGCGGTACGCAGCACCGTCTCGTCGTCGGCGCCGGCAGCAATCGCATGTGCGAAGCCGGCAATGGTCGAATCGCCAGAGCCCGTAGCGTTAACGGCGGGGATATCGGGGGTCTTGGCGCGGAACGCACGGCCATTGTGGAAGCCAACGGAGCCGGCAGCGCCCATGGATACGACGACCCAGGGGATATCGGAGAAGCGGGCGTCAGAGGCGAGCGCGGAACGGAGCTCGTCCACATCGTCGGTGGTAAAGCTCGTGCCCAGAAGGCCGTTAATTTCGGTCAGGTTAGGCTTAACCAGCTCAGGCTTGACCTCGGACTTGAGCGCAGCCCCAAGCGAGGCACCCGAGGTATCGAGCAGCACCTTGGCGCCGGCGTTCTCGGCAATGCCCGTGATCTTGGCGTAGTAGTCCGCCTCGACGCCGCGGGGCAGCGAACCCGAGATGGTAACGACATCGGCCTTGCTCGCAAGCTCGGCGAACTTGGCGGTAAAGGCATCGAGTTCCTCGGGGGCAATCGTCGGGCCGCTCTCGAGCAACTCGGTCTGGTTGCCAGCATGAAGGATATTGAGACAGATGCGAGTCTCGCCCTTGATGGGCACAAAATCATTCTTAATGCCGTTGGCATCCATGAGCTCGGCCATATAGGCGCCCATATGACCACCAAGCAGGCCGGTTGCCACGACATCGTCGCCCAGCTGGCCCAGGACGCGGGCCACGTTGAGGCCCTTACCGCCGGCGGTCTTTTCGGGCGTCACGCGGTTGACGTCGTCGATAATGAGCTCATCGAGCTGATAGCGCGTATCGACGGACGGGTTCATCGTAACGGTGAGGATCATTTCTAGCTCCTTATCTCGCAGGCTCCTTATGCCTTGCAAAACGAATTGGCTACATGCGACTACAGAATCTCGATTGTGAACGAGCGCACGATGGTTTCTTTGGGCTTGGCGATAAGGCAGCCGCGCTTGTGCTCAAGCACGTCATCCTCATCGGAACAGGTCGAGAGGCCGCCCCAGGGTTCAACTGCCACAAAATCACCCTCGGGCTTGCCCCACACAATGAGGTACGGGAAGCCCTCAAAGCTCAGGCGAACGCCCTTGTCCTCGCCCTTTTTGGAAAGCGTGACCTGACGGCTCTCGAGCACGTCAAAGATGGTCTCCGCAAAATCGAAGAGCTCATGTGACAGAGGCAGCGTCTTTCCCACCATGGGGTTCTTGGAGCGGTTGGTCACGTCAATCAATCCGGTCGAGGGAACGGCGGTGCAGAGCTCCGCAGCCTCGTCTTTCTCAAAACGCAACTCGTAGTCCGTATAGGCCTCGCCCTCGTCGAGCGGACACCTAAAGCCGGGGTGTCCACCGATAAAGAAAGGCATGTCCTCGGTGCCCTCGTTGGTAACCTCATAGGAGACACGCACGGCGGCGTCCTCGAGCGTATAGCGGGCGACAAGTTTAAACGGATACGGATAATCGCTCAGCAGCGCGGCGTTATCCTCGGATGCCAGGCACATAGCCAGCTCGTTTGTGCTTTGGCTCAACAGCTTCCACTCCTGCTTGCGCGCAAAGCCGTGGCGGGCGAGCTTCACATGATGTCCGGCAAACGTCATGGCGCTGTTATCGCGCAAACCTCCGCAAATCGGGAAGCAAATCGGTGCCTGGCCGGACCACACGGCGGGATCGCCCTGCCACAAGTACTCGCGACCTCCAGCCTCAATCGAGGTAAACGAGCCGCCGGCCGTGGAGACCTTGATAGAAATCGAATCGTTGGAGAGAGCGTATTCCATTGTCCATCCTTTCGAACAACTGCTTTTTGCTCGCAAGAACCCGTCTCGGCCCTGACCAAAGGACAAACCCGCACGTTCATCGATGCGTCCGGTTTCCCAGCCATGCAACGGGGTACCATACAGACATTGATGCAATTACAGCTGAAAGGCCTTCTTATGCGAACCATCATCCTTTATGCCTCACGCCACCACGGCAATACGAAAAAGCTCGTGGACGCCATCGTCGAGGCGCACCCCGAAATCGATACCCTCGACGTGAGGTCACTCGGTAAAAACGAGTACCCCGACCTGCACGAATATCATCTGATCGGTGTCGCCACGGGCATCTATTACTCCGAGATCGACAAGGACATGGCACGCGTGCTCACGAACGTGCTGCAGCCGCAGGACAAGGTGTTTGGCCTTATGACCTACGGTGGCAAAAACAAGTGGTACGGCAAGGATATCGATGGCATCTGCCGCATGAGGCAGGCCATCTTTATGGGTGTCTACGGCTGCCCCGGCTTTGATACGTGGGGACCGTTCAAGCTCGCCGGCGGCGTCCAGAAGGGGCACCCAACTGCCGAAGAGATTAAGGGAGCCGTCGATTTCTTCAACAAAATCGAAGACGAGTACGGCGACATCATCGTCGAAGAGTATGCCAAGCGCGAGAAGCGTCTAGCCTACGAGAAGGAGCATCCTGCAGGAGGTCTGGTGGCCGGCGTCAAGCGCACGGCAAAGAAGATCGCTAACAAGCTGTAACTGTAAAGGTGCTTTTGAGCGTTTAACCCATACGGCGGGTCCGAGCAGATTCGGGCCCGCCGTCTTTTTCTATCGTTACTCGGTAAAGGCGTTGCCGACGCTCTGGCCGCCAACATACGTCTCGACGAGGGTGAGCTCATGGTCGAACACGACAAAGTCGGCGTCGCGACCCGGCATGATGCTGCCGCACTTATCCTCGATGTGTGCAGAGCGCGCCGGCACCTCAGTTGCCATGCGAATGGCGATATCGGCGCTGGCGATGCCCCAGTCGACGATGTTCTTGACGCCCTGGGCAAGCGTGAGCACCGAGCCGGCAATGCTCTTGCCGTCGGCGAGCCAGCACAGGTTGTCCTTCATGATGACGTCCATGCCACCACTGGTGTAGCTGCCCTCGGGCATGCCGCCGCAACCCAGGCAGTCGGTGATGAGCACCGTGTGCTGCCAGCCCTTTGCCTGCAGCAGCGCCTTGATGGCGGCAGGGTTTACGTGCTTACCGTCACAGATGATCTCGGCGTAGGTCTCGGGCGTGGACATGGCAGCGCCCACGACACCGGGCTCACGGTGATGCAGCCCACGCTGGCCGTTATAGGTATGCGTAAAGCAGCTGGCACCGGCGTTGATGGCGGCGATGCACTCATCGTAGGTGGCGTCGGAGTGACCGATGCTGGTCACCACACCCTTGGCGTTCAGAGCAGCCGCATAAGCAGCGGCACCGTCGCGCTCGGCCGCCATGGCGCTCTTAACGATGCGACCGCCCGCAGCCTCCTGCCACTGATCGAAGACCTCCTCGGAGGGATCGATAAGATAAGCGGGGTTCTGCGCGCCCACGTGCTTCATGGTAAAGAAGGGGCCCTCCAGATAGATGCCCTGAATGCGAGCACCGCAGAAGTCGGGGCCGCGACCCTCGTCCGCCTGGGCGATGGCGGCGCAGGCATCCTTGATCTGCTCGACGCCATCGGTGAACGTCGTGGGCAGCCAGCTGGTGGTACCGCGACGGGCGAGCTCGGTCGAGCTGATATCAATGCCCTCGGGATCGTTATCGGTAGTCGAGTGGTTATAGAAGCCATGGATGTGAGTATCGACCATACCCGGTGCGATCCACGATCCCGTGTAGTCCTTAATCTCGCAAGAGGGCTCGTCGGCCTGCCAGGCGCCAAAAACGCCATCCTCGACCATAAGATAGCCGCCCAGTTGCGGGCCTGCCGGCAAGAAGAACTTGTCAGCCTTAATTGCGTACGTGCTCATATGCACTCCTTGCTTCTAAAGCAGTTGACTGTGGTAATGCTTATACCCAGCCCACGTAAAAACAAAAAGCGCCCGCCCGCCGTTATGAGCGGACGGGCGCCCTTACAGGGGGACGCGATTAAGCGGTGAAGGGGTGAATCGTCACGCCCTTAACCACGCGGTTGACCGTACCGGTGGGGCTCGGCGTGTCGGGCGTGTTGCCCACGCGCACGGAGTTGAGCAGGCTGATAGCCTGAGCAAACATCACGAACGGCAGAGCAAGGTAGCCCTCGGGAAGCGCCTCGTAGCCCTTAAAGGTGAAGGACTCGCCCTCGTAGACGGTAGCGCCATCCTGCTGAACGGCAACGGTGTGCTGAGCGATCTTGTCGCCACCGATCTCGTTGAGGATGTCGATGTCGTACTGACGGGTGTAGGCGTCGTTGTTGACGAACACGAACACGAGGGTCTTATCGTCGACGAAGGACTTAGGTCCGTGACGATAGCCCATGGAAGTGTCGTAGGAAGTAGCGACCAGACCGTGAGCGAGCTCGAGGATCTTGAGCTGGCTCTCCTGGGCAAGGCCACCGAAGGAGCCAGAGCCCAAGTAGGTCACGCGGTTGAAGTCGCCAGCCAGGTAATCGGCGATCTCAGGCTCACGAGCGATGACCTCCTCGCCCATCTTGGCGATGGTCTCGACCCACTCGGCCTTCTGCTCGTCAGAGGCAGTGTCGAAAATAAGGGTAGAGAGCAGGGTCATGCAGGAATAAGAACCGGTCATGGCGAAGCCCTTGTCGTTGGCGCGCGGAATGAGCAGCGTCAGCGCATTGGGATCATCGGCAGACTCGACGGCGAGCTTGCCCTCGGGAGCGCAGGTGATGTTGAGGAACTTGACGTTGTGGACGAGCTCCTTGGCAACGGCAACGGCGGCAAGGCTCTCGGGGCTGTTGCCAGAGCGGGCAAAGGAAACCACGAGCGTGGGATCCTCGGCGCGCAGGAAATCGCGCGGAGCGCTCACGATGTCGGTCGTGGCGATGGGCTTAAAGTCGTAGAGATCAGTGTTGCCAGCGTGACGCAGGTACGGGGCGCAGGTATCGCCAACGTAGTCGGACGTACCGGCACCGGTGAAGACAACGGACAGACGGCCCTCGCCCATAGCGCGAGCCTCGGCCAGGAAGGCCTCGATGGCCTCCTTGTTCTCGCGATAGATGTTGAGCGTATCACGCCAAAGCTCGGGCTGCTGAGCAATCTCGGCCGTGGTGATCTGGGCGCCGAGCTCGGTGAGCTCCTCGACACTCTTCTCGAACATTTCTAATACCTCTCTCTAGAAGTAATCCTCTGACGTGCAATTATACACTTCGGTTGGTTATCTGGTAGTAACCAGTTAAATGCAAAGAATCACCATATGGAAACGATGCGAGCACTAGTTACTGCGCTGGTGGTAAACCTTGTATTTAAACTGATCGGCACGAGCAACCGAGAGTGTGTACTCCACTACCTCGTTTGACTCGTTATACGTAGTCCTGACCAAATCGAGCACAGGCGAGCCCTCGACAATTCCCAAAAGGTGGGCATCGGTGGGACGGGCTATGCTCGCATAGAACTCCTCTTCGGCCACGCGAATCTTTTGCTGAAAGTCCTGCTCAATCACATCGTAAAGCGGCTTACGCTCCAGCAGCGGTCGCTTTAGGGACAGAAATTGACGAACCGGTAGATAGCTGCGTTCGACCATCATGGGCATGTTGTCGGCAGAACGAAGGCGCTTGAGCTTAAAAATGCGATCACCGATGCGCAATCCCATATGCTCGGCCAGATTCTTATCGGCCTCCATCTCGCAAAACTCGAGAATCGTGGTCTCGGGTTCTCGACCCATCGCGCGCATCTGCTCGGTAAAGCTGTAGGACTGCATAAGATTGGTTGCTTTTGCCGAACGGTCGGTCACAAAGGTACCGCGACCGTGCTGCCGAACCACCAGTCCTAAACGCTCCAGTTCCTGCAGAGCCAGGCGTACCGTAGTGCGCGAGAGACCATAGCGCTCCGAAAGTTCGCGCTCGGAAGGAATCATGTCACCGGCGCGATATTCATGGTCAATCTTTTCGGTCAGAATATCGACCAGCTGATCGTACAGCGGTTGCTTACGCGCTCCGATCGCCATCCTATCCTCCCTTTTGCTCGAATTCGGCTAACTACCTAGGGTGTTTAGCATTATCTGTCTGCCACACCCGAATCAACAAGAAAACAAAAGCCGCGCGCTCTTTCGAGCACGCGGCTTTTAACATACACATGGCTTAAGGGGTCGGGGTGTGAGCCGCGTAGGGACACACCCCTCAAGCTAGAGCCTTACCAGATGCTCGGCCAGAGACCAAGCGGGCCAGCGCCCAGGATGCCCAGGACGAAGAGCAGCAGAATGCCCTTGGTCGGGGTCCAGCTGTGCTTAGCGAACATGTAGTAAAGCAGCAGCGTAAGCATAAGCGGGACGAGCTTCGGGACGATGGTGTTGAGGGTGTCGGCAACAGAGAAGTTGACCGGATCCTCGGTAACGGTAGCGTAGGTCACGGACTCCATGCCGTTGCCCAGATCGGCGACGCCGCACTTGACCTCGTTGCCGTCGGCATCGGTGGCGGTGAGGGCGTTGCCGTCCTCATCGGTCATGGCGATGGTACCGGCCTCAGCGGTCTCGGTATCGATGCCCTCCATACCGGTGAAGTTCTCGGCCTCCTTCTCGGAGACGATCACGGTAGTAGGGGCAAGGCCACGGGTGGTGCCGTTGGGGATCTGCAGGTTGATCTGGGTGCCACCCATGGTGACGACCAGGCAACCGACGACGAAGACGCCCATGATGGAAGCGGCACGCGTGAAGGCCTGCATGTTGGCGGTCAGAGCGTCAATAGCGCTGGTGCCAAGCTTGTAGGACCAGTTCATGAGCCAGAAGCGCAGAGCGAACTGGACGACGTTGAAGATCACCAGGAAGATGATCGGTGCAGCGGCGTTGCCGTTGATGGCCATGTTGGAGGTGATGCCGGCCGTGATAGGCACGAGCGTCAGCCAGAACAGGGCGTCACCGATACCACCGAGCGGGCCCATTGCGGCGACGCGGACGGCGCGGATCGTGGGGATGTCAACCTTGTTCTGCTCGAGCGAAAGCACGATGCCCATAACAAAGGTGACGAGGAACGGGTGAGTGTTGAAGAACTCCAGGTTGTGGCTCATGGAAGCCGCGAGGTCGTTCTTGTTGGTGTGGATCTTCTCCAGACCGGGGATGATGGAGTAGAGCCAGCCAGCGGCCTGCATACGCTCGTAGTTGAACGAGGCCTGCAGGAAGCAGGAGCGCCAAGCCATCTTGTTGAGGGTCTTCTGGTCGAGCTGCGGAGCAGGAGTGAGATCCTCGTAGTGCTCCGGGATCACATACTCATTAGATGCCATCTTCGAAGTCACCTCCGTCAGAAACAGCTGCACCCTTCAGCTCGGTCTGCTGCTGGAAGTCCCAGAAAGCGATGCCGAAGCCGATGAGAGCGAGGATGAGCAGAGCAGGGGTTGCCAGAGAGTCGTTGGCAACGGTGATGAGCGCGAGGCCAAAGCCCATGAGGAAGAAGCCCCACATATCGCGGTTCATCATAACCTTGAGCAGGACGGCGAAGCCGACGAAGCGCATCATGCCGCCTGCAGCGGAGAGACCGGTCTGCAGCCAAGTCGGGATGGCAGAAGCGATGGTCTGACCGATGGTAGCGCCAGCGATGAAGAACAGGGTGACGACGACAGCGAAGATCAGGCCGAGCAGAGCCATGGCGAAGTAGTTCAGACGCTCGATACCCTTGGTGTCAGCGTTATGAGCCATGTTGTCCGCAGAGGACATGAGGGGCGACATAAGCGTGAAGACCAGGGTAACGCCGAGCTGACCAAGCAGAGCGAACGGAATGGCAAGGCCGACTGCCGCGTTGGGCTCGAGGCCCGTAGCGATAGCGAGAATGGCTGCCATGATGCCGCCGATGACGGCGTTAGGCGGCTGAGCGCCTCCGATCGGCATGTTGCCGATCGTCATGAGCTGATAAGTACCACCCACGAGAAGACCGGTGTTGAGGTCGCCAAGGATAAGACCGATGACGGCGCCGGTGACGATGGGCTGATAGAGAGACTCGAGGAAGTCAAACTGGTCGATTGCCGCGATGAACGTGACGACGAAGACCAGAGCGATCTGGATGATCGAGTATTCCATCTTGCTCCTCCTTTCAAAATGTATGTACGCACTTTGGATATCACGTACAGAACGTCAGGGTTTCACTCCTGACAACGTGGATCACGAGGATTACGAGAAGAGCTTGCTCGTGTCCTCAACAGGCGTGCTCGGAACGCGCCTGATCTCCAACTCCACCCCCAATTCCTGCAGCTCTTTAAACGCAGCGACATCCTCGTCGTTAACTGCGACGGAGGTGGCGACTTGGCGCTTTCCTTCCGACATGTGCATGTTGCCGATGTTTACCTTCTTTATAGGCACACCGCCCTTGACGAGCGTAAGCACGTCTTCCGGTGTTTCGGCCACGATGAAGATCTTCTGGCGCGGGCTCGCCTTGCCGATGACGTCGATGGTCTTCTGCAGGGAGAAGAAACGCGTAGCGACGCCGGTGGGAGCGGCCATCTTCATGAGGTTCTGGCGCATGGTGTTGTTCGCCACGTCGTCGTTGGCGACGAGGATGAGGTTGGAGCCCAGGGTGGAGTTCCACTGGGTAGCGACCTGACCATGGACCAGTCGGTTATCGATACGGGTAAGAAGAATGTTGGGTTCTGCCATGTTGATCAGCTTCCTTTCGTTATTTGCTGACGACAGTTACTTGATCTCCTGAATCGCGTAACGCGAAACATCTACGACGGCTCCGGATCGGACTTTGATCTGGACCTTTTCGCCTTCGATGCCTTTGACGGTTCCGTAGATACCGCCGGCGAAAAGAACCTCCTGACCCGGCTTGAGCTCGGTGTGCAGCTCCTTGAAGTACTTCTGCTTCTTCTTCATGTTGATTTGCGACCAGATGGTGTAAATCAAGCCCATGATGACAAGCAGGCCTAAAAGGGCGACCGAGGAGCTCAGGACGTTGGCTCCGAAATCGGCCATTAGATGCCGTCCTCGTCGCCGAAGATATCCTCTTCCTCGGAGCCGGCAACGGATGCGACCGTCTGGGCGGTGATGCCCGTCTGGCCAACGGTCACGGCCTGCTCGCCAAGCTCGGCGAGCGTGGCATTGCCGCGGAGGAACAGAAGCTCAATAACCATGGGAAGGTTGGTGCCAGTCAGAACCTCGACGTTATCGACATCCTGAGCAATCATCATCGACTGGTTGAACGGGGTACCACCGAGCAAGTCGGTAAAGACGAGCACGCCATCGCACTCCTCGCGCATGGCGGTAATAGCGGCGCGGAGATCCTCACCGTAGGATGCGGCCTGGTCGCCCTCAAAAGGAACGACGGTAAAAGCAGGCTGGTCGCCGGCAACCATAGCGATAGCGCTTGCAAGGCCGGGTGCGAACTGTCCATGACCGGTAAGAATAAAGCCAACCATTCAAATTTCCCTTCCGAAGGTGTGTACGATCTGAGTCCGATGATTTTCGGAAGCCAGCGGGCACTCGCCCTTAAAGCTTCTTAGAAAGCGTTCTTTGAAGACCAGTGGTTTCTAAACTGGTAGTAACCACGTGACGTGTTGTTGTCACTATATCACCCCAGAAGAGGTCGCTTTCGTTGATTCATACGGTAAAACGTTTTTGCACCGCTCACGGTGATAAATCGACCGTTTACCGGTCGTTAACACTTCTACCTGCGGTTTTGAAACCGTTTCGAAATGCTTTGGCAAAAAATCGGATCTTTTCCTGTGTCTAAACAACGCAGGGCGGCTAAAAATAGCGTGTAGAAAAATTGCAGGTCATTGTGAAGATATGTGAATTGGTCTTTTTGACTTAATACCAGTTAGAACCAGTTTTGAGATTATCGGTGAACGGTAGTTTTCGACCGTTCACCGGTTACTTGCAATCGTTTGCAGTTGTTTTCCCAGATGAATTAGGGAAGCGCGATGGAGCGCTTGCGCGATCACGGGAAGTTTTTGGCATTTGTCCTCATCCCCCGAACGCCAAACTCCGGCATCCAAAATGAGCTAATAGCTCACGCTAATCGTTTTCAATCATTACTTACTCAGTATACGTAATTATTTATCGTTTATCGTTAATTTTGATATGATACAAGTATCATCCAAAACGCCGATTGGAGAGGTTATGGTCCACCGAAACGCATCTATATCGAATGAAACCATCAGCCGCGAACAGACGATAGCCAAACTGAGGAAGCTCGCTCGCATCTGCAAATGGGCCACAATCTGCATTACCACAGCGCTCGCTCTGGGACTCCTCGCAGTCATTGCGATTGACCTTCTACTTATATTGCCCGGCCTCTCCCAAGGGTCGTGCCTCCAATCCGTAGAACTTCAAGCCGGCGAAGGGCCGTGCCTGGCTATTGTCGGTACCGATGCGCAGGCCCCACTTATGCTCGTCGCACACGATGGCCACACTGCCATAGGGAGCCTCTTGATGACATGCCTCGCGCTTACCATCGCGATAAGCGTGCGCAGGCTTTTCTTCAACATTGAAAAGGAAGGCAGGCCCTTTGACCTTGAATGTAACCAGACACTTCGTCGAGTAGGACATTTATTCCTTATCGGCGGCGTTGCCGTGAGGCTTCTTGGTGCCGTAATCACGGGAATGATACTCTTAGGATTTGGCGGCAGCTTTACGGATGCGTTCGCCGGCCAGTTATTCGAGCCCTCCATGCTCTTTGCAGGCCTGATTATTTGCCTGATTGCCAGCATCTTCCGCTACGGGTATATCCTGCAAAAACAAGATGACGAGTTGCTCTAGGAGGAATCCATGATTATTCTGCGGCTTGACCGCATGCTCGCCGAACGCAAGATCTCATCCAAAGAGCTTGCGGAACGCGTGGGCATCTCCCAGGTCAATATGTCACGCATTAAGACGGGCAAGGTTTCTGCCATACGTTTTTCAACTCTTGACGCGATATGTCGGGCACTCGACTGCCAACCGGGCGATGTACTGGAATATATGCCTGACGATGAAGCCGATAACCTTTTTGGACGTAAAGATTGATAGGCATAATTTAGCCACCAGCGCCTAAACGCAAATAGCCCGCTAGAACAACATCCGTTCTAGCGGGCTTATTCAGATATTTCGGTTACGCGCTCGGCGGCTCAGACAGATCTTTATGCAAACAGACCATAGATGCTGATGTTGGCCTTGGCATACAGGCCGTTAGCATACTCGGTCCACTTGGAGCTGGCGCTCGAAGCCTGCGAAGAGTACTGCTGGTAGGCGGTGTAATAGGCGGTCATGGCCTGCTTGTAGGTAGCGCTATCAGCCGTAAAGGCATCGTCAGCGAAGGCCTTAGCGTAGGTGCTATCGGCGTCCTTCCAGGTGCCCTTTTCGCTATCCCACTCGTCGCCGGCAAGTTTGATGATGTAATCGGCGTAGTCCTTGCTCGCGGTCTCCTCGTTGCCGTCAGCAGGCTCGGTCGGGGCGGTCGGCATGCTTGCGGAGCTATCGCCCACCTTCTTCTTGTAGAGCTTCTGCAGCGTCGCGGACTGGCGGACGATCTGCTTGGCCTGGTCCTTGGACACGCCATACTGCGTGGCCATGGTCTTGTAGTCCGAAGTGCCGATGGATTCCTCGGCGTACTGCTTCATCTCCTTAGAGGAGACGGTAATGCCCTCGTCCTCGGCAGCGTCGAGCAGGATCTTGTTGCGCACGTAGGACAGGATGACGTCGGCAGAAGGAGCGGTGTAGTTGCCATCGCTATCCTTGACGGTGTCGAGGCTGTACTGGCTCTCGATGGCCTCGCGCGCGGTGATGTCGCTCTTCTTGCCGTTGTAGCTATAGCTTGCCACGGTCGAATCGAGCTGGTCCTCGGTCAGGGTCGACGAGCCGACACCCTTGCCGCCAAAGCCGCCATTGCCAATAAAGAAGCCGACCACGGCGGCGATCACGACGGCAACCACAAAGGCGGCAATCATCGTCTTCTTGTGCCTGGATGCATGGTCGTCTTCATCGGAACCCAGAATATCGTCGTCCTCATCCTGGGCCTCGGGCATCAGATTCTCGTCAGCGGCATCCGCGGCAATCTGAGCCTCCAGTCGGGCGTCCTCCTCCTCGGCCGTCGTGCCGGCGGCAATGTGCTCGGCAGACGTACCGGCGACCAGATCGATCTTCTCGTCCTCGTCACCGTCGGGGCCTTCGCCGCGCTCGATGATCTGGATGCCGTCGATCTCGTCCTTCTCGTCCTTCTTTTGAATCAGACCCATATCAGTTACTCCTTGTTAGGAAACATAGTCTTCAATAGAATACGCCCGACAGAGTGCCGGGCGTATTGATTCTTAGGTTATACGCAAACACTTAAGTACTATTTAGGCGTTTGCAGCCTGCATGTCTTAGGCCAGGTGCGCGATAACGGCATCGGCAAAGGCCTGCGTGCCCACGGCGCCCTCGACGGAGCCGGTCTGGGCACGACGCACGTCGCCGGTAACCTGCTTACCCTCGTCGAGCGTGGCGGACACGGCGGCGCGGATACGATTGGCCGCATCGTTCTCGCCCAGATGATCGAGCATCATAGCCGCAGACAGAATCTCGGCCGTGGGGTTGGCGATATCCTGGCCAGCGATATCGGGCGCGGAGCCATGCGTTGCCTCGAAGATGGCGCAGTCGGCACCGATGTTGGAGCCGGGGGCCATACCCAGGCCACCTACCAGGCCGGCGCACAGGTCGCTGACGATATCGCCGTACAGGTTGGGCAGCACCAGGACATCGAAGTCGTTGGGGTTCTGGACCAGGCCCATGCAGGTGGCGTCGACGATCTTGTCGTTGAACTCAATATCGGGATAGTTGGCGGCCACCTCGCGCGCAACGCGCAGGAACAGGCCATCGGTCGCCTTCATAATGTTGGCCTTGTGCACGGCCGTCACCTTTTTACGGCCGCAGCGGCGGGCGTACTCAAAGGCGTACTCCACAATGCGGCGGCTCTTGGCGATGGAGATGGGCTTAATTGAGATGGCGGAATCGGCGGCGAAGGTCTTCTGACCCGAGCGCTCGACAAGCTGTGAGAGCTCCTCGACCTCGGCAGCGCCCTCATCGAACTCGATCCCGGCGTAGAGGTCCTCGGTGTTCTCACGCACGATGACCAGGTCAACGTCGCGGAAGCGCGAGCCGTCGCCCGGCTGCGACAGGCAGGGGCGCACGCAGGCGTACAGGTCGAAGTGCTTGCGCAGGGCCACGTTAACGCTGCGGAAACCCGTGCCGACCGGCGTGGTGATGGGGCCCTTGATGGCAACCTTGGTCTCGGCGACCGCATCGAGCACGTGCTGGGGCAGCGGCGTGCCAAACTCGTCCATGACGCCGGCACCTGCCTCCTGGACGTTCCAGTTGATCTGGACACCGGTGGCCTCGACCACGCGGCGCATGGCCTGCGTAATCTCGGGACCGATACCGTCACCGGGAATCAGGACTACATCGTGCGCCATAATCTGTTACTCCTCGTCTTCGGCGTCGTCAGATTTTTTAACGCTAGCACGCTTCTTCTTTTTGGAGAGATCCAGGCCAAAACGTTTAACAAGCATTTCGCAAATCTCGCTCGAACGGGCCTTGAGATAGCTGCCCTTGCCGTTTTCGGCGTCGAACTTAAGGCGCAGCGCGAGCTTCTCGGCGACCTCGGCGTCGATCTCGCCCTGGCCAAACTCGTACAGGCAACCGAGCATATCGCGATACTCAAGGTCGCCGTGGTAGCACTGGATGGCCTCGTCCAGGATGGGCCAAGCCTCGCGCGAACGCTCGACGCTCGTGGCGCCCCACACGCACAGCAGGCGGAAGGCGGCATAGCGCAGCGTGGAGGAAATCTCGTCGAACAGCGCGGTCTCGGCGCCCTCAAAGGCATCGCCCAGCTGCTCGGGGCAAGTGGTGGCGAGCGCCGTCAGGGCATCGAGGGCCTCCCAGCGGGTCTGAGCCTCGGGGCGATCGAGCGCCTCGATCAGCGCGGGCACACAGGGCACGACGCGCTGCGGATCGCGCTCGGCAAGCAGGTGCAGCACGCGGGCGGCAAACTGGCGGATACGGCGCGTGGGGCAGCCGAGCTCCTTGACCAGGCGGTCGACGGCGTTCTCGTTCTCCTCTGCCAGCTGGAGCTGTGCCAGCTCCTCGTCGGTGAGCTGTTCGTCTTTGTTTTCTGCCATAGTTACCTCTTTTTACTATTTCTTAGCGTGCTTGCCAGCACCTTTGCTGTCATCGGTGACCGAGATGAGCTGTCGGTCGGCCGCGCCATTGCGACGCGCGCGGCGGCGCTCCTCGGCGTCGCCCGCGTCGGCGGCGGCGCGGTGAGCCTTGTTGACGTTAAAGACCTCGTCGTGCTTGCGCCACGGGCCGACGGATTCGCCAAAGCTCATTTTAAGGCCGGCGATAAAGCCGCCGAGCCAGCCGATCGGCGCAAACTGCACTAGCGGGAACAGCGAGAACACCCAGGTCAGCAGGATGACTGCCGCCGCTCCCGCAAAGTTGGCAATCCAGTAGTCACGCTTGGTGATGACGCGCTTTTCGCACGCCCACTGGCCGCACAAAAAGCCGATGTAGATCGCAAAGAGAAAGAGCACCAGCGCAAGCACCACGAACGTCCAGCTCATGGGCGCTACTCCCCGTGATGGTGGCCGCAGCAGC
>JAXJPE010000028.1:0-38142 GCA_036426035.1 Collinsella sp.
CGGCTGCAACTCCATCATGGCCACGCGTATGGCTATGCGTTTTGGCGATGTCGCCATTACCGAGGCGGGCTTTGGTGCCGACCTGGGTGCCGAGAAATTCCTGGACATCAAGTGCCGCATGACGGGCGTTCGCCCCAGCGCCGTCGTGGTCGTCGCGACCGCTCGTGCGCTTAAGTACAACGGTGGCGTCGCCAAGGCCGACCTCAACGAGGAGAACCTCGAGGCACTCAAGGCTGGCATGCCCAACTTGCTGCGTCATGTCGACAACATCCAGAACGTATATGGTCTGCCCTGCGTGGTCGCCATCAACCGCTTCCCGACGGACACCGAGGCCGAGCTTGCGCTCATCGAGTCCGAGTGCCAGAAGCTCGGCGTCAACGTTAAGCTTTCCGAGGTCTGGGCCAAGGGCGGCGAGGGCGCGCTCGACCTGGCCGATGAGGTCATGCGCCTGATTGAGCAGCCGAGTGAGCTCAAGTTTGCCTACGAGGACGGTGCCGATGTTGCCGATGCCCTCGAGGCCGTTGCCACCAAGGTCTACCGCGCCGACGGCGTCGACTTTACGCCAGCTGCCAAGCGCCAGCTCGCCGAGCTGCGCGAGAACGGCTTTGGTAACCTGCCGGTGTGCGTTGCCAAGACGCAGTACAGCTTTAGCGACAACGCCAAGGCCCTGGGCGCTCCCGAGGGCTTCCGCATCACCGTGCGCGAGCTCAAGGTTTCCGCCGGTGCCCACTTTGTGGTCGCGCTGACTGGCAGCGTCCTGACTATGCCGGGCCTGCCCAAGGTTCCCGCGGCCGAGAATATCGACGTCGACAACGACGGCAACATCACCGGCCTGTTCTAAGTCTGCTGCTCATAGCCGCTTGCCCGCCCCGCCGCGCCTACCAAGGCCCGGCGGGGCTTTTTGATCCTTAGGCACGCGCATGTCTTGTAGATACCGACGGGCTTTGCCCATCATAGGCTTTTGCGCGGGTAGAATGCATGGATAACTTGATGCTTACAGGCGACGGAAAGGAAACGTTGCATGGACCAGGACAAGACGACTGTGATGGGCGGATATGGCTCCGCACAGGCTGGCGGCAGCGCCGATGCGACCCGCGTTGTGTCGAACCCCGGCAATGCTGCCCCCCGATGCGACGCAGGCGTCCGCCGAACCCACACGAGTTATGGGCTATAGCGATACACCGCGGGATCCGTTTGATTATGCACCGCAGGACCCGTATGGCAATGCGACGCCGGACCCGTATGGCAATGCGGCGGCAGGCGCTTATAATAACCTGCCGCAAAATCCCATTCCGCAGCCTCAGCAGACGACGTATATGCCGCGCACGGCACAGTCCCAGCCTCGTTATGAGTCGCGCGATCCGTATGCGCGCCAGCCTTATCGTGAGTACCCCAAGTCGATTCCGCAGTATGGTGAGGACGAGGAAGAGGCGCCGTCGCGTTCGTCGAGTGTGATCAAGAAGATCCTCATTGTGCTGGCGATCTTCTTTGCCCTCTCGATTGTGTTTGCCATCGTGTCGGGCATGCTCAACAAGCGAGGGAGTTCAACGGCCGATACCACTGCCGAGCAAACCGAGTCTGCCTCGTCTAGCACCGTCGATCTGAGCGATATCCCGGGGCAGTACTGGTCCAACGCCAAGAAGCTCCTCAAGTCGCGCGGCGCCGATCTTTCGAATGCTGTGATTCTGACTGACGACGGCTCGACGCCTGTTGTCGATGCCAACTGGGTTGTTACTTCTGCCTACTATAACGACAACGGTAACCTCGAAATTCAACTCACGCACAAGAGCAGCTCGGGTAACTCGTCCGACGGCCAAAGCGGCACCGACAATTCGAGCTCCAACACGCTGGAGGACCTGAGCAACAAGGCCCAGGAGCTTGGAGATAAGGCGCAAGAGCTGGGCGACACGGCTCAGAACCTCGGCGATACCGCGCAGAACCTGGGCGATATGGCTACCAATGCTTGGGACGCGCTGCAAAACGGCATTTCGGGCGCACAGGGAAACTAGCGGCTGAGCGAAGCGGGGCTACAACTGCTCTGCCGGACGCTCGGGCGAGCTAAAGCCGGAGTCAAACGTGACGACGCATGATGCATCGGGTCTGCGCTCGTGCACGATGCGCGTGACGAGCTCCAGCAGCTCCTCGTCGGATATGTCAAAGCCGTCGGGACGCACCAGGTCAAACGAAACAAAGCCGTCGTGCTCGTGCAAGTCGTGGATGGAAAGCGCGGGGTCGATCTGCGCTACGCCGCGCTTGACCCAGCCGCGCAAGTCATCGCCGGTTGTTGCAATGGGGTCGCAGTGCAACGTGATGGCGATGCCCATCTGGCGTTTGATATCGTGTTCGATGGTGTCCAGGATCTCGTGGTGCTCAAAGGCATCGCCCTCGCCGGGCATTTCCACGTGTGCGCTGGCAAACTGGCGGCCGGGGCCGTAGTCGTGCACCATGAGGTCATGAGTGCCCAGGACCTGGGGGTACGACATGATCCTGTCGCGGATTTCCTGGACGAGCTTGGGGTCGGGCGCTTGTCCCAGCAGCGGGCTGATGGCGTCGCGCACCAGGCCCAGGCCGCTGATGCAGATGAAGATGCCCACGCCCAGGCCCGCCCAGCCATCGAGGTCAAAGCCGGTCGTCTGCGAAATAAGCGCCGCCACCAAGACCGAGCCTGAGGTGATGACGTCGTTTTTGGAGTCCTGCGCCGTGGCGATGAGCGTCTCCGAGTCGATGCGATCGCCCAGCGTGCGGTTGAACGCGGCCATCCAGAGCTTAACGAGCATGGATGTAGCCAGTGCCGCAAGGGAAACGAGCGTGTAAGCGGTGGGGGAGGGCTTGATAATCTTGGTAACGGACTCGAGCACCAGGTTGATGCCGACGGCACAAACGAGGACGGCGACAAACAGGCCGGCGAGGTATTCGTAGCGGCCGTGGCCATAGGGGTGACCTTCGTCGGCCGGGCGGCTGGCAAGGCGGAACCCGAGCAGGCTGACGATGTTGCTCGAGGCATCGGAGAGGTTGTTGAAGGCGTCGGCGATGAGCGAGACGGAGCCGGCGAGCAGGCCCGCGATGCCCTTGGCTAGGCACAGGGTAATGTTGAGGCCAATGCAGATGAGACTTGCGGCAAAGCCTGCGTTGGTGCGGCAAGCCGTATCGACCGGCTCGTCCTCGCTGCCGGGAACAAGCGTATGTACCAGCCGATTTACAAATAGCATGGCGTATCTCCTCGCATCCTTGTTTAAGGGGATAGTGTAGCTCGCATGGGCGCGCCGTGCGCCGATGTTCAGAAAATGCAGCAATGGTCTGCTGGAGCTAACGAGCGGCCCTTCTTGTCCGACAGGGTCCTGCATTTTGGGCCACATGGGTATGGGCATGTGCTTACCTGCCCGACATACTTAATGTCGACAGCCCCTGTGCAAAGGAGGACGTATCCATGGACGAGATGTTTGCCATTAAATGCCAAAACTGCGGCGGCCCTATGTACTCACACCAGGCTAAACGCAGCTTTGAGTGCGCCTATTGCGGCACGGTCGTTCCGTGGCAGGCCGATGCGGGGGAGCCCAAGAGCGCCCTGGGCATTCGCCATACGCCGCTGACGGTTGTCGATGGGCTGCTTAAACTCACCCACGTGTCGCAGCTCGAGCGTCCGGTGGATCCCGACTGGTATTTCTTTAATGCGTACTGGCGCAACCAGTCGGTTCTGGAGCATCTGTTGTGGGAGGACCGCGGCACGGCTCAGGAGTTCCAGGAGGCAGCGCACGTGAGCATTCCCTGCCCCTTCTGCGGCGCGTCCTTTGAGGGCGAATCGACCCAACGCGTGTTTGAGTGTCCGTCCTGCGGCAACAAGATCGGCGTTGCCGACCTGCTCAAGCCCGGCACGTTTAGTAAGCGCCTGACCATGGGCGTGGGTGCTGAGTATGTGCCTGAGCAGGGTATTCCCTGCGAAATCTCGCCGCAGCAGGCGCGTGTCAACGCGCTGCAGCTGGTGCGCCAGTACCCCGACGCCTTTGCCGGGCACGACGTGGAAGACGCGATTCAAAATGACATGATGCTCTTCTACTTCCCCATGGCGCTCGCGGACCTGCGCATGATGGCGTCCTTCCCGGGCAAGGGGCTGAGCAAGGAGACCCTGGTGTACTACGAGGTGCTCGACTGGGCGTATCCGCGGGCAAACTACCTGGACGTTCGCCTTATGGGCATTTTGGAGCCGTGGGACTTTGCCAAGGTTGGGCCGTTTGACCCGGCCATGCAGGAAGGCGACTTCCGCGTTGTCTCCGTCGATGCGTCTATCAAGGACCAGGTGGTCATTGATAAGCTGGCGCTCGACATTGCCGGCAACGATGCCGAGGCGGTGCTGGGGCTCAATAAAAAGAGCATCCGCACCTGGGCGCGCAAGGCTCGCAAGCATAAGGACGGCCTGGTGATGGTACCGGTCTACTTTGTCGATCGCCCAGCGACGGACAGCCGCGATGGCGAGCAGGTGCGCATTGCCGTAAACGGCCAGACGGGCCGCGCGGCCGCGGTGGTGTTTAGCGACAAGCGTGAGACGCATGTGGTGGCGCCGCTCAACCCGAGCCTGCATCTATCGAACGAAAGTACCGTGCACGCCACGCCCATCGAGGTCAAATACGTTAAATCGCCCTTCCTCTACCAGATCGTGCGTAAGGGAGGCGGCGAGCAACCGCGCCAGGTGGCAGCGGTTGCCGAGGGTTCCTACCGAGAAGAAAAGCCCAAACGCAAGGGCTTGCTCGCTGCGATCTTTGGGAAGTAGGGGAACGGTACGGGACAGTGCGCAGTAGTGCGAGCTGTCCGTCGTGGTAGATCTAAATAAACGGTGGGACGGCTGCAAAAGAGCCGCCCCACCGGGCAAAATCAAGGTGTGCCGCGGAACCCGCTCCTCAGTCGGTCAACTTTGGAAGCGCGGGCAACGCAGGTGCTAATGTCTAAAGGGCCGGGGCAACCGGCCCTTTTCTGCGGCAGCGGGGATTCGAATACCAACACGGTGTACGGTCCCACGGTACTTTGCTCTGTGACGAACGGACCCATGACGGCGCATTCTGTAATCATCATTTATGCGGTCCCTTAATCATTTGCGTTGACTGACATTGTCTTCGTTGAAGGCGTGTCCTAAAACAAACACTGCTCTATCAACTCTTTACCGCGCAGGGTATCGATCCACTCCTGCGGAATTGCGACGATACCGTAGGCCGTGCCGGCGAGGGCGCCTGCGACGGCTGCGGTGGTGTCGGTGTCGTCGCCTAGGTTGACGGCGGCAAGCACGCAATCTTCGTAGCAGTTAGTGTTGACGAAGCACCAGGTGGCTGCCTTAAGCGTGTCGCGCACGAAGCCACCTGACTTGATCTCCTGCTCAGGCATGCCTTTCAGATGGAGTGCCCACGAGGGGAGCGCGTCGTTCATCACATCCCTCATCAGCTCGACAAATATGATGCATGCGTCGGTCGACGTTCTGTGGGCGTGCGTAATTGCGGAGACCTCGCGGATCTCGTTGTTCGTCGCATCGGTGAACGCCAGGGGAGCGATACGCATGAGCGAGCCGTTGCCGTTGTCGCGCTCGCCGGAGCCTCCTTTGCCGGTGTGCAAGGCGCGGGCGGTCGTGCCGCCGTAATCGAAAACGCCGTCGATCGTATATTCGCCACGGGCAATCCAGCTCACAAACTTGTCGCGCATGTCCGCGGTGTCGATGTGCCCGAGCTCCCTAATCGAGTCACAGGTAGCAAGCGTCATGGACGTGTCGTCGCTCCAGGTGCCGTCGGGCTGCCCATGCGTGCCGTAGCCAATCATGTCCGCGCATTCAAACGTGCCGCGGGGCCTGAACTCGTAAGGAACGCCCAGTGCGTCGCCGACGGCGAGCCCATAGATGCAGTCGCGCAGTGTTGTTTTCGGTCTGTCTGTCATGGAAAGCTCCTCTTATCCCGGGTGATGTGGAGCGCCATCGGTGGTGTCGGTCGCAACGTATTGCTACCCTTGCGCTTCGCCATTAGTCGCTTCGTTGATGGCGCGGTACTCGGCACTCAGCTCGCGCGCCAGCTCTTCCTTGCTTGGAAGATACGGCAGGTATTTGGCGGCAAACACTTGGTCGTTGTTTTCGGGCAGCGTGTACTCGACAATCGAGTCGCTTTTGTCCGCGCAGAGCACGATGCCTATAGGCGGATTGTCGCCTTCGTTCATGAGCTCGCGCGTGTAGTAGTTCACGTACATTTGCATCTGGCCCAGGTCCTGATGCGTAAGGTCATCGGTCTTAAGGTCGATGAGCACGAAGCAGCGCATCAGATAGTTGTAAAACACAAGGTCAATATAGAAATGGCGCCCATCAAAGGTGATGCGCTTTTGGCGCGCCTCGAAAGCGAAACCACGGCCAAGCTCCAGCAGGAACTTCTGAAGATGCGTGATGAGCGCCTGCTCTAGATCGCTCTCGCGAAACGCAGTATCGTCCGAGAAACCTAAAAACTCCAGTACATATGGGTCACGGATGATATCCTCGGGGCGACGAGCCGGGGCGCTCTTTTGGATTTCCTGGGTGACGGCCTCCTTGTCCTTGCTGGCAAGCAGGCGCTCGCGGAACATGGTGTTGATCTGGCGCTCGAGCTGACGCGTGCTCCAGCGAGAATCGGCGCATTCGTTCATGTACCAGGTGCGAGCTTCGGGGTCAGGAATGCGTATTAACCTGCGATAATGTGTCCAACTCAATTCGGGACGCAGTGAGTCCCGAATTGGAAATGCAAGATAGAACTGACGCATTTTACGCAGCTCTCTTGCTTCAAAACCTTTACCAAAATCCTTGGTAAGTCTGATTGCGAGGGCCTTGAGCAGCGCCTCTCCATACTTGGCGCGCTCCTCTCCGCCCTGCTCATCAACAATGCTCTTGCCGATCTCCCAATACGCCTCAACCATCGCAAAGTTAACGGCGGTATAGGCCTTGTCGCGAGCGGCGTTGAGAATCGAGGAAACCTGCTTGTAAAAAACTTCTGGCACGATTGCCGATTCTCCACGGTTTACCAGTTCGCCCATCACTGTCGCCCCACTTTCCTCTTGTGGAATGCATCTTTATTGCATTTAGTTTAAAGCCTCGCGCGGACTCGAATTTCAATGTCGCCTAGCGCCTTCGTGCAGGATTCCCGAAGTGACTAAAATGTGGCCATAGAGGCAGTTTTAGCGAACCCCGTGGGAGTGACACGCATGGATAACAACACTTTGCTGTTCCAGGACAAAGGTTCGGGCAGGTTTAAAGACGTCAAGATCTACCCTAACCGTATCGAGGTGCTCAAGAAGGGCACTTTCGGCGGCAAGCACACCGAGATTGTCTACCTTAAGGACATCACGGGGGTCAGCAGGATCAAGGGCCGCAATGTTTTTCTTCGCAACAGGCTGTTGACCGCCTGTGTCTTTAGCCTGAGCAGCCGCTCCCGGGCTCAGGAATTCGTCAACGTGCTGAACATAGTGATGTAGCCTATGGCGGCGTTCGGGCCAGGGTAAAAATCGGGGGCACAGAACGGTGTCCTACGCCCCCGATTGAGTCGATGTGTCTAAAAGGCCGGCTTGCCTATTCGCTATCGTCCCCAGCGTTTTCGCGGTCACTGGCAAGCATTGCCGCGCCAGCGACCGTTGTCGCCACGGCGGCAGCGGCGAGCCCGGCGGCGATGCCAGAGCCGTCGCCCGTGTCGGCGAGTTTTCCGGCCGAGCCCTTGCTCTTGTTGCCCTTGCCGTTCTTGTCGGCGCTGTCCGCGTTGGTACCGCTGTCGGTGCCGGTGCCGCCTGCACTGCCCGAAGTCGTCACAGTAAAGCTTGCGGCTCCGTCGGTGGCAAGCGTGTAGTTTTGCGCCGCGTCGCCCAACAGGCCTTTCGCACGCACCCAATACGTCCCCGCGGCAAATGCCTCGCCCTCGGCCATCGCCGTTCCCGGAGCGCCGTTCGCGTCGTGCACAAACTCGAGCTGGGCCGTGCAGGCATCGGTTTCGAGCTTGCCCTCGAGTGATGCCGCAATCTTGGCGCGCACGTCTTCGCCGGCCTTAAGGCCTTCGAGTCCCTCAAAATGGGGCGTCAGCGCGCGTGGATCGATATCGATGGGCACGGAGCCCCGCAGCTCCGTAACGGTCTCGTTGCCCAAGGCGTCGACGTCCACATATTCGATGGCAAACGCATGGCCCGAAGCCGCCACGTTGAGTACGTTGCTGCTGTTGACAAGGCGGAAATGACCCTCGCCAACGGTCTTGCCATCTTGGAGTGAGGCATCGCTCAGCGAGTCGCCGTATGTCATGTGCATGCGGGTCGGGAGGTAGTACGAAGCTGTCTGCTTGTGCTGTGCGTAATTGCGCTGGTAGATGCTCCGCGCCAGTGCCGCATCAACAAAGTCGGATGCGATGATGCCAATGTGCTTGAGGCAATCTGACTTTGTTTTCTCGTTGCCGCTGGGGTTGATGTACTGGCTCTTGTACAGATGCTCGTTGACCACTCGCGCTGCGGTAAATGGGTTGCTTCCTTGTTTGTGATTCGTGCAGCTGGTGTAGTTGATGGACCAACAGCGCTCCAAGACCTGCTCCTTGGACCCATCATTGTCCATGACGTCAACCTTGCCGCGGGTGAGATTGGCCGTTTCCCGCAGTGCCATATCGACCCATTCGATCTTGTCGGTTCCGGTGCATTCGTAATGGTCCTGGGCATATACCTTGGTGCAATAGGCTTTTTTGTCGCCTGCTTTCCCCTCGGCTTCAAAGCCTTGCGCGTTTTGGACGAGACACATAGAGGAGCTGTCGGGGTGTGCTGCGATTTTGTCGTCCCATTGGGTGAGGTCGAGTCCCCACGTGTGGCCGCTTGCGCTGTTGCCGGCGAGTCCAAATCGACGTAGCAGGACGATCTTTCCGCGCACCTCGCCCAGTGTGGGAACGCGGCTCGACGTATAGAACAGGTCGGGATCCTTGCCCATAACCTTGGCGAAGGCCGTCGTAACACTTTCGTCGGTAGCCTCGTCGTTGCCTCGTGACACAAGCATGATGAGCGCTTCTGACGGCTTTTCGCTCAAAAATGTTTTGAAGTAACCGATGACATCGGAGAGATGCATATAGCCCCCGTCTTTTTTGAGCAGGTAGCATCTTCCATGGTCGATGCCGGGGTCGCCGTTCTTGTCGTCCTTTCCGAGTCGGATATCAAAATAGCGAATGCCTTCGAGCAACTGCGTGGGGATGTAATCCTGCTGGCACTTTGCTTGTGAGGATTGGGGCTCGGTGTCGTTGTCCACGCTGCAGGTGCCCGAATCGTGGGTTCCCGGTATGCTCAGCTCGTCGAGGTATTTGTTGTCATCGACGTGGCTCATCCAACATGGTCCGTCGACGTAGCTGCTATACGTGGTCCAGTCGATGCTGCTAACTGTGGCATTGGTCTTGTCCATGCTGTAGCCGACAAGCTCGAGCTCCCACGGAATGGGATATTTCTTTTGGCAAATCTTGTTGTTGTCTTGGTCTTTGCCTTTCGATTCTATGGCCAGGTAGTTAATGCCGTTTTTCGTGTATATGCGGTCTCGAATAATATAAGTTCCGTCGGACTGGGGGTCAAACGTATAGGCGCGGCTGTCCTTATGGTCGTACTCGCCACTCCATACGTGGATAACCTTTCCATCTTTGTCCGAGTCGCCGTCGACCGACCAAATGCTGTAGCCTGTCTTCTTGTGCTCCTCGAAATTGAGCAAGGTGCGAATGGCATACCAATTTGTATTATCTGTATCGGTCGCCACGTGCTCGAGGATGAGCTTGTTGGACGTGCCGTCATTAAACAGGTGGCAGACGTTGCCGATGACGTTGCCGTCTTCGTTGACGCTCGCGGTACGAAAATAGCCCGCGGGACGAAGGCGAATGACGAAATTGTCGAGGCTGACCGACGCTGTGGCAGCGTCGTCTGCAAATGCCGCGCGCACGGGAAGGCCCAATCCCGCGGTTTCGGGCAGGCTTACAAATGGCGACAACGCGGCGAGTCCAAGGCCCAGTGTAAACGCTCGGCGACTGATGGCGTGGTGTTCGGTCATAACTCCTCCGTTCGCAGGGTGCGGTTATGCGATAGTTTTGGTCACTATACTGCCCAGATGTTTAAAGGCGCCGGCTTTAATTGTGTGCGCGGCGCTATAAATCGGCGGGCGGACGTGCTGGGGCGCTTGTCTATTTTTGCTGCTACCGCGTCTGGGATGGTTCCGGCGTCCGGCATCCTCGCGTTCGTCGGCTACCGGCATAAGAAAAGGAGGGTCGGTTTACCGGCCCTCCCTGGGTGCGAAGCACTGGGGCACTGCCGCTTGTTAGCACTGCGCTCGTGTTTCCCGTTGCGCTCGCGAGTCGCTTAGCGCTTAATCTCGATATCGTCGAGCTTAACATCCATGGCCTCGGTCTTGGCCTTGGCGATGTCATCGGCAAATTCCAGAGACTTTATCATGGTCTCGACGGCGTCCTTGTGCTCCTCGACGTTGTCGATGCGCACGTACACGCTGCCGCCGCCTGCTTCGGTGAAGTACTCAGTCGTCACGCCGCCCGAGTGTGTATAGGAAGCGTTGCGCCAAGTCTTGCCGTTGTACTTGACGGGGTCATTCTCGGTCCACTCAAAGCTGGCATTCCACTTTGCCTCGTAGTCGAACAGCTCGTCGGCGTTCTTGTCAGGATCGAAGACGGGGATGAAGCGATCGCTGGCGTGCTCGCTCTCGGTGAACTTAAACTGGGCCCTGTCGGCGGTATCGCCTGCGACGTCGGTGACCTCGACGCCCTCGGGGACCTCGACCTTAAACCAAATGAAGTCGGTCCTCATATCCACGGCTGGCTTTTCTGCTCCGCCGCCACCGCCACTCCCGGTAGCGCCGCCGCTTCCGCCACAGCCCACCAGGGCAACCGCGGCAAAGAGACTGATGCAGAGGGTGAGAATCGCAAAGGCCTTCTTTTTCATGGTCGTGTCCTCCTCGATCTGTAACCGCCCATGGATTACCTGTCTTTACTGTACGCGTGGACGGTTCGCTAGGGTGGGCCATGTGTCCCATTCTGAGGGCCGGATTTGCGCCGTTAAGTGGCAATATGTTCGGGCGCAAAAGAGGGGAGGGCCGATGTTGTCGGCCCTCCCCGGGGTTGGGTGCCCGTTGTTTTAATGGGGCGCGCGTACGTGGGCGTGTGCGGGGTCCCGTTACTTGATCTCGATGCTCGAAATCTCAACTTCGCGTGCCTCGGCAACTGCCTTCGCCATGTCATCGGGGAACTCGATGGAGTTGAGGAGCGTCTCGGCTTCTTTCTCGTGCTGATCGAAGTTCGCGATGAGAACGCAGACGCTTCCCGGTTCAACGTCGGTAAAGAGATAGGTATGGGTGCCGCGGTTGTCCTCGCACGTTCCGGTGAGCCATGTCCTGCCGTTGTGCTCGACGGGGTCGCCAACTTTCCACTGGAACATGCTGTTCTTTCGACCCTCATCGGCAAGAGCTTCTTCTGCCGTCATCTTCTCTTCCCAAACGGGGATAAAGCGGTCGACTGTGGTGTTCTCGTTCTCGGGGAAGGTGAGCTGGACCCTGTCGGCGTTCTTGCCTGCCGAGTCGCTTACGCCAACGCCCTCGGGCATCTCGACCTTAAACCAGATAAAGTCGGTCTTCTTGGCGACGGGGGCCTTTTCCTTGCTCTCGCCCTTGGCGGCGCTGCTGCCTCCGCCCGATGCGTTCCCGCCGCAGCCCACGAGGGCGAGCGCGGCAAAGAGGGCGATGCAAAGGGAAAGGATCGATAGGGTCTTTTTCTTCATGGTGGCGTCCTCCTTGTCTGCCGATGACATCACGGCGCCGCATGCTGTTGGGGTACTGATTGCGCTGGCGGCGGATGTCTCTGTGTACTGTGCGGCTTATGCCTCCGTTCACCGCTTGTGGCCGTTGCGCGGCCGTGCCCCAACGGGTTCCTTACTTATAGATATGCCCCAGTTTGTGCCGTTCGGGAGTCTCGAAAGGTGGGCCATGTGTCCCATGTTTGCGGCGCCGACGCCTATCGTTCGTCATAGAAATCCGCGATGGCCAGGTGTGCTGACGCTCATGTGCTTATGGGCTAGACTTAGCATCATTACGTGTTTGATGCGGTTGGTCGGCGGTTGCCGCCCGACCGATCTATATGACTTGAAGGTGCATACGTATGAGCCAAGAGATGATGGACAAGACCTGCCGTGGGTTTGCCGAGGCGCTGGCCGCGCGCGAGCCGGTTCCCGGCGGCGGTAGCGCGAGCGCCTTTGTGGGCGCGCTGGGCGCCTCGCTTTGCGGGATGGTCGCTCGCTACGGGGCGACCAATCCCGCGCTTAGCGATCGGGCGGACGATCTGACGCGTGCATTTGCCCAGGCAGACGAGTTGGCGCAGGAACTAGTGGGTCTGGTTGCCGAGGATGTTCGTGCATACGGCCAGGTGTCCGCGTCGTATGGTATTCCGCGCGAGGATCCGGCTCGACCCGCGGCGATTCAGGACGCGTTGCGCGTGGCGGCCATGCCGCCGTACCGGATCATGGATGCCTGCGGGCGCGCGCTGGCGCTGCTCGAGGACATGGCAGACAAAGGCTCGCGCCAGTTGCTGTCCGACGTGGCGTGCGGTGCCGTGTTCTGCCGCGCCGCCATGCAGGGTGCGAGCCTGACGCTCTTTGCCAACACCACATCTATGAAAGACCGGGCGCGCGCCGAGGAACTCGAGGCGGCGTGCGATGAACTACTAGATACGTGGCTGCCGCGCGCCGATGCACTGGCGCGCCGTGCTGCTGACGCCGCAAGGAAGAGGGGATAGCCATGGCAGAGCTGCTCAAGGGCGCTCCCGTTGCCCGCGCTTTGACCGAGGAGCTTGCCGCTCGTTGCGCCGCCCTGCGCGAACAGGGCATCGTGCCGACACTGACCATCGTTCGTGTGGGCGAGCGCGAGGACGACCTGTCCTACGAGCGCGGCGCCCTCAAGCGCTGCGAGAAGGTTGGCATTGAGGCTCGCCGCGTCTTGCTTCCCGCCGATGTTTCGCAGAACGAGCTGCTGGCGGCTATTAAGGACATCAATGCTGACCCCGCTGTTCACGGCTGCCTGATGTTTCGTCCGTTGCCCGACGGCCTTGACGAGGATGCAGTTGCCGCGGCACTCGAGCCCGCCAAGGATGTTGACTCCATGACGCCGGCCTCGCTGCTTACCACGCTTTCGGGGCGAGGCGAGGGCTTTGCTCCTTGCACGGCCGAGGCCGTGTTGGCGTTGCTGGACCATTACGGCGTTGAGCTGGATGGGGCCAAGGTCGCGGTCGTCGGTCGGTCGCTCGTGATTGGCCGTCCCGTAGCCGCCATGCTTACGGCTCGCAATGCCACGGTGACGACGTGCCATACGCATACGCGTGACTTGGCTGCCGAGTGCCGTGCGGCTGATATTGTGGTTGCGGCCGTTGGACGCGCGCGCACGATTGGCGCGGATGCGGTTCGCGAGGGCCAGACGATCATCGATGTGGGCATTAACTGGGACGAGGCCGCCGGCAAGCTGGTCGGCGATGTCGATTTTGATGCTGCGGAGCCGATCGCTGGCGCAATTACTCCCGTGCCGGGCGGCGTGGGGGCTGTAACGACGGCGATTCTCGCCAAGCACGTGATCGAGGCGGCGGAGCGCGCATCGAAATAGGCGTTTTTTGCCCACAGGGGTTGCCGGGGCAGCTGTTTCGCCCTATTTGCGCCGAAGCGATACACTGTTGCCGTTTGATTTCTTCGCTCAAGGAGGATGCGCATGCCGTGCACAACGATTCTGGTCGGTAAAAACGCAAGCTACGACGGGTCGACGCTGGTTGCCCGCAACGAGGACTCGTCCAACGGGGTGTTTGAGCCCAAGCGCATGCGCGTGGTGCACCCCGACGAGCAGCCGCGTGTCTACACGAGCGTCCTGAGCCACCTGACCGTTGAGCTGCCCGACAATCCCATGCGTTACACAAGCGTCCCCGACGTTGTCCCGGGCCATGGCATTTGGGCCGAGGCCGGCTTCAACGAGCTCAATGTTGGCATGTCCGCGACCGAGACGCTCACCACCAACGAGCGTGTCCGCGGCGCCGATCCGCTCGTGGACTACGTGCCCGCCAAGGGCAACGAGGGCGAGGACGGCTATGTTCCGGCGCAGCCCGGTGGTTTGGGCGAGGAGGACATGGTGACCCTGGTGCTGCCGTATGCCAAGTCCGCCCGCGACGGCGTGCGTATCCTGGGCGACCTGCTCGAGCGCTACGGCACCTACGAGAACAACGGCATCGCCTTTAGCGACGTTGACGAGATCTGGTGGCTCGAGACCATTGGCGGCCACCACTGGATCGCCAAGCGCGTGCCCGATGACGCCTATGTGACCATGCCCAACCAGCTGGGTATCGATAGCTTTGACCTGGATGACGCCGAGGGCGCCCAGGCCGACCACATGTGCTCCGCCGACCTGCGCTCCTGGATGGCCGAGTGGCATCTGGACCTGACGTTGGGCGTCGAGGGCGACGGCCCGGCCGCGGTCTTTAACCCGCGCGAGGCCTTTGGCTCGCACAGCGACAGCGACCACGTCTACAACACGCCGCGCGCCTGGTACATGCAGCGCTGCCTCAATCCCAGCGATGTGTGGGACGGTCCCGACGCCGACTACACGCCCGAGAGCGACGACATCCCCTGGAGTCGCGTGCCCGAGCGCAAGGTGACCATCGAGGACATCAAGTACGTGCTTTCGAGCCACTACCAGGGCACGGAGTACGACTGCTACGGCAGCAAGGGCACGCCCGCCACGCGCGGCGCCTATCGTCCCATCGGCATCAACCGCAACAGCCAGCTCGCCGTGCTGCAGCTGCGCCCCTATGCACAGCCGGCGTATCGCGCCGTACAGTGGATGGCGTTTGGCTCCAACTCGTTTAACGCGCTCGTGCCGCTGTACGCTAATGTCGAGACCATGCCCGAGTACTATGCCGACACGCAGGCTCGCGTGACGTCCGAGAATTTCTATTGGGCAAATCGCCTGATCGGTGCCTTGGCCGATGCTCGCTTCCATGAGTGCGGTCGCGCCGTCGAGGATTATCAGGAGAAGATCGGCGGCATGGGCCACAAGCAGATTCACGACGTTGACGCCTCCGTTGCCGCCCTGCCCGAGGCCGAGGTGCCTGCCGAGCTCGCCTGCGCCAACGAGGCCTTTGCCGAGCTCGTGCGCGTGGAGACCGATGCTCTGTTGGGCAAGGTACTCTACACCACGAGCTGTGCCATGAAGAACTCCTTCGCGATGAACGACAACGTAAGGTAAAGATAACCTTGCAACGAGCGAGCGGGACAAACGCCGTCAAAGGATTTGCCCCGCTCGATTTCTATCCCGGCGATAAAACGATTTTGTGTCGTTCGCCCAATCTTGGGTACAAGAACGCCAATGCAGTTGTTCACGATTGGAGCCAACCATGGTTATGAAATTCGATCAGCTTGTTAACGGTGCCATCAACGTGGGCTTCGGCGCCGCTGCCGTTGCCGTCGAGGGCGGCAAGAAGGTCCTTGACGACCTCAATACTAAGGGCGAGCAGGTGCGCAAGGACGCCGGCACCCCCGATATCGCCCGCAGCGTGTCCGACATGTTCGAGCAGGCCGGCGGCACCATTTCCGACCTCACCGAGCGCCTGGGCATGCAGGGCGAGACCGCGGCACAGCGCGTGCTCGATGAGCTCATTCTGGCCCGCGTCCGCGTTATGACCGCCCCCGAGCGCACGGCCTTTTTGGCCCATGTGCGCGACATCGTCGATTCGGTCGAGGACAACGTGACCTCGGTGCCCGTCGAGTCTGTTGAGCCCGACGACGCAGAGGACGCCGAAGAGGCCGAGTAGCAGCGCAGATGGCAGATTCCACCACCGATTACAACAATCAAGATCCCTTGGGTGACGAGACGTCGGTTGTCGATGAGGTTGAGGCCGCCGTCTCGGGCGCTCGCAAGAAGCCGCGCGCTGTCGATATGGTGCCCGAGGAGCCCGACGCGATGGCGCCGGACGAGGAATACCAGCTCACGCCGGCGGGCCGCCGCGAACGCATCGGTCAGATCGTTCGCCTAATCAAGAAGTACCGCGTCTGGGACAACCTCACGCCGGTGCGCCTGCGCCGCCTGCTCGAAGAGCTCGGCCCCATGTTTGTCAAGATGGGGCAGATTCTGGCCAACCGGTCCGAGATTTTGCCGCAGCGGTTTTGCGACGAGCTGCGTCGCCTGCGCTCCGACGTAGAGCCGGTGCCGTATGAGGTAGTGCTCCGCTGTCTGGAAGAGGAATACGGCCAGCGCTTGGGGCAGATGTTCGACGCGATCGACCCCAACCCGCTCGGTAGCGCGTCGCTCGCGCAGGTGCACCGCGCCCGCTTGGTGACGGGCGAGGACGTGGCCGTTAAGGTGCAGCGCCCTGGCGCGCAGCAGGTCATGGCGCAGGACATCGACATCATCCGCTCGGTGGTGCGTATCGTTTCCAAGTTCGTCAACACCGACCAGTTTGTTGACCTGCACGGCGTGGTCGAAGAGCTGTGGACCTCGTTTCGCGAGGAGACCAACTTTTTGGCCGAGGCCAAAAACCTCAACGATTTCTACGACTTCCACAAAAGCGTGCATGGCGTGTCGTGCCCCAAGTCCTACCTGGACCTTTGCACCGAGCACGTGGTGGTCATGGACTACATCGACGGCATCTCGATTGCCGATCCCGAGCGCCTGGTGGCCGAGGCCTATGACCTGGAAAAGATCGGTTCGGCGATTGTCGAGGACTATTCGACGCAGGTGCTCGACGACGGCTTTTTCCATGCCGACCCGCATGCGGGAAACATCATCCTCAAGGACGGCATCGTCTACTTTATTGACCTGGGCATGGTCGGGCGCATGTCGAGCCACGACCGCGGTATCGTCAAGGATATGATTTTTGCCGTGGCCGAGGGCGACGTGCCCAAGCTCAAGGATTCGCTTATGCGCTTTGCCGTGACGCGCGGCGACTCGGCCGAGCTCGACCATTCGGCCTTTTTGTCCGATTTGGACTTTATCGTCGCCGACTTTGCGGGCCTCGATCTTAAGGACCTGGATATCGGCGAGTTTTTGACCTCGCTGCTAAACCTGGCGCGCAAAAACGACGTTGAGCTGCCGAGCGTGGTGACGATGTTCGCGCGCGGCATGGTGACGCTCGAGGGCCTGCTGACCGAGTACATGCCCAACGTCAACATGATCCAGATCATCCAGACGCACATCAAAAACGAGAAGAGCACCTATGCGCGCGTCCGCGAAATGGGGCGCGATCTTGCCGCGAGCAGCTATCGCGCGGCAAAAGGCTCGCTCGAGGCGGCCGAGTATCTGGGCTTGGCGTCGCGCATGCTCACGCGCGGCCAGCTTAAGGTGAACACGCAGATTATGAGCAGCGATAAGGCGCTGCGGCAGCTGGGTGGAATTATCGACCGCATGTCGATGGCAATTGTGATCGCCGGTCTGTTTATCGGCTCGTCGGTGGTGTACTACGCGCGCATCGAGCCGGTTGTGTTTGGTATCCCGGTCATCGGCTTTATGGGCTACGTGAGTGCGCTGGTGCTGGCGCTGATGCTGGGCCGCGAGATTTGGCGCAACAGCCACGGCGGCAAGCGTTAGCGATTTCCCGGGGTCGGGGAAACGGGTTATTTTGCTCGGCACTCCATCCCCACCCTTTTCTATCGCAAACCATAGCTTTTACCTTGGGCTTCGCCTGTGTGTGGGGCCCTTTTGCGTGATACCATACTGACAGTAATAATCGATGGCCTAGATGGTGGTGCGGAGACGCACGAATGCGCGGTTTTCCTGCGCGTTTGGGAGAATCGGGGTGCAAGTCCCCGGCTGTACCAGTAACCGTAATTCCTCTTGGCCCGGGATGGTCACGTCGCAGATCGGACGGCGCGCCCGGGTCGGTAAGGTTAAGTCGGATCGCCTCCCATCTTGCACGCGGGCGCGGCGCATGCCGCCGGTACGCGTTGGGCTCTGGAGGGAAGGGGGACCCCGATGGGGGTACTCAAGCGCAATATGCGCGATGATGTGGGGCAGCCGCTGGGCAATGCTCCCAGTGCAGACAGTAGGAGACAAATGGATATGTTTGAGGACGAGTGCCAGCGCGCCTCGTGGCGTCGTCATGGAGCGATTGCCCGTGGCGTAGCCAAGCGCGGTCTGGTGGCGTTCCTGGCTTTTGCCATGGCTTTTGGCACCACGCCGGCGCAACTTTGGGCCGAGGGCGCCGAGGGCATTGCCGAGGCCGTGGCTCAGGCCGCAACGGGCGGCGAGGGCGCGGCGGCCTATGAGGGCACTGCTGCCGCCGATACCGGTGCGAACGATGCTGCCGTGGAGGACGGCACGGGTACCAGTGACGCTGCTGCCGGTCAGGGTACGACTTCGGGCGCCGCGAAGGGCGATGACGCCGCAGGTGATGCGGCTGATTCCGGCAGTTCCACCGCGATGCCTGCTGTCGCTTCGGAGCAGGGCGAGCCGAAGGCCGCTGCCGCTTCTGCCACGACGCTTTCCAGCGTGGCCAGGGTCTGCATCCAGGACACCAAGGATGAGAACTACTCGTATTCCACGAAGTCCGGCGCGCTCAATGCGGGTGATACGCTCTGGGCCAATATGTACGATAAGGATGAGGACGACTACTACAGTTCGGCTTATTCCGTCTCCAATCCTGGCACCTGGACTTACACCTGGCTCGCCGGCACGACCAGGGCCAGCAGCAATGTCGCCGACTACACCGAGGTCGTAGGCCACGAGCAGTCGCTCACCGTCACCGCCGCGATGGAAGGCAAATACTTCATCTGCAAGGTGACCGCGGACGGTAAGGACTACTACGGTCCGTCCGTCTCTGATGGCTCGGGCATCAATGCCAACTTCATCCCCGGTCCCGTGTTGGGCGCCGGGCAGATGGAGCTTAGCAGCGTCAAGCTCAGTAGCGACACGCCGAGCATAGGCGATACCCTTACGGCGACTCCGTACAAGGATTGGTCGAGCCCCGCGGGCTCCGACGCCAAGGTTACCTACACGTGGTCCGCATCCACCTCGCAGTCCTCGGGCTTCACCAAGATCGAGGGCGCGACGGGCGCTTCCCTCACGGTAACCGATGACCTCGAGGGCAAGTACATTAAGGTCGAGGCCACTGCCGGCGTCAACACGGTGAGCAAGACCACTTCCAGCAAGGTCAAACAGGCCGGTGTGGTCGAGATTTCGGCCGTGTCCATCATCAACACCAAGGACAACACGAGTGTCTTTGCGGTGGGGGATACCGCTAAGGCCCGCGCCAAGGAGAAGGGCGGCGCGTACGGCGCATTCGTCGACGCGAGCAAGCTCAACTATCAGTGGCAGTGCTCTGACACCAAGAGTGGCACGTATACCGACATTGCGGGCGCCACGGGTGAGACCCTCGAGCTTACCGACGCTTTGGGCGGCAAGTACCTCAAGTGCAAGGTGTCTTCGAAGATCGGCTCTTCGAGCTTGACCAACTCGACGGGTGCTCTCGTTGCTGCCGCCGGTTCAATTAATGTCACGAGCGTGACTATGAGCCCGACTTCGGGCAAAGTCGAGGTTGGCTCCACGATTACGGCGACCGCCAAGGTGGGTTCCACCGACGTTACCACCGATTCGCATGTCACGTGGCAGTGGTATAAGGGCACCTCGAGATACGCGAGCTCGTGCAACACGCCTATCGAGGGCGAGACCGGCAGCACCTTGACGGCGACCGCCGCCCTTAAGGGCTACTACGTCGTGGCTAAGGCCAATGGCGGCTATGGCGAGCAGAAGCCGTACTATGCGGCGGGTCCTGTGTCCGTCGCTGGCCAAGTTGAGCTTTACGACGTACAGTTTGAGGGCTCTCCCGCCACCAATGGCGTGCACGTGGGCGATACGCTCAAGACCAAGGTACGCAAAAAGGACGGCTCGAACTACAGTTATATCGAACGTACCGACAATGTGACCTATCAGTGGCAGTATGCAAATACCAGCTCGAGCTACGACTCCGCTTACACCGATATCCCCGGTGCTACCAAGGCTACCTATACCGTTGACGCCGTCTATGCCGGCAAGTACCTGCGCGTGAATGTGACGAGCGAAAATACCGTTTTCAGCACGCAGAAGAAGAGCTCGTACGGTACGCAGTCCGTTGTCCCGCTCGGCCCCGTGACGCTCAAGGGTCAGTACAAGCTGGCGGGCATCGAACTTGCCGATAAGAACGTTACGCTGAGTGTGGGCTCAAAGATCACGCCGAGCGTGCAGGTTCCGGGCAGCTGGTCGGGCTCGACGAAGGACGTGCCCGACGATGCCGAGTTGACCATGGCGTGGTACGCCAAGGGCGAGGGCGATGCCGATTGGACCGAGCTCACCGACGGCATCGATACGACCGATGGCAGCCTGACCATTTCGGACGCGCTTGTTGGCAAGCGCATTAAAGTTACGGCGAGCGCTCTCGATAACACGGTTGAGTGGGTTTCTTCCGATAGCGTTACCGCGGCGGGGGAGTATAACCTGCTGCGCGTGACCACTACGCCGCAGATCAATAGCGATTCGATCCATCTCGTCTCGGGCGATAGCGTGAAGGCGACGGCGCAGGCTAAGCGCGCTGACGGCTCGACCACCAACGGTATCGACGTCACCGATCAAGCGACTGTTGTCTGGTACGCGGCTGACGACGCGAAGGCCTCTGCGGCCGACTGGACACTTCTGCCCGACATGTCGGGCGCCACGGCAACGGTTTCGGCTTCTGCCGCGGGCAAGTATCTGAAGGCTGTCGCCACGAGCGGCAGCTCGACGGTCGAGCTTGTCTCTGCCAATCCCGTGATCGCCGCAGGCTCTCTTGAGGCCGCAGTCCAAAAGCTCAACGATGCCAATAAACAGATCGCCGTTGATTACAGCGCTAAGGGCGGCAACGTCAATGACGCGCTGAAGGCGCAGCTTGCCGATTTGGGATTTACCGATATTGACGTCAAGGTCTCCGAGGGCGGCGTTGCCTTTAATGCAGAGGATGACAAAGCCACGGTCGGTATCTCCGACGCTCAGGATAAGACCAACGGCGATGTGACCTTCTTCTTCATTGACCCCAACGACTACACCGGTTACAACATCGACGGTCTGCGTAGCGCCGAGGTCGTGTTTGAGCTGTCGCGTGGCGACGAAACCGAATACTATCAGCCCAGCAAGACAGTGCAGGTTGCTTGGGACGAAGCCCGCGTTCAGCAGATGCTCGACGATGCTGCCGAGCAAATTGCCATAGGCTACGCTTCGGGCGATTCGGCCGAGTCCGTCACGTCGAATCTCACGCTTCCGTACCGCGCAGGCTCCAAGAGCAAGTTCGAGGTTGAATGGAAGAGCTCCGACGGCGATGTCATTTGGCCGTCCGGTTATGGCTGGGACGACTACACCGGCAAGGTGACGCGCTTTTCGAGCGATCGCACCGTAACGCTGACCGCGACCGTTTCGTTTGTGAGCGGTGGCCCGTCTGACGTTAAGGGCGCGCACGACTTCACCGTGACGGTCAAGGGTGATCCCGAGAAGGTCGCCGCCGACAAGAAGGCGCTGCAGGAGAAGGTCGATGCGGCCTTTACCTACGACAATATCAAGTACTCCGGCACCGACGCGGTCGCTAACAAGGATGGCCTGACCGCCGATCTGCAGATGCCGCGCACGAGCACGCTTAATATCGACGGCAAGTACTACAAGGTCGAGTACTCCGCCAGCACCGATGACATCACGTTCAACGGCTACAAGGGCACGGTCTATCAGCCACTGCCTGGCAAAGAGGCAGCGAAGACCAAGATCACCCTTACGGTGACCGATAAGTCCAACGCCGAGGTCACGGCAAGCAAGACCCTCGACTTTGCGATTTCTCCGCAGGACCAGGGCGAGCTCGATGCCGAGCTTTCTCTTATGGAAAAGGCGAAGGCCGGCTATGCTGCCGCCATTCTGAATGGCCAGGACGCCAATGCCGTTTCGGCGGACATGCACGCGTTCCAGAAGGCGTATCTCGATGCCGACGGCAACCTTGCCTGGAGCTACAACAAGACGACGACCGATTCGACGTCCCTTGGTATTGTTCCGGATGATCTGCCTGGCTATGATGCGATGTCCGGGCAGGATTGGCGTCTGTTTAAGTCGAGCAACAGCTCTATTGTCTCCGCAGAGAATCTCAAGGTCACGCAGCCGCAGTACAACACGAAGGTTGTCGTTTCCTCGCGCCTGACGAGTGAGAAGTACGCTCGCTATGCTGAGCGCTATCCCGACAATGCCACGTATGCCAAGCTTGCCAACCAGGATGTCTCGGCAACGTTGACGGTCGTGGGCACGAGTGGTCAAAACAGCCCCGAGGTCACAGCGACGTGCTCGGTTATTGGCGTCGACGCCAAGGGCAAGCAGCAGACGTGGGCTGCCGCTTCGCAGTACACGCTCAAGAACGGCTCGACTGCCGCCGATCTTTCCGAGGAGCTCTTTAAGCAGGCTGGCCTCAAGGCCGACTACGACCCCAACGGCTCTTGGGGTTGGGTGCTCAATTCCATTACGTCGCCTTTCGATGCCGATCGCACCCTTGCATACGACACTGCTACGGGTGCCTATTGGCAACTATTCATCAACGGCGTCGCTGCGTCGGTGGGTGCTGGCAACTACAAGCTCGAGGCGGGCGACTCTGTCGTCTGGTGTTACTCGAAGTACGGTGACGCTGCGCCCACCGACCAGCTTTCGGTAAGCTGTACCGTTGTCGGTCAGGACGCTTCAGGTGCTCAGCAGACGTGGGCGCAACCTACGACCTCGCTGGTGGAAGAGGGCGCAACTGCCGCCGATCTTTCCGAGCAGGTCTTTAAGCAGGTCGGTATTGGCGCCGACACTGGCACGGGCTCGTACGGTTGGTTCCTCAATTCGTTGACCTCGCCGTTCGAAAAGAACGTGACGCTTTCGACCGAGCAGGTTAACGAGAGTACCTGGAAATACTGGCAGTTCTTTGTCAACGGCAAGATGGCCAATGTCGGCGCCGGCAACTACACGCTCAAGGCCGGCGATGAGATTGCCTGGGTCTATGGTTCCGATGGCACCATGCCCGGTCAGGTTTCTGTCTCGATGGAGATCATCGGCAAGAAGGACGATAAGGCACAGCGCTGGACCGATCCTTCGAAGCAGGTGTTTGTTGGGGGCACGACGATCAAGGACGCCACTGCCGCCTACTTTGATGCCTTGGGCATCAAGTCCGAGATGTACGATCAGCTGGGCTTCTGGGGCGTTCACAGCCTTGTCTCTCCGCTTGACGGCACTAAGTTGGCCGGCGCTTGGTCGTACTTTGTTAACGGTGTTCCCGGTTCTCAGCTCGATAGTGACTACGTGCTCAAGTCGCGTGACAAGATCGTCTGGGCTTATGCTGCCGGCGATACGGTGCCTAATCCCGACGAGGTCGTAGTCAATCCGAGCGCCCCGCGTCCGACCGATTGGAAGTCCGATTGGGACGGCAAGTCCAATGCGGCGGTCGAGAACGTTTCGACGCCTACGGGTGCGCTAGCGAGCTCTTGGACGTTCGACTGGAAGGCGTATTCTGGTTCGGCGTATCCCAACGCGAGTGAACCTATTGTCGTGAACGGCAACGTGTATCTTGCCGTCAACAAGCGTTTGCTAAAGATTGACGCCAAGTCGGGCAAGGTCCTTGCCGAGTCGAATCTTAAGACTGCGGTCGGTTACACCTCGCGCCCGATTTATGCGAACGGTTTGGTTATTGTTCCGCTTGACGGCGGTGCGGTCCAGGCTCTGACGGCTGACGCGCTCACAACGGTTTGGGTCACCGACTCCGTGAGCGAGACTGCTCAGTCGAATTCTCAGCTGACAATTGATGGCAATTACCTCTATGTCGGCACCGTTGATGTCGACTATGGAAAGGGTACGTACAATAACGGTCATCTGACGCGTATTAACATCCTGACCGGCGCTGTTTCTTGGCAGCATGTCAATGCCGACGAGGGTTATTACTGGACGGGCGCGACGGTGGGCGATGACTTTGTCTTGGTTCCCACCAGTGCCGGTACCGTCGAGATGCTCAGCAAGTCTTCGGGCGATGTGCTCGGAAAGGTTTCGGTTGGTGCTGTTGTCAACTCCACCTGTGTGCTTTCGGCTGACGACAGCCATGCCTATCTAATCTCGCGCGACGGCAAGCTGCACGTCTTGGCGATTTCTGATGGCGACTCACGCGATGCGGATGCCGCTTCGCTTATTACCGAGGAGCGTGTGGTCGACCTTGGCCTTACGGGATGTGCATGCGTGCCTACGACGACGTATGATGGCAAGCTGATTGTTGGCGGCGAGGTTGCTGGCGGCTCTGCGCTGGCGATTATTGATCCGGCCAACAACTTTGCCAAGACGCTGGTTTCGTCTGCTGATGGCACTGCGCTTCCTGCTGGCGGCATCAAGGGCGCTCCGCTCGTAAGTGTCCAGGGCGAAGACGCGTATGTCTACTTCACGGTTAACTACGGCGAGAGCCCTGATTTCGTTAACTACACCTCAGGCGGTGGCGTATATCGTTACAAGTTGGGTGACGCTGAGGCTTCTGGTGTGTTTAGCGCAACGGGCCACTACAACTTCTGTGACTCGCCAATCGCTTGTGATGCCCAGGGCAACTTGTACTACATTAACGACTCTGGCACGCTGTTTAAGCTGAATGCTGGCGTTAAGGTTTCGTTTAGCGCTGGCGAGGGGTCCAAGGTCGATTTTCAGACTACGGCCGCCAACGGCTCTATCGCCAAGCCTGCCGATCCGACGCGCGAAGGCTACACCTTCGCTGGTTGGTATACCGACGAGGCCTGTACGGAGGCATATGACTTTAGCGTTGCGGTGACGGCTGATATGACGCTGTATGCCAAGTGGATCAAGAATGCTGTTAACCCTGGTGGTAACGGTGGCTCTGGCTCCGCTGGCGGCAACGGCGGTTCGGGTAATGCCGGTGCTGGTTCTGGCTCCTGTAACGGCACAAACGGCCAGCAGGCTGGCGGTGCTGTTGCTCCGGGTAAGAAGCCGGTGTCGTCTACCACGACTACGACCGAGACCAAGGACGATAAGGATTCCAAGAAGAAATCCGATAAGTCCGGCAAGAAGGACAAGAAGTCCGGCAAGAAGGATGACAAGTCCGGCAAGTCCGACACGGGCTCGTCTGCAGCGACCACTGCCAAGAAGTCCGCTGCGGCTCCCTCGCAGCAGTCTGGCTTCAATCCGCTCGCCATCGCTGGCGTGGCGGCTGGCGTGATCGGTCTCGCCGTCATCGGCGTGTTCGTGTTCACCAAGCGCCGGTAGGTGAGGGCTGTGTCCAGTAAGCCTCAGGACGCCGAGTCCAAGCAGCCCGACTCGTCGTTCATCCAGCTTGACGATGTAAAGCAAAAGGGCGCCGCTTCGGCGGCGTCCGCCCCTCGGCGCAAGGCACTTGTTGGCGTTCTGACAGCCGCCTGCACCGTTTTGATCGTTGTGTCGCTAGGCTTTGTCCAACCTTCTTCCAGCGGTGCTTGGTCCATCGATTGGATCACTCGGGCCGTGGCGGGGAAGAGCGTTGCCGACTCTGGCTCTGCTGCCTCTCACAAGACAGAGGCGGGTTCCTCGTCTTCTGGTGCCGTGGACTCTGAATTCAAGGAGTCGGATGAATCGGAATCCAAGGACGATTCCGAATCTTCGGATAAGGACTCCAAAAAGGATTCGAAGGAGAAGAAGTCCGAAGACAAGGGCGGCAAGACGTCCAACAACGCGTCTGCTGGACAGGGCTCCGAATCCGCCGGTGGATCGAGTTCTTCTGACGGCTCTTCTTCGGGCGGCGGCTCGGTGTCTGGCGGTGGGTCTGCATCCAACGGTGGCAACGCCTCTGCGGGCAATCAGGGCGGCTCGCAGCAGCCTGGTTACGTCACGGTGACGGTTGCGGTCACATCGAGCGCTGTGGGCAATCCCGTGTCTTCTGGTGGCACCTTCACCTTTAATGAGGGCGCAACTGCCTACGATGCCCTGTGCGCCCTGGGCCTTTCCGTGAATGCACATGGCTCGTCGTACGGCACGTATGTCGCCGCCATTGGCGGTTTGGCCGAGAAGGAACACGGCGGTACGAGTGGCTGGATGTATTCCGTTAACGGTGTGGCGCCCAACACGGCGTGCAGCAACTACGTCCTATCCAACGGCGACAGTGTCGTCTGGTATTACGTAACGGGCTAAATGCCTCGACATAACACGTCAAACGGGCGGTTCGGACAAACATCCGAGCCGCCCGTCTTTATGCGAACGGGATGCAGTTTCTCGCCTTGTGCGCCTTCCTCGGCAGGCTCTGCAAACAAAAAACCGGTTGGAACGAGAATTCCAACCGGTTATACCTTCAAGCAAATGTCGGGCCGTCTACGAACGTGCGCCCTCGAGGAAGAAGCGACGGCTAAAGTAGTTGTACCAGGTGACCAGGAACGTTGCGATGGCCTTCATGGCCTGGTAGCCGATGCTCAAAAACGTGACGCCCACAAACATGTACAGGTCGTTGAGGCCCAAACCGATCACCGACAAGATGGTGAAGATCGTGAACTCGCGCTTGCGGCTCATGCCCTCGCGATGGTCGAACACGTACTTCATGCTGAGCCAGTAGTTGACCACGACAGACGTGGTAAACGAGATCGTGGTGCTCATCAAAAAGTCGAGGTGGAACAGCTCGACGAGCGCAATGAGCATGCCCCAGTCGATGCCAAAGGAGATGAGACCCACGACAGCGAACTTGAGGAACTGCTTGGTATGAGGTTGTGCCAGTGCCTTGCGCACGTAATCACATCCAATGCGTTGATGAATCGAGCAACGAGTTACTTTAGAGCTTTTGCACGGGAAACGTAAGGTCTTTGGCAAGAACTATACGAACTCGCCAAATATTCAAGAGGTAATCCGCAAACGTTGCAAATCTTCCCGTAAACGAGCAAGGCCCACGAACAACACGGCGCTCGACGCGCGTCATCCGTGGATCCCGTAGTGCAACGATGAAGCCGGGCTACTTGGTCTGCTCGCCCTCCAGGAAAATCTTGCGCGTTACAAAGTTGTAGACCATGACCAGCGCGGTGGCGCAAATCTTGGCGATATTGGCCTCGAGGCCCAGGCCGGCGTTGAGGGCCAGCACAATGCCGTCGTTGAGCGCCAGGCCAATAACGGACAACACGACAAAGATGATGAACTCGCGGCGGCGACTCATACCCTCCTTGTGTGCAAACACATACTTCATGCTCGCGACGTAGTTAAAGATGAGCGAGACGATAAAGCCGCTGGTGTTGGCGATTAGGATATTGAGGCCCAGACCGTAGTGGAGCAGATTCATGATGCCAAAGTCGATGACGGTGGCAATGACGCCGACGACGCCAAACTTCATAATCTGCGCAAGGAGCTTTTGCATGGTACCTGCCTTAGGGTGGCGCCGCAGCGCCGTGGGGATGACAAACTCAGCAAGTTTAGCCAATCCGCGCAGGCGGGGCTAGGCGCGCTCCTCGATAGCACCGTTTCTATATGCATCGAGCAGCTGGCGTAGGTCCTGGATTTGGCTGCGGATCCTGGCGCCAGTATCGGTATCGCTGACCATGCGGCGGCGGTCGGCCTCGTCAAAGCGGTTGGTCTCGCTCTCGATGTCGACATTGCGGGTAAGTGCCTCGGCAACCGTGGTAAAGGCTTGGTGCGACTTAAGGCGACATCCGCGCGAGCTGGAGATAAGCGTGTATCCGGCAATGCCCGTCTTGGGGTGGTAGGCACGGCAGAAGCCGCCATCGATGACCAGCAGCTTGCCCTCGGCTCGGATGGGCTGCTCGCCCTTGGTGGTCTTGACGGGCGTATGGCCGTTGATGATGTGCCCCGTCGGCGAGCATGCCATGGGGGTGACGCCAAACTCGCGCATGATGTCGTCGCAGACCGAGGGCGACTTGGTAAGCGTAAAGTACGGGTCCATCGGCTCGACCCAGGTGCTCTTATCGGCGATGTAGGCGCGTTCGAACGTGCGAACCTCGCGTCCGCTTGCCGGCGACTTCATGCCAATCCAGAGATACCACATCCAGTCGAGGGCATCGCGGTCGCCGTTGCGCCAGGCACGGCGGGCGATATGGTCGCAAAAATCGAGGTAGTCGTGACCGGCGTGCCACGTGCCCAGACAGTTCATGCTGCTAAAGGTGCCGTCCTCGTTGAGCGGCACGCAGCCGTGGAAGAGCAGATTGCCGTTGGCGACCTTATACATGGAGCCGTGGGTATAGAGGAAATCGATGTGGCGATGCAGGTGATCGGCGGTGACAAACTCGGACACGAGCTTGTCTATGATGTGCTGCTCCTCGGGCGTGAGCGTGTAGGGGTCCGCCGGATCGACGGTGGGGAAGTCGTTGGTCGTGAGTGGCCACACGCTGCCGTCGGCAAGCGTGACCGTGCCGGCGTCGCGATCGACTTTGTCGAGCAACAGACGGTCTGCCATATCGAACTCGGGATGGCGCTGGATAATCTGACCCTCGAGTTTAAAGAGCAGGACGTTGATGGCCTTGGTCAGCGGGCTGATGGACTCGCCGGCGGTATAGGTGGCGTCGGCGAAGGCGACAAGCTCGCGCAGCGAGATACCGTAGTCGTTCTCGAGGATCTCGTAGTTGTCATAGCGAAGGTTATTGCGCAGCACCGTGGCGATGCAGGCGGGCTCTCCTGCCGCAGCGCCCATCCACAGCAGGTCGTGGTTGCCCCACTGGATGTCGAGCGAATGATAGGTGAGCAGACGGTCCATAATCTTTGCCGCGCCGCCACCGCGGTCGAAGATATCGCCCACCAAGTGCAGGTGGTCGACGGCGAGCCGCTTGATGAGTGAGGCGAGTGACTCGATAAAGTCGTCGGCGCTGGCGGTCTCCAGGATAGACTCAATGATGCGCTCGTGATAGCGCACGCGGTAGTTGTTCTCATCCGGATGCGTATGCAGGAGCTCGTCGATGATATAGGCGTAATCGCGCGGGATGGCCTTGCGCACCTTGGAGCGCGTGTAGCGACTCGAAAGCGAACGTGCCACCATGATGAGCTGGTCGAGCATGGTTTTGTACCAGGTGGGCGAGTCCTCGTGCTGGCTGCGTGCGAGTTCGATCTTCTCGCGCGGATAGTAGATGAGCGTGCACAGTTCGCCCTTCTCATCGAAGGAGAGCGTGTCGCCAAAGATTTCGTCGACATGCTCGCGCACGACGCCCGAGCAGTTGTTGAGGATGTGCATGAAGGCTTCGTATTCGCCATGCAGGTCGCTCATGAAGTGCTCGGTGCCCTTGGGCAGGTTGAGGATGGCCGAGAGATTGATGATTTCGGTAAACGCGGATTGCTCGGTGGGGAATTGTCTCGACAGCAGGCGCAGATACTTGAAGTCTTGCGGATTGCGATCGAATGCGGCCATGAAACACCTTCCGATGGGGTTGGTAAAACTGATAAACAGCGTCAAACGTTTATCAGTATGCGACGCCTTTGTTTCAATTTTGCGCTGGCGGCTCAATTGTCGGATGAACGGTTTGCTAAATCGATTTAGTTAAGGTGGATATGGCGGTTGAGTGGAGACACTGAGGGTGCTTTTGCGGACGATTGCCTATGGTTTGGTGGAGATGATGATGGTAAAGATGTTCTATACAGATGGTTCGATTTGGTAAATAGTGGACATTTGTACCGTATGCAGGCTCGCTGTGCGATAATTTTCGTAGTATTACGTAAGGAGCCTCATATGAGTGATTTTGTCCTGACCTGTGAATCCGCCGCCGACCGAACCCGGGAGTTCTTTGAATCGCGTAATATTCCCGTCGCGTATTTTCATTACGGGATCGATGGCATTGTTTACGACGACGATCTGTATCAGTCGATTTCGCCGGACGAGTTTTTTGCCAAGGTCGCCGCGGGTGCCATGCCAAAAACGTCGCAGCTGGGCGTGGGCGAGTACGAGGAGTTTTGGGAGCCGTTTGTTGCCGAGGGTAAAGACGTGCTGCACCTGACATTGTCGTCGGGTATTTCGGGCACGTATGGATCGGCCTGCGTTGCAGCGCAGATGCTCGCGGATCGCTATCCCCAGGGCGGCAAGGTGCGCGTCGTCGATTCGCTGGCGGCGTCTTCGGGCTTTGGCCTGTTGCTGGAATATGCCGCCGACGTGCGCGATAGCGGGGCTTCACTCGACGAGGTGGCTGCCTGGATCGAGGAGCATAAGCTCAACCTGCACCACTGGTTCTTCTCGACTGACTTGTCGAGCTATTTGCGCGGCGGTCGTATCTCGGCGGCCAGCGCGATTATCGGCTCGGCGCTCAAGATCTGCCCGCTCATGACCGTCGATTGCGAGGGCAAGCTGTCGCCACGTGAGAAGATCCGCACCAAGAAGCGCGCGATTTCCGAGATGGCGAAGACCATGATGGCGCACGTGCAGGACGGTGCGGATTATTCGGGTAAGTGCATCTTGTCCCATTCGGCGTGCCGCGAGGACGCCGAGGCCGTTGCGGCGCTGATTGAGGAACAGGTCCCTCAGCTCAAAGGTAAGATCGAGATCAACAATATCGGTGCTCTGATCGGTTCGCACACCGGACCTGGTACGGTGGCACTCTTCTTTATGGGCGACAAGCGCGTGGATTAATTTGCCCCATCACGTCGCTGCATGATTGCTCAAACGAAAACGGCCCGCCTCACTTTTGTGGGGCGGGTCGAGATGTTTTGCTAGCGTTTCTTTCCGCGGAAGAAGAAGCCGTGCAGCGAGGGCTTGAGTCCGCGGTTGGCGCGACGCTCCTCGATATGATCGTGGATCGAAGCGACGCGCTCGATGACCTCGTCGGGAATCGGTACGTCGGGATTCATGTTCTCGACCTGGCTGACCTTGGCGGCGGCGACCTGGTCGATAATGGGCACATCGTCGCGCGAGATGACAGGCGTGGCGTCTTCCTTCATCTTGCGGTAGCGCTGCATCATGTCGGTCTGCAGCTGCTGGGCCGAAGGCGGTGTCCAGATGATGGCGTTGGCGCCGGCGGCGATGGTTTCACGGATGCTCTCGGGCGTCTTGCCGCCCGGTGCGATGAGCGGCAGGTTGGGATAGTGCTCGCGCAGCTCGCGCAGGACCTGGGGCGTGTTCTTGCCGGCGGCGATGTTGAGAATCTTGGCTCCGGCACGCACCTTGGCGTGAGCATCGTCATCGCAGCGAACGACCGTGGCGATGACGGGGATGTCGGCGATGTTGGTGATGTGCTCGACCATCTCGGCAGTAGCGGGGGAGTTGACCACGCAGCCCGCCGCGCCCTGCATCTCGGAGACGGCCGCCATCTGCACGGAGCGCTTACCGGTAGTGGTGCCACCACCAACGCCCACAAAGACCGGGCACTCGGCAACGGTTAGCAGCGCCTGCGTAATGGCGGGCTGCGGCGTGAAGGGGTAGACGGCAAACACGGCGTCGGCATTGGAGTTGCGAATGACCGCCACGTCGGTGGTGTAGATGAGCGATTTGATACGACGACCGAAGAGCGTAAAGCCGCTGGCCTCCTCGATCTCGTCGGGCATGCGGAGGGCCGCCTTTCGCAAACGCCCGTCGATGGGCAGCGGCTCCATGGGCAAAAGGCCGTTGGGAGTTACGGCCACCTGGGGCTCGGTGAACTCGTCTGCGAGCTCGACCTCGGAAAAATCGACCGAGGCGACGATGTCCTCGTGAACCTCGGCGGGAACATCGATGGGAGCTTGGTCGTTAGTCTTGGCAGGCGTATCGAAGGAGCTGGTGCCGACAAAGGCGTCGACGCGCTCATTCAAATCGTTAAGAGTATCCATGGTGGTCCGTTTCTATGTTGTGCGGCCGGCAGTGCACGACCGGCGCTACGTTGCTAAATCGTTTGATGAGTTGATTTTTCCCCGCTGCGCCATCCGTTAGACCGAACGCCCGTCGAACGTGAAGGAGCTGTGGTGGCGGGAATCGAGGTGCTATCTTGAATGTCCCGTATACAAAAGAGAGGTGACGCGGTATGGAATTCTCGGCAATGTTGGGCTCGATTGGCCTATGCGTGGGCGCGATCGTTGCCGCCGCGGTCATCTACTTTGTGGTCACGGCTATTAAGGGCAAAAAGGCCGAGCGCAAGGAGCGTGAAGCGCTTGCGCGACATAAGGACCAGCAGGACAGGCGCGCACGGCGATAGCTTGTTGAGTTTTGAATCCGTGCGCTAGCTGCGTTTTCGGATCAGCGCGATGTAGAAGCCCTCAAAGTCGCGACTGGGCGGAATGGTCAGCGTGCCGGGCATGCCGTTGGTGATGGCCGATACCTGACCCGCGGCGATTGCCTCGGTGAGGGCGTTGCACTCGATATGCGGCTTGTCGCCGGCATCCTGGGCGCGACGCGCTTCGCTTTCACTCGGCGTGCCGTCGAGGGGGATGAGCTCGCAGTCCATGTGCTTGTCGAGGGCCTCTTGCAGCGCGTCCTCGTTTTCCTGCGGCAAGATCGAACACGTCGAATAGACGAGCGTGCCGCTCGGTTTGAGGGCCCCCATGGCGCGGTCCAGAAGCGCGCGCTGCGAGCGGGCGCACTTGCCGAGCAGCTGCTCGGTGAGGCCGCGCAGGCTCTTTTCGTTGCCACTGATGACGGTGCCCGTGCCGGTGCAGGGGGCGTCGAGCAGGATGCGGTCAAAGCGGAAGAACTCGTCAAGCTCGCGTGCGTCAATACGCATGACGGGCACGTTTTTGGCGCCCTGGCGGACCAAGTTGGCCTCGAGCTTTTCGGCGCGGGGAATGCTCATCTCGCAGGCGGTGAGGTGCGCCTGTCCCTGGGTGAGGGCGGCGATCTGCGTCGTCTTGCCGCCGGGCGCCGCACACATGTCCAGGATGTCCTCGCCGGCCTGAGCGCCCAACACCAAAGGAGGCATCATGGATGACAGGCTCTGCAGGTAGATCTTGCCGTCACGGTAGATGTCGAGGTCCCACAGGTCGGAAACCTGGGCTTCGGGCAGGATGAAAGCGTCCGGGTACCATGCGACGGAGCGGTGGGCGATCCCGGCGGCGTCGAGTGCCGCGGCGATGTCCTCGGCGGTCGCCTTGAGTGTGTTGGCGCGCAGCGTGACCGGGCGCGTGGCAGCGGCGCCGAAGCCCTCAATCATGAGTTGGGCATCGGCGGGTGCATAGGCGCCGGCGACCGTGTCGACCATAAAGCGCGGCAGGTCGACGGCGGAGTGTTGGGCAGCAAGCTGGTCGGAAAGCTCGGTGGCGGCAAACTGCCTGAGCTTGAGCTCGGGCTTAACCTGCTTTTTCTGCTTACGACGACGCGGCTTGGACATCCGTCTTTCCTTCCCGTCCCAATTTGACTACTTTCCGGGTACGTTGCTGCTGGCGCGCTTTAGTACTGGCTCTCGTGCTTGCTAAAGAAGTCGAAGCGCGGGGGTAGTGGCTTTACGCGGTGCTCGCCGGGCTTCTCGCCCAGGCTCTCCATAAACTCGTCCGTGGAGGCAAAGATGTTGTCCCAGCTAAAGAAGGCGACCGGGTCGACGTCGAAGTACTCGCAGATGAGCTCGCAGCCGGCCGGGACGATGCCGTGCATCAGGACGGTCGCCACGCGCAGCTCGGTAAAGGCGTCGACCAGGGCCTGCGTCATGGCGGCGTTGGCCGGCTCGCCCTCGAGCTTGTTGGCGGCCTTGGAGGCATCGCTCCAACGCTTGTTGGCGGCGCGCAGGTAGTCGTCGCACACGGCGAGCGCGCGGTGCGTCTCGAACTTGTACATGGCCTGCTCAAAGGCAAGGGCGGCCTGCTCGGCAGCCTCGACCACGGCGGCAGAGGCGGCACCGGCCGGAATGCAACCGTTGCGATAGGGGCTCTCGTCGCCCTCCTTGACGGCGACGCCGTAGAAGCAGCTGCGGGCCAGGCGGTTGAACACGCCGGTCAAAAGAGCGCTCTCCTTAAGGGCAGGATCGATGACGCGCTTGTCGTCGCAGGCGCGCACCTCGTTGCCGTCCTTGTCCTTGCCGGTCACGCGCGTGTCATATGCCTTGGGGCTAAAGCTCACCGGCTTCTCGGACAGGCCGAGCGACAGCCAGTGCGCGCGCATCTGCTCGCAGGTGTAGTGGTTGAGCAGGTCGTCTGCCGGCGGGGGAGGCGTCTGCGAGGACGAGCTGGCCTTTTTGCCCATGTAGAGCAGGTGATAACAGGCGCTGACGGTGCTCTGCGTAAGGTCCCAACCCAGGGCCTCCCACATGGCGGTCTGCGCGATGCAGTAGAAGTAGATGTTGTCCTGACCGATGAACTGGTAGATCTGCGCGTCGTCCGAGCACCACCAGTCGCGCCAGTCGAGTGAGCTGTGCTGATAGGTGGGCGCGGGGACCTGCGTGGAATCGGCGGCGGGCTCGCCCATGAGGGCGGCGTCCTGGGCGGCGACGCCCTCGGTTACGCCGGCGGCGCGGGCATCGCGTGCGAGTACGGTGCGGGTGTAGCTGATGGGCGCCCACAGGCTCTCGGGCCAGCACCAGCAGGTGACGTCGTTCACGCCGTCGACTTCGGGCACCGGAACGCCCCAGTCGATGTTACCGGTGATGCGGAAGGGCACGAGCGCCTTGCCGCTGCGGAAGCGCACGCCGCCGTTGGCGAGCACCGCGTGGGCGTCGTCGCGCTCCTTCCAGCTGGGGAAGGTGACGGTAAAGCTGCTCTTGTTGCCCTCGGGCTCCAGCACGGTGTGCTCGGGTAGCTGGTCCTCGACGGCGTCGAAGGCCTCGCGGAACTTGTTCTGAATATAGAGCTGTGCCGGCAGCAGCCACTCCTCCATGGTCTTGGAGACCACGGAGCGAACCTGCGGGTTCTGGGCGAGCTTGGCGGTGTAGGTCTTCATAAAGTCGAGGTAGGCCGGCAGGTCGAAGTAGAGGTTGTCGACCGGGCGCAGCTCGGGCACCTCGCCGGTGAGCTGGCTCTTGGGAGCGATGAGCTCCTCGGGCTCAAACTGGTGACCCAGGTCGCACTCGTCGGCGTACGCCTTCTCGGACTTGCAGCCCTGAATGGGGCAGCGGCCGATCACCTGACGGCCGTTGAGGAACGTGCCGGCCTTGGCATCGTAGAACTGCAGCGTGGAGCGCTTGGAGATGGTGCCCTGCTCGTGCAGGCGCTCGATAATCTCGGCGGTCACCTCGTTGTGAATCTGCGCAGCCGGCTCAAGGCCCGAGCCGCCGTAGATATCGCAGCTGATGTTGTAGTTGTTGAGGGTCGCGGCCTGGCGGGAGTGATTGGACTCGACATACTCGCCGATGGACTTGTCGTAGCCCTCGTTCTCCTTGAGCTTGCGGTAGCTCTCCATGATGGGCGAGCCGTAGCAGTCGGTGCCCGAGGTGAAGATGACGTTCTCGCGGCCCAGACGGTCGCGCAGGAAGCGGGCGAAGAAGTCGGCCGGGACAAAGACGCCGCCAACGTGGCCAAAGTGAAGGCCCTTGTTGCCGTAGGGCTCGCCGGCGGTAACGATGGCGCGGCGAGGCCAGCTGGGACGGTCGTTCATGGAGTATTTGGATGCCATGGGACTCCTTCGCATATGGTGAGAGCGCGGCCGGGCGCAAGGCCTGGCGACGCGGTGGTTAATTCGTGCATATCGTTCGACATTATCGCACATGCGGACGGGTACGTGGCAGGGGCGCTATCCTAAGATGCTATGAATGAGATTTCCAACATACATGCGTTTGAGGACGAGGATTTTCTGCACGCCTGCTTTGTGTGGGGGATGGCAGTGCTTGGCGCATTTGCCGTGTGCCTGGTGCCGGTGTTTATGCTGCTGGGTGGGCCCGCGGACTTGGATGCGGCTGACGCGGGCGGTTGGATGGCCGTTTTGGGCTGGCTGGTCGGCTTGGCTGCGGTTTCGGCGGCGTCATTTGCCGTGCACGAGCTGGTGCACGGTGTGTTTTTTAAGCTGCTGGCGCCTGCGGGCGCGCAGGTGACCTTTGGGGCGAATCGCGAGACGGCGATGATCTATGCCTGCGCCGAGGGTGTCGTGTATTCGCGCCGGCGGTACGTGGCGGTTTGCCTGGCGCCGACGGTTGTTGTGACGGCGGCGTTTGCCCTGGGGTTTGCGTTCTCGGGCTATCCGCTGCTGTGCTACCTGGCTGCCGGCTTGCATTTGTCGGGCTGTGTGGGCGACTGGTATTACGTGCGGACCATTTTGCGCGACCGCCGCATTGTCGCCTGCGAGGACACGTCCTTTGGCGTCCGCTTTTTCGCAAGGTAGTCTTTTGGGATGATTTTTCTGGGACGAGGATTAAAAAATCATTGTGGGAGAGGAGATGTCCATGAAGCCGTTGCTGCTGCATGCTTGCTGCGCGCCGTGCTCGCTGGAGCCGGTTCGCCTGCTGCGCGAGGAAGGGTTTGAACCCACAATCTGCTGGACAAACCCCAATATTCAACCGCGTGATGAATGGCGGCGGCGTTTGGACGAGCTGCGCCGGTGGTGTGCCGATGGCGACATCGAGCTCATCGAGGCGGGGGAGGACCGCGAGCGCTGGGAGGTCGGCGTGGCCCCGCTGGGCGCCGATCGACCCCGTCGCTGTCGCGCGTGCTATGCCTTGCGCCTGGCCGAGGCATGCCGTGTGGCTCAGGAGCGTGGGTTTGAGTTTGTGGGCACGACGCTCGCCGTCTCGCCGTATCAGTTGTTCGAAACCTGCAATGATGTGTTGGAGCGTCTGGCTGCCGCCCGCGGTCTAACTCCGGTAATTCGCGATTTTCGCCCGTATTATCCCGAGGCCACGCGTCGTTCGCGCGAGCTGGGCATGTATCGGCAGAATTATTGCGGCTGCCGATTCTCGGCCGTCGAGGCGGCCATGGACCGCGCCCGCATCCGCGACGAGCGCAAAGCGTCCAAAAAGTAGTTCTTTTGGGCTGACAGCCTGCTAGGATGTAGAGCGGACTTTAGCTATATAAGGAGTATCCGACGTGTCTATGCGTACCGATGATTTTGACTACAACCTTCCCGAGGAACTGATCGCCCAGGCTCCTGCCGAGCCGCGCGACTCCTGCCGCCTGCTGGTGGTGGATCGCATGGGCTCCCAGGCGGGAACGCCGCTGGAGCACGGCGGTACCGTTGAGCACCGTATCTTCCGCGATATCATCGACTATATCGAGCCAGGCGATGTGCTCGTCATCAACAAGACGCGCGTGATGCCGGCCCGCCTGATCGGTCGCAAAGCCGGCTCGGGTGGCGTGGTCGAGACGCTGCTGCTCAAGCGCCGCGAAGATGTTGACCCGCTGGGTCACGTTTGGGAGTGCCTGGTCAAGCCGGGCAAGCGTCTGAAGCCCGGTGCTCAGATTGAGTATCGCGCCGGTGGCGCCCATGCGCCCGAGGGGGCTCCCGTGGTGCTGACAGCCGAGGTTGTCGACTTTGTCACCGATAGCCGCGGTGGCCGCCTGGTGCGCTTTGAGCCGGCCGGGTGCAATGCCGCCGGCGACCCGCGCACGCTCGACGAGGCCATCCATGCTGCCGGCCACGTGCCGCTGCCGCCCTACATTACCGATTACGAGGGAGATCCCGAGAAGTACCAGACCGTTTACGCCATGAAGGAGGAGCACTCGGCTGCCGCTCCCACGGCGGGCCTACACTTTACCCCCGAGCTCATGGCCGCTATCGAGGCCAAGGGTGCGAAGTTTGCCGCCGTTGAGCTCGAGGTGGGCATCGACACCTTCCGCTTGGTTGAGGAGGACGACCCTACGCAGCACGTCATGCACACCGAGCGCTACCACGTGTCGCAGGAAGTTGTCGACGCCGTGCATAAGGCGAAGGCCGAGGGGCACCGCGTAATCGCCGTCGGCACCACCGCAGTGCGTTCGCTCGAGAGTGCGTTCGATGCGGAGGCGCCGGTGTCCGATCCGGCTGTGACGGCGCGCTATTTTGAGGGCCGCGAGGACGGCGCTGACACGCTCGGCCGCGGCGATATCGTGGTGCGCGAGAACGCGACGACGCAGCTCTACCTCATGCCCGGCTCGACCTATCACGTGGTCGACGCACTGATCACTAACTTCCACGTGCCGCGCTCCACGCTCATGATGCTCGTGAGCGCACTTGCCACCCGCGACCAGATCATGGATGCCTACGCCGCCGCCATCGAGGAGCGCTACCGCTTCTTCAGCTTTGGCGACGCCATGCTTATTTGTTAGTTACGCGGTTCTACGAACCGCGTAACTGCTCGACGCTGCAAACGCCCCTAAGCGGCAATCTGACGTTCAATCGTCGGGCATGACCTTTGTAG
>JAXJPE010000029.1:0-5786 GCA_036426035.1 Collinsella sp.
GCAATTTCGATGCCACCCACCGCGATGTGCTCGCCGGTTGCACCGCTATGCTCGAGCAGCTGTAGGTTCGTGGGCGCACGAACCGCGCCCACGGCATAAATCGAGCGTAGATTTTCTCCCGCTTTGAGCGTTCAAGTGCGCTCTATACGGGAGAAAATCCACACTCATGAATGTGACAAAGGGACTACCCCTTTGCCACATCCGGGACTGGCCCTAGACCGGCTTGACCTCCAGCTTTATCCCTTCGGCGCAGGAGTCGCCCAAAACATCCGAAAGGGCCCAGGTCGCATATAGCGGCAAATAGAGAACCGCTCCGTTGCGCTCAACGTTGCCTCTCGAGAAAACAATCCCGAGCCTTACGCCATATTCAGCCGTATCAAGCACATGACCGAGCGCAGCGTGCGCGTGGTAATAGGAGCCCGATTTAACCTCGATCGGAACAGCCGTCCCATCCGGTCCATCGACCACAAAGTCCACTTCGCCGCGCTTTTTTGTCTGATAGTAGTAAAGCTGGCGATTTTGGGCAGCTAGCTGCTGGGCCACCACGTTTTCGTAAATGCCGCCCAGATTGGGCTCTTTGCTATCAAGATACGCCGCTTGGGCGACTCCAACGGGGTAGCGCGCCATCAACATGCCCGTATCCGATTGATATAGCTTGAACTGCGATGGCCGTGCCGTCTTGAGCAGGGGCGATTTTGGCTCGGTTACGATATCGGCTTTGAGAGCAACGCCGGCATCGACAAGCCATACAAAATCTCGCTGATACTTCTCGTAGTGAGCCTTGGGGTCAATGGAATTGAGCACGAAGCGCTTGTTTTCGCCCTCGAGCATAATAGGGAGCTGATCGTAGATGCTCTGCACCTGCAGGGCTCGCCCGCTTGCATACTTGGAGATATCCCGCCGGTACTGTTCGTTGAGCTCTGACTGCAGCTGACGAACAGAGGCAAGGTCGCCCTGCGTGTCAAGGAAACGCTGCACGACCTCCGGCATTCCGCCGACAACGGTATAGGTCCTGAAGTTTGCCATCATCGCGTCATGAATGTAATCAGGAATGGGCTTCTCGCTGATACACGCGTCGCGTATCGTTTGGCGAGCTCCCTCGCTCACCCCGATCGCCCAGCAAAACTCCTCAAAATCGAGCGGGAACATCCTAAGCTCGTGAACATATCCCACGGGATAGGACCTAACGCCCTTGAACTGGGTCCCGAGCATTGACCCCGAAAACGCCCAGCGGCACCTCCCGTCCTCAACAAGGAACTTTGCCATCGTCATGATGTCGGGGGCCTCTTGGACCTCATCGATAAACACGAGCGTTTTGCCCGGTGCTATCGGCTTTCCCGAGAGAAGCGTCACCCTGCTGATGAAATCGTCGGCATCCCGTGCCTCGAGAAGAGCATCTTTTGCCTGGCGATTTTCCGCGAGATTGAGCTCGATATAGGTTGCGTAGTTTGACTTACCGAACTCGCGAATCGAGTAGCTCTTACCGATTTGGCGAGAACCCGTGACGAACAACGCCTTTCGTTCAATGGATCTCTGCCAACAATCAAGCTCATCAGCGATTTTCCTGCGCAACATAAGCTCTCCCATCGCCTCGATAAATGAAATGCAGATATTTATATCGACTATTATCGATGAAATGCAGAGATTTTTAGTACCGAAATTGGATGAAATGCAGAAATTTGAGCTTACTCGCGCACAGAACAACGACGCGTGCGCCTAAGCATGGGCATAAGTGAGGTCGGAATTCTCGCATACAAATCGAGCGAGGACTATCTCCCACTTTGAGTGCGAAATTGCGCCCAAAACGGGAGATAATCCACGCTCGATATTTCGACGGGAGAAAATCCTCGCTCGGTTACTCGTCGACGATCTCGGCAAGCCAGACGTTCAACGTATCGACCTCGGGGCAGCAGAACTTTGCCGTACCGGGCTCGTTGCCAGGCACGGTTCCGCCGTAGCGCAGGATATCGATATAGGGAAAGCCCACGTGGCAGGCCATGGCGCACATCTTGCCGCGGTCTCGGTCGAAGTCAAAGACGTCGCCGGGCTTATGGCCATGGTGGCAGCGACACGCGCCCAGCTGGTCCACGCAGCTCACGCGGATACGCGGACGCTTGCCCCGCGACGCGCCGAGCGGCTTGTCCCCGCCCGCGGGCTTGGCACCGCCCTCGCCAGCGTTACTCATGGTCGATCACATCCAGGCAGGCCTCGATGGGAAGGCCGGCCGACTTGTCCTCTTGGTCGGCATTGCGCTCGATAAGCTCGGCCACCACACGCATAGCGTCGGTCGTCGCACGTTGCAGGCTCCAGCCGGCCATAACGCGACCCACGAGCACCGACGAGAACGTATCGCCCGTGCCCGGGAAATACACCGGGATCAGCTCAAAGGGAATCGTAAAGTACTCTCCCGCCACATGGTCGTAGCCGATAACGGCACTCGCCCCGTCGACCTTTGCGCTCGTGATGACCACCGACTTGGCGCCCAGCGCGAGCATGGCATCCACGAGCGTACGAGCCTCGTCGGCCGTAATCTGCTCGGCCATAGGCGTATCGGTGAGCAGACACGCCTCGGTATAGTTGGGCACCGCGTAGTCGGCGCACTCGACCAGGCTGCGCATAAGGCCGATGGTCGACTCGGGCACGCCAGCGTAGAGCCTGCCGTTGTCGGCCATGATGGGGTCGACGAACACCTTGGTGCCCTTTTGCGCGCGGCGGTGGCAAAAGTCCGAGATGATGCGTGCCTCTTCCTCGGTCACGATAAAGCCGGTCGAGATGGCGTCGAATTCAAAGCCGAGCTCCTCCCAGATGGCGAGACTCTGGCGGACATACTCCGTGGTGTCGTGGATGTAGAACTTGGGGTAGTTGAGCGTATCGGAAACGAGGGCCGTCGGCAGGTTGTGGATACGGTAGCCCATGTGCGACAGCACCGGCAGCATTGCGGAAAGCGCGACCTTGCCGTAGCCGCACATATCGTTGATCAGCAGCAGCTGAGTGTTCTTCATGAGTGTCCCCCTTGGGTCGGGTGCGACGCGACGGCGCCATAGTGCGACTAAGTGTAGCGCAGGGAGCACGGCGGGCGGGCGCCGGCGCCGTGGAGGGCAAATTGTTGCGGATAGGTTTCGAAAATGGGAGGCAAATCACGGCGGTAGCGGCACAGTAGCTGCCACCTATTTACTACCATTCCAAAACTATGCCGGATTACTACGATAAACTGCCAGTCTCCAACCACAACAAATTGCACTCCAGCAAAACCGCAGGTAGACAGCTTGTGATTTTCCGAAAAACAATGCCGAGATCTGAGATTTCGAATTCATCGTAGTAATCCGGCATAGTTTTGGGCAAAGCAACTTCGGAAGGGTGTCACCGCAGCCCAAAATGATCCGTTATCCTCCGTCCCCCACGGATCGACAAAACTATAGGAACACCCAAGTGCCAAAACGACTAGTCGGGCAACGCCGATGTTTTGGCGAAGTCAGCGAAAACCCGCCAGAGCGAGCAAGGTGCCTTGAAACGAGGCGGCATTGACCTTCTGGTCATGCCGCCGAAGTTGAAAGGCAGATTGCCGCTCTGGCGGGTTTGCAGCGTCGAGCCGTTGCGCGGTTTGGCAAAACCGCGCAACAACTACTTTGGTACCTTGACATTCATTTCTCACGCTCCTAAATTGGTTAGGCACAAAACAATTCCACTACCTAACTAAAGAAAGGAGCGAAGCTTAGATATGTGTGTTGAAGCACTCGTCCTTCCGCATGAGCCCGGCGGTGACCCGTCGCAACCGGTAGACATACCCGAAGCGGTCAACGCCGAAGACAGACTCGCCAAGCGCATCCTCAATAACCTGGGCTTTTGCGGCCATTACATGCATTTTCATGGTGGCGGCGTATCCGGCAAGGCGCCCATCGTCTGCCTGCTTGCCAAGCAGGAAAACGGCGAGATGTCGCAGCAGGAACTCGGCATGCACTTCGACCTCAAGCCGGGGTCGCTTTCCGAAATCTTGTCCAAGCTCGAGTGCGCCGGCATCATCGAGCGCAGCCGCAATCCAAAAGATCGCCGGCAGCTCACCATTCGCCTGACCGAGATCGGCTGGGAGAAGGCCCGCATCGACCAAGCCGCCCGCATCCGCTTTAGGGAGCAGGCCTTTAGCGCCCTCACCCACGACGAGCGTGAACAGCTCGCCGAGATGCTCGAGAAAATCCGCGTAACCTGGGAGGAACTGGATGATTAAAACCCTTATGGGCAGCATCCGCGATTACATGAAGGTCACGATCGCCACACCGCTGCTGGTGCTTGGCGAGGTAATCTGCCAGATGATGATCCCGTTTATCACCGCCGACATGATCGACGCCATCAAGGACGGCACCGCCGTTACCGAGATGCTGCCCACCGCCGGCCTTCTCGTACTCATCGCGCTGACGTCACTCGCCTTTGGCGCCGCCGCGGGCATCACCTGCAGCCATGCCAGCTGCGGCTTTGCCAAGAACCTGCGTCGCGACCTGTTCTACAAGATCCAGACGTTCAGCTTCGCCAACATCGACGAGTTCTCGAGCTCCTCGCTCGTCACCCGCCTCACCACCGACATCAACAACGTGCAGCAGGCCTTTATGATGCTCATCCGCATCGCCGTGCGCTCGCCGCTGGTGCTGGTCTTTGCCTTTACCATGGCATACGCCATGGGCGGCAGCGTCGCCATGGTCTACCTGGTCATCATTCCGCTGCTGGGCTTTGGCCTGTTCTTTATCATCTATAAGGTGCGCCCGATCTTTGCCCGCGTGTTCCGCAAGTACGACGCGCTCAACGAATCCGTTGAGGAAAACGTCACCGGCATGCGCGTGGTCAAGAGTTACGTGCGCCAGGACTACGAGAAGGAGAAGTTCGCCACCGCCGCGCGCGACGTCCAGATGGACTTCACCCGCGCCGAGAAGTTGCTCGCCTTCAACAACCCCATGATGAACATCTGCGTCAACGGCGCGTTCGTCGTCATCATCTACCTGGGCTCCAAGCTCATCATCACGAGCCAGGGCACCCTGTTCGACGTGGGCCAGCTCTCCTCCATCTTTACCTACGGCTTCCAGATTCTTATGAGCCTAATGCAGCTGTCGATGATCTTTGTCATGGTAACCATGGCAGACGAGTCGGCGCACCGCATTACCGAGGTGCTGGCCGCCGAGCCCACGATCGCCAACCCGACCGAGCCCGTGCACGAGGTTGCCGACGGCTCCATCGACTTCGATCACGTGAGCTTTAAGTATTCCGAGCATGCCCGCCGCCAGGCGCTCGACGATATCGACCTGCACATTAAGAGCGGCGAGACGATCGGCATCATCGGCGGCACCGGTTCGGCCAAGTCCACGTTGGTAAACCTCATCGCCCGCCTATATGACGCCACCGAGGGCACCGTGCGCGTCGGCGGCGTGGACGTGCGCGATTACGACCTGGACGCGCTGCGCCACCAGGTCGCCATGGTGCTGCAGAAAAACGTGCTGTTTAGCGGCACGATCGCCGAGAACCTGCGCTGGGGCGATCCGAACGCCACCGACGAGGAGGTCCGCGAGGCCGCGCACCTGGCCTGCGCCGACGAGTTTGTCGACGGCTTCCCCAAGGGCTACGACACCTGGATTGAGCAGGGCGGTTCCAACGTCTCTGGTGGCCAGAAGCAGCGCCTGTGCATCGCCCGCGCTCTGCTGCGTCGCCCCAGGATCTTGATTCTTGACGACTCCACCAGCGCCGTCGACACCAAAACCGACGCCAAGATTCGCGCAGGACTGGCAAGCTACCTGCCCAACACGACC
>JAXJPE010000030.1:0-2841 GCA_036426035.1 Collinsella sp.
CCAGTTCGACTGGTCGTTACGTCAGGACGATCGCGTGACGCTGCATGAGCGCACAAACGTGACGCAGCTGCCTGAGCTTGGCTATGCCGGCGCCATCGACCTGGCTGTGTGTGATGTCTCGTTTACCAGTATCGCAAATATTATCGATGCGGTGCTGGCATGTCTCTCGCCCACGGGTTCGTTTTGCACACTCGTAAAGCCGCAGTTTGAAGCTCCGGCGGCGTTGGTGGGCGAGGGCGGCATTGTGACCGATCCAGCCGTGCGTCGCGATACACTCGTGGCGGCGGTTGAGCTCTTTGCTGCCAAGGGCCTGTTCCCGATCGATGTGTGCGTGTCACCCATTCATGGAGCCAAGGGCAACGTTGAGTTTTTCCTGTACGGCACGAGATTTGCCCCCGGTGAACGTGCCGACGATGAGCTGCAATCCCAGATATCGGTTTTGAGCGAGAAAGCTGCAACGCTATGAAGGTCTTTCTGGTTCCCAATTACTACAAGCAAGAGGCGGTCGGGAGCGGCCTGATGCTCGAGCTTTGGCTGACGCGCCAGGGCTATGAGGTCGCATGGGCTGCCGACCAGCGATCGAAGATTCAGAGTACGCCTGATATTGACGGCTCCGATCTGGTCATTACGCTCGGCGGCGACGGCACGCTGCTGCGTGCTGCCCGCATCCTCAACCATCGCGAGATTCCTATCCTCGGTCTTTCCTATGGTCACCTGGGCTTTTTAACTGCTGCGAGCCCCGAGGAGCGCGACATTCTTAAGGTCGTGAGCGACGCCCTTTCCGGCGAGCTGCACGTGAGCCGTCGCGCCACCATCGCTGCGGATATCGTGTCCGTGCGCGAAGACGGTACGAAGGATGTCGTGCGCACGTTCGCCCTCAACGACATGGCGCTCACGCGCGGCCCCCTGTCCGATATGGTTGAGTTCGACATCACGGTGTCGGGCCACCATATCGATCGACTGCGTGGCGACGGCGTGGTCGTGTCCACGGCGACTGGTTCTACGGGGTACGCGCTCAGTGCAGGTGGCCCCATTGTGAGCCCCGACTATACGGGTATGGTCTGCGTACCCATTGCGCCGCACACCATTCAGGCCCGTGCCTTCTTGACTTCGCCGAGTGATGTCGTCGAAATCTTTATGTCCGATGATCGCCCGAGCGTTCCGGCGATCGCTATCGATGGACAGTTTATTACCTGCGACGGCACGGTCGAGAGCGTGGCGGTGCGCCGCGGGCCCGGAGATGTGCTGCTGCTGGATTATGGCCCCGAGAGCTTCTATAACTCGGTGAGCCGCGTATTCTACGGAGTCCGTCATGATCGATGAGCTGCAGGTTTCTAACATTGCACTCATTCGCGAGGCGACGCTGGTGCCGAGTGCCGGCCTGACTGTCCTGACTGGCGAGACCGGCGCCGGCAAGACCGCGCTGCTCTCGGCCCTCAAGCTTATTTTGGGCGAGCGCGCGGATTCGTCGACGGTGCGCGAGGGCGAGGCGCTGGCGAGCGTCGAGGCACGCCTGTTTGACGGCCCGCACGACACGGAGGGCTTCACGGTCCAGCGCAGCCTTTCTGCCGAGGGCCGCAGCCGCGTGAAGATTGACGGCCGCATCGCCAGTGTGCGCGAGCTTTCGGAGCGTGTTGGCTTGATGATGGATCTGTGCGGCCAGCACGAGCACCAGCGCTTGCTCGATCCGGCGCATCACGTTGCGATGGTCGATGCGTGGGCGGGACGCTCTGCGCTCGAGGCGCTGGATGCGTACCGCGCCTGCTTTAAGGCATCGCGTGCTGCCGCCAAGGAGGTTCGACGTGTTGAAGAGGCCTCGCGTGCGCAGGGGAGCCGCGTCGAGGAGGCGCGCTTTGCGCTCGAGCGCATCGGCGAGGTCGACCCTAAACCGGGCGAGTATGAGGAACTCGAGGAACTGCTGCCGCGCTCCGAACATGCCGAGGTACTGGTTGCCACAGCTAACGATGCCCATGCATCGCTTGCCGCCGAAGGGGGAGCGCTCGATGCCGTGAACAGCGCCGTGGCAGAGCTTTCCCGCATGGCTACCGTCGATCGCAAACTCGGCGACATTGCCGATGCGCTTTCGGATGCCTGTATCTCACTTGAGGATTGCGCGAACGAGCTTCGTGCCTATCGCGATGGCGTCGCCTTCGACCCGCGCGAGCTCGCTCGCATGCGTGAGCGGTATTCCGACCTCAAGGGCCTGTTGCGTCAGTGGGGTCCCACCATGGACGATGTTTTTGCCATGCGCGATCGCTCGCAAGAACTGCTGTCTCTGGTCGATGATGGCGATGAGCAGATCAAAAAGGCGCGTGAGGCACTCGGGAGCGCCGAGCACGAGTTGTTTGCCGCTGCCAAGGCACTTAAGCGCGCCCGCAATACCGCGGCCCCGCGCTTCTGTCACGAGGTCGGCCGCCAGATGGCTCGCCTGGAGATGGGTGGCGCCGAACTCGTCTGGGAGTCGCGCGATCTTCCTCGTGCTGAGTGGACGCCCGTTGGTCCTTCGAGCTACGAGCTGCTATACCGCAGCGGTGCCGGCTTGACGCCACGTCCCCTGCGCCGCATTGCGTCGGGCGGCGAGCTCAGCCGCGTCATGCTGGCGAGCAAGGTTGTCCTCGGTAACGCGGACGGTGTCGATACGCTGGTGTTTGACGAGGTCGATGCTGGTGTCGGTGGCTCCACGGCGCGTGCGCTCGCGGGCGTGCTGGCAGATCTCGCCGCTACGCATCAGGTGATTGTCGTAACCCACTTGGCGCAGGTCGCCGTCATGGCTGACAAGCATTATGTCGTCAGCAAGGAACCGGGCGATGTTCCCCAGACGCATTTGGACGAGGTAACCGG
>JAXJPE010000031.1:0-12659 GCA_036426035.1 Collinsella sp.
AAGTACGAGGAGTTCATTTCTCAGCTGCAGCCCGAGCTCGAGAAGCGCGGCTGCCCCATGCCCACCTTTATCGTCGGTCAGACCGGTACGCTCACCCGTTGGACCGAGCAGGTCGGCCATTACAACTTCAAGAACGCCCGCGAGCTCGCCGACATGGCCAAGCGCTACGGCGTGGGCCTGAAGGAGCACAACGCCGACTACCTGGACGACGCGACGCTGCTCGAGCACATCCCGGCACACGTGACCGCTTCCAATGTCGCCCCTCAGTACGGCACCGAGGAGACCCGCGCTTACCTCAAGCTCTGCGCTACCGAGCAGATTCTGGTCGACAACGGCCTGTGCGGCGATCCCTCCGACCTGTATCACACGCTGCTGGTCAAGGCTATCAAGACCGAGCGTTGGCGCAAGTGGATGACCGGCGACGACGTTAACCTGCAGGTTGACGACATCCTGGCTGACGACGAGCTCAGCCTGAAGATCCTGGATGTCTCCGGCCACTACGCCTTTAACGATCCCGAGGTCAAGGAGCAGGTCGAGAAGCTCTATCGCAACCTCGCTGCCCAGGACATCGACGGCAAGCGCTTTGTGATCGAGCACATCAAGCGCCCGATCAAGCAGTACGTCGTCGGCCTTAACCTCAAGGGCGTCACGAGCCGCATCGAGAAGGCTCTCGAGGACTAAGTAGCTTTTCCTACACGACGCCGGGCCCGGGGCATGTCCCAGCTGCGGGCCCGGCACATAGGACAAAGGGACACCCCCTTTGTCCTATTTTTTGAGTTTTGGATTCCTTAGAAGGAGTTTGCACCATGAAGTTCTTTATCGATACCGCCAACCTTGACGAGATCGCTGAGGCCAAGAGCTGGGGTTGCCTGGCCGGTGTTACCACCAATCCGTCCCTGTACGCCAAGACCGGCGGTAAGCTCGCCGACTTTGAGCCCCATATGCTCAAGATTGCCGAGCTCTGCGAGGGTCTGCCCGTGTCTGCCGAGTCTACCGCCACCACGGCCGAGGGCATGATCGAGGAGGGCAAGCGCCTTGCTGCCCTCGCCCCCAACATCGTGGTCAAGCTCCCCGTCTGCGAGGCCGGCCTCGCCGCCTGCCGCGCGCTGGCCGATGCGGGCGTGCGTGTCAACATGACGCTCGTCTTCTCGCCGACGCAGGCCCTTATGGCCGCCAACGCCGGTGCTCGCTACATCAGCCCGTTTGTCGGCCGCTTTGACGACATCGCCGAGGACGGCATCTCGCAGCTCGACAATGTTGTGACTTGCATCAAGAACTATGACTGGACCGGCAAGAACGTCGACGACACCGTTGAGATCATCACCGCTTCGGTCCGCACGCCCAACCACGTGACCCAGGCGGCTCTTCTTGGCGCCGACATCGCGACCGTGCCCATGGCCGCTCTCAAGAAGTGCCTGCATCACCCGCTGACCGACCAGGGCCTCGCCTCTTTTGAGGCTGACTGGCAGAAGGTCGTCGCTCAGGCTTAACGAGTGGATTGCCCCGGCATCGCGTCATCCGGTGCCGGGGTTGTTCTCAAGAGAGGAATTCGTATGACCAACCAGGAACTGGCGAAGGTCGCCAATGAGGTCAGGAAGGGTGTCGTGACTGCGGTTCACGCGGCCAAGTCGGGACATCCGGGTGGATCGCTCGGTGCTGCCGACATCATGACGTATCTGTACTTTGAGGAAATGAATATCGATCCTGCCGACCCTCACAAGGCCGATCGCGATCGCTTTGTGCTCTCCAAGGGTCACGCGGCGCCGGGCCTGTATTCGGTGTTGGCAAATCGCGGCTATTTTCCCGTCGAAGAGCTCGAGACGCTCCGTCATATCGGCAGCCGCCTGCAGGGCCATCCCAACATGAACGACACCCCGGGCATCGATATGTCCACCGGATCGCTCGGTCAGGGCATCTCTGCTGCAGTTGGAATGGCGCTTGCCGCTAAGCACTGGGGCGACGGCTACCGTGTCTACACGTTGCTGGGCGACGGTGAGTGCGAGGAGGGCCAGGTGTGGGAGGCGGCTATGTTTGCCGGCAACCATGCGCTCGACAATCTTGTTGCCGTCGTCGACCACAACGGCTTGCAGATTGACGGCACGATCGATGAGGTCAACTCGGCCATGCCGCTCGCTGATAAGTTCCGCGCCTTTAAGTGGCATGTGATAGAGCTAGCCGATGGCAACGACATGGCGCAGATTGAGGCGGCTTTTGCTGAGGCTCGTGAGGTGACCGGCGTGCCCGTCGCTATCATCGCCGAGACGGTGAAGGGCAAAGGCGTCTCCTTTATGGAGAACCAGGTTGGCTGGCATGGCAAGGCGCCCAATGACGAGCAGTTTGAGCAGGCCATGGCCGAGCTCGCGGCAGCAGGAGAGGAGCTCTAATGGCAGAGGTCAAAAAAGTCGCCACGCGCGTAAGCTACGGCGAGGCGCTCGTCGAGCTGGGCAATGAGCACGATGACTTTGTAGTGCTCGATGCCGACCTGGCAGCCGCTACGCAGACGGGTAAGTTTAAGGCTGCTCATCCTGAGCGCTTTTACGATGCCGGCATCGCCGAGAGCAACCTGATGGGTCTTGCCGCTGGCATCGCGACCACGGGCCACGTCGCCTTTGCGAGCACCTTTGCCATGTTCGCCGCCGGCCGCGCGTACGAGCAAGTGCGTAATTCCATCGGCTATCCGCACCTCAACGTCAAAATCGGTGCCACACATGCGGGTATCTCGGTCGGTGAAGACGGCGCCACGCATCAGTGCTGCGAGGACATCGCGCTCATGCGCACGATCCCGGGTATGACGGTAATCGTTCCCGCCGATGACATCGAGGCTCGCGCTTGCGTGCGCGCTGCCTATGAGTTTGAGGGGCCGGTCTACATGCGTTTTGGCCGTCTGGCAACACCGGTCATCAACGACCACGAGGACTATGAGTTCAAGATTGGTCGCGGCGTGGTCGTGCGCGAGGGGTCTGATGTGACCATCATCGCTTGTGGTCTTATGGTCGCCGAGGCGCTTGAGGCTGCCGAGGCGCTCGCTGTCGATGGCATCGACGCCGAGGTCATCAATATGCATACCATTAAACCGCTCGACGAGCGCCTGGTGGTCGCCAGCGCAAAGAAGACCGGTCGCGTGGTCACCGCCGAGGAGCATTCGATTATCGGCGGGCTTGGCGAGGCCGTTGCCTCAGTGCTCGCGGAGCAGCATCCAGTGCCGATGCGTTGCGTCGGCGTGCGCGATGTGTATGGCGAGTCCGGCCCTGCGGTCGATTTGCTGCACAAGTACGGTTTGGACGCCGGCGGCATCGAAGCTGCGGTCAGGTCCGTGTTGTAAGGAAGGTTTTCATGGGATTTGTATCTGCCAACCAAGTGACGATAGGGTATACCGCCGCCTCGCGCGAGGACGCCCTGCATTATTTGTCCGAGCAGGCAATCGAACTCGGCTTTGCCGATGACGCATCTGCCGTAGAGGCTGCCTTTATTGCTCGCGAGAACGAGGCCGAGACCGGGCTTGTCGCCGGTTTTGCCGTTCCGCATGCCAAGAGCGATGCGATCCATACGCCGGGTGTGGCCGTGCTCAAGCTGTCCGAGCCTGTTGAGTGGCCGAGCTTTGATGGCGTACCCGTCGATGTGGCGCTCGCGCTGTATGTTCCCGCCGGCGAGGCCGGAACCACGCACCTGCGCCTGCTCTCCAAAGCTGCCGTGATGCTGATGGACGCAGGCTTCCGTGACAAAGTGCGTGCGAGCACCGATCCTGTTGAGATTGCGGAGCTCATCAATAGCGGACTCGAAGACTAGAACAGTCATCCCGTTCAATCAATTGATCCTTCTCCAAGGAAAAGGGCCGAGATGCCATATAGGTGTCGCGGCCCTGTTCGCGTTTCCCCAGATAAAACCTGCCAAAATAAACCTGTCCCTTTTTGGCAGGTTAATCGGGGACTATTTCACCGCAACTTAGGGCACGGTTAGGAAGTGTGCACCTTAAAGAGTGGAGCCCATGATTAGAGAGGTCGCACTCGTCTCTCTAAATGTCTCTCTAAAGAGAAGGTTGGTTAGAGAGATAGCATTAGGCAATCTAGCAGCGAATTCGATACATCTCTCTAAATGTCTCTCTAAAACAAGGCGTTTATCTCTCTAAAGTTAGAGAGATAAATCTATTGTTTTAGAGAGACGGAATGCCAAAATTCGTCCGTCAGCTACCATCTGCCAAAAATGGCAGATAAAGGACTCATCGAGGTAATGGGTTCATCGACGAGCCGCAATCGCCGATATCGGAAGAAGTAGATGCAGCCGGGTCGCCCCTCTAGCGTCTCTCGAAGCTAGAGGGGTGCTAGAGGGGCGATTGTCTTGCGATATTTCCCCAGGTAAAACCTGCCAAAATAAACCTGTCCCTTTTTGGTAGGTCAGTTAACGCAGTCCAGGTTGAGCATATGCGAGCGAGCAGGCTCCGGGTGCGGTAAGGTGACGTGAAACAAGCGGGCGCTGACCTTTTGGTCGCGCCCGTGAAGTTGAACGTCAGATTGCCGTGCCCGGGGCCTGCGCAGCGCCGAGCAGTTACGCCGTTTGTAAAACGGCGTAACCTAAAGGTTCATGTTGCCGTGGATGTAGGGGGTGACCTCGGGGGAGATGTGGTCGCAGCCCAGCTCGCGCAGCGCGGACTCGATAACGGCGGGCAGCGGGGTCTTGCCCTTGTCGTCGACGGCGGCACCGCCGAGGGTGGCAATCTTGGCGACATCTGCGGGTGCGGCCTCGATATGCATGCAGCCGCCGACCAAGCGCGCGCGTACCTGTGCCAGATCAAGATCGTGCAGGTAATCCTCGCAGGCGCGAATCAGGGAGACCTTCTCGCGCGTAAGCTCCTCGCCCGTGGGGACGCGCGTGGCAAGGCAGGCTCCCGCCGGCAGGTTCCAAACGGGATAGCCCCATGCGCGCAGCAGCTCGCGCTCTTCGTCCTTGGTAAAGCCGACCTCCATAAGGGGTGAGCGTACGCCGAGCTCTTCTGCCGCACGCATGCCGGGGCGGTAGTCACCGCGATCGCTTGCATTGCTGCCATCGATGACGGTGGGAAAGCCGAGCGACTTGGCGTGGTTGACGATGGCGGTAAAGCCAGCGTGCTTGCAGTGGTAGCAGCGATTGACATCGTTGCAGGCTACTTGGGGGAGCTGCAGCTGATCGACCGAAAGATTGAGCACGGGGAGCTTAAAATGCGCCCCTTCATTGGCTTGTCCATCAACGGACCGCTCAAACGAGGCCTGTTCGGGCGTGCCGATGAGTGGCGTGGTGAGATGGACGAGGAGGGTATTGGTAGGCATGATGCGGGCGCATACGGCGGCCAAAAAGCTGCTGTCGACGCCACCGGAAAACCCGATAGCCACGCGCCCGTATGCCAAAAGCAGCTGTTCGAGCGCCGATAGCTTGTCTTGAAGCTCCTCTGCGGGTGCCGTGGTGTCTAAAATCATGAAACTATCCTTACCATTGAGTACTCGGTCGAAAACTATAATCCTAATGCGTTACTTGCCATAAGTCTTCTATCTATGTAACGAAAGTGCAATATGCTATATACGTTATATACAAGTTTGTAAGTGCGGTAGAGTGGTAGTAACACAATCCGGTGAGGGGACCGATATGATCAAGGCTGTTATTTTTGACATGGATGGAACGCTGGTCGATACCGAGCGTTTGGGGATTAAGGCCTGGAAGGCAGGCGCCGCTGAGCTGGGGCTCGCGATTGATGAAGCGCTGATCCATCAGTTTATCGGCCGCACGCTGCCCGATGTTATGGACATCCTCGATAAGCATTACGGCAGCCATGAAACCACCGAGGCGATCTATCGTCGCCACAAGGAGATTCGCGACGAGATGGTCAAGACCGAACTGGAACTTAAGGCCGGTGCCGCCGAGTGCCTAGACGAGCTGCTGGCTGCGGGCTATCACGTTGGTCTAGCGACGTCGTCGCGCCTCGCTACGGCCGAGCGCAACCTTAAGATGGTTGGCCTCTTTGACAAGTTTGAAACGGTAACGTGTGGCGAGGACGTCGTGCACGGCAAGCCCGACCCCGAGATGTATCTGCTCGCCTGCGAGCGCGCGGGCTTTGCTCCCGAGGAATGTGCCGTGGTCGAGGATTCGCGCAACGGCTGCGTCTCGGGCATCACGGCCGGATGCCATGTCTTCGCCGTTCCCGATATCGTGCCGCTGCCGCAGGACGTGGTGGATGGCTGCGAGGCCGTGCTCGATACGCTGTTCGATCTGGCGGCGGCGGTCAAGGCCGTGCGCTAGACAATTGCGGTGTTGAAACGAGCGATTGCTCACGTTTGCGCTCAAGCAAAAGGGGCCCGGCAATGGTCGGGCCCCTTTTGCTTGAGCGGCGACTTAGCATACTTACGGGCGTGCTATAGATACGCGCCTAGGTTGATGGCCGTGGCGTCGGTCTGGCTGCTTGCCTGGGTGCTGGCGCGTTCCAGCAGGAACGGCCGCACGAGTTCTTGGCGGTTGATGTCCTCGATGGCCGTGACCGCGGTGACGGTGCGCGCGGCAGAGCTGACGTGGATATGCTTGGTCTTTGTCGGGACCTTGTTCTCGATTTGCTCCATGAGCAATTGAACGCCCTTGCGGCCAATCTCGTAGCCCGGGGGCGCTACCGTAGTGAGCGGGACCGATCCGCTCCAAGCGAGCGGGTTGCCATCGCAGCCTGCTACGCGTACTTGCCCGGGGACAGAGATGCCCTTGTCGACCAGTGCCGAAACGACGCCCGAGGCCAACACATCGGTCAGGCCGACGACAAAATCGGGACGTTCGTCCGCGGGGCGCTCGGCGATTTGGGCACCGATGCCGTAGCCGTCGGCAGCGGTATTCCATTCGCCGGCGTCGATGACTTCGATCTTGATATCGGGGTGCAGGGCGAGCGCTTTATGAATGCCAAGGACGCGCAGGGTGAGTTGCATGAAAGCCGCTCTGCCCACAACGACGATATGGTGTGCACCGCGAGCGATGGCAAGCTCGGCGATGATGCGGCCCTGGGCCTCGTTGTCGGCCGCTACGTAGTAGCCGGGCTCGGAGCAATGGATGTCCAGATGGACGATCGGCACGGGCATCTTGGTCATGGCGGGGTGCCAGTCGGGGGATGCCATGGGCTGAACCATGACGCCGGACATCTGGGTGCCCATAAAGTAGCGCAGGTAATGGTCCTCGAGAATATCGTCGTTATCGGCGTTGGCGATGAGCAAGTCGTAGCCGTGCTTGCGGGCCTCGTTGTGGGCGCCGCTGGCGATTTGGAGCGAAAAGCCGTGATCGAGACGGGGGAGCACCAGGCCAAAGGACTTGGTGGCGCCGCCCGCGAGCTGACGAGCGCTTTGGTTGGGCAGGTAGCCCAGTCGATTGATGGTTTCGTTAATGAGCTTGAGGGTCTCGGGACGCAACTTTTCGGGATGGTTGAGCGCGTTGGAAACCGTGCCCAACGAAACCCCGGCTTCGCGCGCGACGTCGCTGATTTTAACCTTTGCCATAGCGGCCCCTTTGATGCGTTTCAAGTACAAGCCAGATTGTAGCATCCCAAACCTTCCAAAAAGGGACAGGTTTATTTTGGCAGGTTTTATCTGGGCAAACGCTGTTGCCAGCGCGACCACCACGAAGGGGGCAGGCACCTTTGTGGTGGTTTGGACCGGCTGGACGTGTGTGCATCGAGTGGTATCTAAGTTGAGATACCACTTCTGGTATATCAGCTTGCGTTTGCGTGAGTACAATACTCGAACGTTATACGTCTCAGCGCCCCTTGTGCGTGGACGTCTTGCAGTCACGCGAACGAAGGGATTTATCTTATGTGCGGAATTGTCGGCTACACCGGCTCTGATATTGCAAAGAACATCCTGGTTACGGGCCTCAAGCGTATGGAGTATCGCGGTTATGACTCCTCGGGTGTCGCGCTCGAGGTGGGCGAGGGCGCCGCAGCGCACCTCGACGTCATCCGCCGCGTGGGCAAGGTCGCTGGCCTGGAGAGCGAGCTTTCCAACATCGACAGCGACGCCACCTGCGGTATCGGCCACACCCGCTGGGCTACCCACGGCAAGCCCTCGGTCGTTAACGCTCACCCCCACACCAGCTGCGACGGTCGTATCGCCATCGTCCACAACGGCATCATCGAGAACTTCGCCGAGCTGCGCGAAGAGCTGGAGGGCCGCGGCCATCACTTTAAGAGCGAGACCGATACCGAGGTTTTCGCCCACCTGATCGAAGAAGCATATGCCGAGACGCACGACCTGATGGCCTCCGTGCGCGAGGCGTGCACCCACGTGGTCGGTGCCTATGGTCTGGCCGCCGTGTGCGCTGACGAGCCCGGCGTGATCGCCGTGGCCCGCAAGGATTCCCCGATCGTGGTCGGCGCGGGCGAGACCGGCGCCTATGTCGCCTCCGATGTCATCGCGCTCATCGACGCCACCCGCGATGTCGTGGTGCTCGAGGACGGTCAGTTTGCCAAGCTCACGCCCGCAGGCGTCGAGTACACCGACGAGGCCGGCAACGTTATCGAGCCCAAGGTCACCCACATCGACTGGGACCTGGACATGGCCGAAAAGGGCGGTTATCCCGACTTTATGCTCAAGGAAATCCACGAGCAGCCGCGCGTCGTGCGCGACACGCTGGTTGGTCGTATGACGCCGGCCGGCGAGCTCGACATCGACGAGCTGGGCCTTTCGCTCGAGGAACTCAACGACATCGACCGCGTCTACGTGATCGCTTGCGGCACCAGCTATCACGCTGGCCTCATTGCCAAGAATCTCATTGAGGGCTGGGCTCGCATCCCCACCGAGGTTGAGGCGGCCAGCGAGTTCCGTTATCGCAATCCCATCATCACGCCGACGACGCTTGTCGTTGCCGTGTCCCAGTCGGGCGAGACGGCCGATACCCTTGCCGCCATTCGCGACGCGCGCATCAAGGGTGCCAAGGTCTTCGGCATCACCAACGTGGTGGGCAGCCCCGTGGCGCGTGAAAGCGACGGCGTCATCTACACCAAAGCCAACAAGGAGATCGCAGTCGCCTCGACCAAGAGCTTTATCGGCCAGGTTGTGAGCCTGACGCTTTTGGCCCTGCTGCTGGCACAGGTCAAGTACCGCCTGACCACTAAGCAGACGCGCATGATGTTCCGCGAGCTTTCCGACACCGCCGAGCAGATCCAGTGGATTTTGGACACGCAGACCGATGCCGTGCACGAGGCCGCCCTGCTGTGCAAGGACGCACAGTCGGCACTGTTCGTCGGCCGCGGTATGGGCGCTGCTATTTCCTACGAGGGTGCGCTCAAGCTCAAGGAGGTCAGCTATCTGCATGCCGAGGCCTATGCCGCCGGCGAGATGAAGCACGGCCCCATCGCTCTGATCGATCCGGGTTTCCCCGTTATCGCCGTGGCCACCAAGAGCGCCACCTATGACAAGACGGTGTCGAACCTTATGGAGTGCAAGGCCCGCGGTGCCAAGGTGATCGTCGTTGCCACCGAGGGCGACGAGGAGATCAACAAGATCGCCGATTGCATCATCCGCGTGCCTGCCGTCCGCGACGTGTTCAGCCCCATCACGGCGAGCGTTCCGCTGCAGCTGCTCGCCCGCGAGGTGGCCATCCTGCGCGGTTGCGACGTTGACCAGCCTCGTAACCTGGCGAAAAGCGTTACTGTCGAGTAATTGTTGTTCCGCCGTTCTGCCGAACGGCGGACCGGTCGACGCTGCGTGAGCCGCATTCACGCCAATCTGACGTTCAATTTCGAGGGCGCGACCAGAAGGTCAGCGCCCTCTCATTTCACGTCACCTTGGCGCAAATGCGGCTCGCTCACTGTTGACGACTGACATCGAGTGCTCTGTTGTCGAAACGCGCCAACAACAAGGCCCGGCTCCGTTGTGGCGGAGTCGGGCCTTGTTGTATTTTCCCAGATAAAACCTGCCAAAATAAACCTGTCCCTTTTTGGCAGGTTAGCGGAGCTTGCTGGTCTCGAAGTACTCGGGGAACTGGTCCAGAACCTCGGTCTGGTTGCGGAACATCATATGCAGGTGCTTGCTGACCAAAAAGCTCGCTTCGATGGGGTCGCGACCGGCGATAGCGCGGCGAATCTGCTTGTGTTCGTTCACGATGTCCTGATTGTCGAGAACCTGCGTGGCAGCGCGCAGCCAGCGGAAGCGCTCCAAGTCGGCATTGGTCTCTTCGAGCCACGACCACACGGTGCTGCGACATGCGATGCTAAAAATCATGTGATGCATGAGGTTGTCGCTCAAAAAGAAGCCGATGCGATCCTCTTCGGCCATGGCCTTTTCCTGCAGCGCGATGGCGCGGTCGAGCTGCTCGATGCCGGCCGACGTGGCGCGCGCACAGCACTCCACGATCACCTGCTTTTCCAGATGTTCGCGGATGTAACAGGCACTCTCGGCAAGGGTGAGGTTGATGGGTGAGACGTAGGTGCCGCTCTGGGGCACGGTGCGCACCAGGCCTTCCTGCGCCAAGCGAACCAAAGCCTCGCGCACGGGCGTGCGACCCATATCCAGGTCGTCGCAAAGTTGCTTGACGCCCAGCTTTTCGCCCGGCTTGTAGTCCAGGTAGACGATTTTGCGTCGAATGGTGTGGTAGGACTGGTCCTGTAGGCTCGTTTCCTGCTCGCCGACGTGCATCGATTCTTCCATAGCGCCTCGCAACTGTTCTATCAAACTCATATGTCAGTTGTTAATTATGCCGCGAATCAGCTCTCCGCGGTGGGTAATTCGGCTGTTGCCTGAGAACTATTGCGGCATCTTAGTCTGTGTTTGCGCAAGGCTGCGCTCAATGTTGCCGTATCATAAGCCGTCGCAAACGTGAAATAGAAAGAAGGAATCCCATATGCAACTGGCAAATATCGTACGCGAGCGCTGGAAAGGCGTCTTGTTCTGCCTGATCATCGCCATTCCCGCGACGTTGCTCGGCAAACAAATTGAGGTGGTCGGCGGTCCGGTATTTGCCATCCTCTTTGGCATGGTCCTGGCGCTCGTCTTTCCCAAGAATCGTCGCGAACAGCTCGCCGCCGGCGTCACCTATACGTCCAAAAAAGTCTTGCAGTACGCGGTTATCCTGCTTGGCTTTGGCATGAACCTCTCCCAGATTCTGTCCAAGGGCGCCCAGTCGCTGCCGATTATCGTGGCGACAATCTCGACCTCGCTTGTCATCGCCTTTGTGCTCTGCCGCGTTATGAATGTGCCGGGTAAGATCGCGACGCTTGTGGGTGTGGGTTCGTCGATTTGCGGCGGTTCTGCTATCGCCGCGACCGCACCCGTCATCGATGCCGACGATCGCGAGATTGCCCAGGCCATTTCGGTCATCTTCCTGTTTAACGTTATCGCGGCGCTCGTGTTTCCAACGCTCGGCGGCATGCTCGGGCTGACCAACGAGGGCTTTGGCCTGTTTGCCGGCACCGCCATCAACGACACCTCGTCCGTAACGGCTGCGGCGAGCGCCTGGGACAGCATGCATCCCGGCGCCAATGTGCTCGAGAGCGCCACGGTGGTCAAGCTCACCAGGACGCTGGCCATCATTCCCATCACGCTGGCGCTTGCTTGCTGGCAGATGCATCTGGCGCGCAAGGCCGGCGGCGACGCCAAAAGCACGTTCTCCCTCAAACGCGCGTTTCCCCTGTTTGTGCTGTTCTTTGTGCTGGCGAGCGTGATCACTACGGTGTTTCAGCTTCCCGCGTCCTTTACGGCGCCCATCAAGGAGCTGTCGAAGTTCTTTATTGTGATGGCCATGGCGGCTATTGGTTTTAATACCGATATCGTCGAGCTGGTCAAAAAGGGCGGCAAGCCCATCGCATTGGGCTTTTGCTGCTGGATTGGCATCGCGTGCATGAGTTTGGGAATGCAGCACGTACTGGGAATCTGGTAGAGAAGTAGCTTGTTTGCGTGCTGCGTGCTGCGTGCTGGCGAGCGCAAGCCTGCGGTGGAGCGATAGGAGCTCTTGCGGGTATGGCTTGTCCGCAGGTTTATAAGTCCCGAAGAGCTCTTATCGCCCCGCCAGGATGGCGATGCGGGGCAACACCTATACTCGCAGGACGGCGCTTTCTGCCCTATAGTGTTTGGTGAGCAATATCGTTCAATTTTGAAACACTCGGTCGTGCGACCGTCGGCGGCCGCATGTCGCCGCGGACAGGGGCAAATCATGGATAGCGATGCCAAGCTGAACATCTTGACCGAGGCCCTGGCTGCTGCCGGGGCCTCGGCATTGGCAATCGATGCGCGTGGGGACGTCGCGATCTCGACCATGAATGACGCGGCTCTTGAGCGGGATTTGGCGGCTTTTGTCGCTGAGCGCCTCGACCGTATAGGAGACGGCGCGCGTCTGGTTATGGGGCGTGCGGGTACGCGCCTGAGCCTGACCGTTCGCCCCACCGACAAAGAGGGCGGGGGCCTTTGGGTCGTCGTGGTCCGCGAGGTGCGCGGCGCCGCGGCGCATGCGGGCATCGAGTGGCTCAACGCCGACGAAGTTGAGGCCCGCTATGAATCGAGCGCGTACGGCATCGTTGAGGGTGCCGCTGCGGTAGCTGCACCGGTTTCCGAGAGCTATGCGCGCGGCGTGCCCCTTATGCTCGAGGGCGAGCTGGGCGCGGGCCAGATCGAGATCGCCAAGCGCCTCTATCTGGACGGTCCTTTTGCCGATCAGCCCTTTGTTTCCGTCGCGCT
>JAXJPE010000032.1:0-6998 GCA_036426035.1 Collinsella sp.
CACCATCATGACCGAGCTCATCCTGGCCGACATGGGCACGCTCGAAAAGCAGCTGCCCAAGCTCGAGAAGGAGGCCAAGCGCGACAAGGAGCTCATGCCCAAGTTTGAGGTCGCCAAGCGCCTGCTTGCCTGGCTCAACGAGGGCAAGCGCGCCGCATCCATGGAGATGACCGACGAGGAGCGTGCCGCCGCCAAGGGCCTGTTCCTGCTCACCATGAAGCCCATCCTGTATGTGGCCAACGTGGACGAGGATATGCTCAATGAGGACCTGGCGCCCATCGATGGCGTCAAGCCGTTGCCCATCTGCGCCAAGATTGAGGCCGAGCTTTCCGAGCTCGATCCCGAGGACGCGGCCGACTACCTGGAGAGCTTGGGCCTGGAGCAGCCCGGCCTGGACGTGCTCGCTCAGGCGGCCTACAAGCTGCTTGGCCTGCAGTCGTTCTTTACGGCCGGCGAGATGGAGGTCAAGGCCTGGACGGTTCGTCAGGGCGCAACCGCCCCGCAGGCCGCCGGCGTCATCCACACCGACTTTGAGCGCGGCTTTATTAAGGCCGAGGTTATTGGCTATGACGACTACATCGAGCTCGGCGGTGAGCAGGGCGCCAAGGCTGCCGGCAAACTGCGTATTGAGGGCAAAGACTATGTCATGGCCGATGGCGACGTCGTGCACTTCCGCTTTAACGTGTAAGGACGACGCATATGTTTAAATATGGCAAAAAAGCCGGCTACATGGGTATTGCGCTGCTCGTGCTTGCGGTGATTCCGCTGGTGGTCGCAGCGTGTGTTATCCCCAACATTGGCCCCGAGGTGGCAACGAAGTTTAATGCCGCCGGTGAGGTGACGCGCTGGGGCAAGAGCTACGAGTTGCTGGCGCTGCCGGTGCTCAACCTGCTGCTGAGCGTAGCGACGTACTTTACGGCGGGACGCCAGGCTAAAAACAATGATGACTCCGCCGCCATGGCGCGCATCGTGTGCGAGCGCTACCTGCGCAACGGTTGCATCACGGGTGTGTTCCTCAACGTGATCAACGTTTACTTTATGTACTCGGCGATTACCGGAACGGGCTTTGGCTTTGGTTTCTAGCTTGTCCTTTTAGGCAACGAGCCTGCAAGCATATTCGATGGCTGCTGCGAGGCCGCCGCTCGATCGTGGTTGAAAGACTACATCGGCGGCGGCCTCGTTTTCGTATCCGGCGCCGCGAAGGGCGAGTGCGGTACCGGCTTCCAGGAGAAGGGACAGACCGCGTTGGCTGGTTGCGATCACGGCAGCCTGATTGAGCGAGCAGCTGTGCGCTTGGCATTGGATGGCAAGTTCACCTTGCGCCGGACAAGGGACCAAAACGGCGGCGACGCGACTTGATAGCAATGCAAATGCCGTGCGCTCATCGGGCGAAAGGCATTCCGCTTCAACGACGACGAGCTTGGGCGGTGCGCTGTTTGTGCGAGGCGTGGCTCGGTACATGCGGACCGAAGAACCCGACATAGAAAACTCCTGTGTATTCGGCAAAACGTAAACTATAGTTTACGTTTATGTTCGGCTCCATTTCAAACTCGGCTGCATGGACGAACGTGCGAAACAGATTCTTGGCAGGCGGGTCGAAGAGACACGCAGGGACCTTGGTATCTCCAAGGTTGATTTTTGTGTGGCGACAGGAATCAGCCGACCCTACCTCGACCGAATTGAAGATGGGACGGCAAATTTCACGCTCAAGGTTCTATTTAAGATCGCGCCCGCACTCGGCATGACGGTGTCAGAGCTTCTCGAGGGTATCGAATAGGGGATACCCGTCGACAACTGAATTATGCCATCGGGATGCGGTCGTGGTTGACTTGGCTGTAGAACAGGCGCTGAATCTCGGTCGCATCGCGTGACTGGCCGAGTGCCCACATGGTCTTGGCCACGAGCGTCTCGGTGGTCATGTCGTCGCCGCGCAGAATGCCCGGATGATCGGCGTAGGCACGGCCGACCTCATAAACACCCAGGTCAAGGCCCTCTTCGGGGACCTGTGTGGTCATAACGACGGTGCGACCCGAATCGACCCAGCGGAAAATTGCCTCTTGGAACGACTCGCCCGACTCACCAAACTCGGGGATACCGCCAATGCCAAAGGTCTCCAGGATTACGGCGTCGTAGCTATCGGCAAGGGCGTCGAGGATGCCCGGGTTTACGCCGGGCGTAAGCTTGAGTACAAATACGCGCGGATCGATGCTGTCGTAGAAACGAACTGGGCTCTCATTCTGATGAGTGCCGTGAAGCCCGTTGCGCACGATGCGGTCGTTGCGGATATAGGCGATGGGCGGATAGTTGACGCTAATGAACGCGTTAAAGCTCATGGTGCGCTGCTTGCGGGCGCGCGTGCCGGCAATGGCCACGCCGCCAAAAACGATCGAGACGTCGTGCGAATGCTCATCGAGCGCATAGAGCAGGCTTTGGTACAGGTTGAGCTTGGCATCGGTAAAGGGGTTGCCCATGGGCTTTTGCGAGCCGGTGAGCACGATGGGCTTGGGGCTGTCCTGAATCAGGTAGGAAAGCGCTGCCGCGGTGTAGCTCATGGTGTCGGTGCCGTGCATGATCACGAAGCCGTCGTGGTCGGCATAACCCTCGACAATGACGTCGCGGATGCGCATCCAGTCGCTCGGGCGCATATTGGTGCTGTCGATGTTCATGGGCTGCACCACGTCGAGCTCGCAGAGGCCCGAGATCTCGGGGACGCTCTGGGCGAGCTCCTCACCGGTCAGGGCGGGGGAGAGGCCGTTGCCGTCTTCGGTCGATGCGATGGTGCCGCCCGTGGCGATGAGAAGGATGCGCTTCATGCTGGTATTCCTATCGTATTTGCCGCCGCAGAGGCGGAGTTGTTCGGCAGTATTGTGGCACAGGGCGTCCAATGTTCAAACGTATTACATCATCTGTAACGTTTGGTAACACTTCAATTGCCGTCAAATAGGGGCCCAGGTCGTGCGTTTGCCGTGCGCTGATGGCTGCGAGGGACGAGAAACCCCATATAACGTGTACACTATGAAAGTTATTCTCGTTTATTCGCGCGGGTGGGCACCGGCTCCCCGCCAACAAGAGGGGGAACCATGGATCAAAAGGCTTCCGCAAAGGTCCTCGTACTCGACTTTGGTGCGCAGTACGGTCAGCTCATTGCCCGTCGCGTCCGCGACCTCAACGTGTATTCCGAGATTGTCCCCTGCGACATCTCGGCCGACGAGATTCGCGAGATGAACGCCTCTGCGCTCATCCTTTCCGGCGGCCCGGCTTCTGTGTATGCCGAGGACGCTCCGTCCATCGATCCTGCCATCTTTGATCTGGGCCTTCCCGTCCTGGGCTTTTGCTACGGTCATCAGATCACGGCCGTGACGCTCGGCGGCAAGGTCGGCCACTCCGAGGTGGGCGAGTACGGCCGCGCCACCATCACGCGCACGGCCGGCGCCAAGCTCTTTAACTCCACGCCCATGGAGCAGACCGTGTGGATGAGCCACCGCGACGCCGTGTCCGAGGTGCCCGAGGGCTTTACCGTTACCGCTAGCACCGACGTGTGCCCGGTTGCCGCCATGGAGTGCGTCGAGCGCAAGATCTTCACCACGCAGTTTCACCCCGAGGTCAAGCACTCCGAGTACGGTCAGCAGCTGCTGAGCAACTTCCTGTTTGAGATCTGCGGCCTGGAGCCCAACTGGAGCATGGACAACCTGGTCGAGACTATGGCGGCCGAGTTCCGCGAGAAGGTCGGCGACGACCGCGTGATTCTGGCCCTGTCCGGTGGCGTCGACTCCTCCGTCGTGGCTGCGCTGGGCGCTCGCGCCGTGGGCAAGCAGATGACCTGCGTGTTCATCAATCACGGCCTGCTGCGCAAGGGCGAGCCCGAGCAGGTGGAGGAGGTCTTCACCAAGCAGTTTGACGTTGACTTTATTCACGTCCACGCCGAGGACCGTTATGCCGAGCTTCTGGCCGGCGTGACCGAGCCCGAGGAGAAGCGCCGCATCATCGGTACGCAGTTCTGGAAAGAGTTCTTCGCCGTGGCGCAGCAGCTCGAGACCGATGGCAAGCCGGTCAAGTATCTGGCTCAGGGCACCATCTACCCCGACATCATCGAGTCTGGCGCTCGCAAGACGGGCGGCAAGACGGCCACCATCAAGAGCCATCACAACCTGATCCCGTTCCCCGAGGGCGTGCACTTCGACCTCATCGAGCCGCTCGACCACTTCTTTAAGGACGAAGTCCGCGCACTTGGTCTGGCGCTGGGCCTGCCGGGTCACATCGTGTTCCGCCAGCCTTTCCCGGGCCCGGGTCTGGCCATCCGCATCATCGGCGCGGTCGACAAGGAGAAGCTCGAGATCCTCAAGAACGCCGACGCTATCGTGCGCGAGGAGCTCGACGCCTACAACCAGCGTCTGTTTGAGCAGACCGGCGAGCGCAACTCCGAGCACAGCTGCTGGCAGTATTTCGCGGTCCTGCCCGACATTAAGTCCGTCGGCGTTATGGGCGACGAGCGCACCTATCAGCGCCCGATCATCCTGCGCGCCGTCGAGTCCAGCGATGCCATGACCGCCGACTGGGCCAAGCTGCCCTACGATGTGCTGGCCCGCATCTCCGGCCGCATCGTGGCCGAGGTTCCCGGCGCCAACCGTGTGTGCTATGACATCACGTCCAAGCCGCCTGCGACCATCGAGTGGGAGTAAGCCGATAGGGCTTTGATCTGCACTTTTTAGTGCCGCACTGTGCCTCTGAGTTTCGTTTCGTACGAGGGTCACGGCAAAGCCACCAGCGACATTGGTGAGTAAAACCGATTATCGAGCCTCCGCTCCCACGTTGGAACGGAGGCTTTTTCTTTGGCTTTTTACTCCCTTTCACCTGCGATTTCGCCATTTACTCCCCGTATTTCAAGACGGCAAGGCACTGGGCGGTATTCGGAGGAATGGGAGCAAGGATTCATCCCGAGTGAGTAGACGCGCTGTTTTTGTCCCCGAGGGCGAAACAGGGCCGTTTCGGGGCCCGTGAAACTCAGATCGAACTCAATGGGCATTTTTGCGGTCTCCGTACGGCGTTTCCCCAGGTGGATGATGGGGAGTAAAGAATCTCGCTGACTCAATGAAAACAGGAGTAATCAGGGGAAATGCCGCGGCACACGGCAGTACGCCGCGGCTATGTCGGATTCCTCCGAGCCGGCCGGTATGGGCGGCTCCACGCGGCCCACCAGCGCTCGTATGGGAAGCGCGCCGCCGGCCGCCGGGTCGTAAGCGCCATAACTGCCGCGTAGGGTACCCGAAGACTTCCTAGGAAGTCTTCGGGAGGAGTCCTAGGAGACCTTCGGTTTCTAAGCGTGGTGATGGCGCAATCGCCATATGAGCAGGCACGGGTGATTGATGCCGGCGACGATATGCAGACCCGCGGGAATCTACGCCCGGCGCTTCCTCGGCTCGGGCAGCTCCTGAAGCACGCCCTCCACGATGGTGCGCACGGCGGCTTTGTCCTCCACGTCCACGAGCAGCATCTCCGCAGCGCCCTCGTAGGGCACGGCGGGCATCGAGAGCAGCGCGCGCGAGGACTCCGTGCTCTTCACCAGAAATCGGTCGTCGTAGACGCCGCCGAAGAGCTTGCCCGACGCATAGAGCAGATGCTCGCCCATCATCTTCCGATGTGAGACCTCCGGCGCGTCGGCCAGCAGGTCGAGGACGTATTCCAGGTATTCTGCGCTTGACGCCATGCGATACCCCTCCCTTAATTGACCCAAGTATCACCCGTCTCCTATAGCGAGTGAATATAAAAATAGGGCAGAGTCGCTTGCGCAAGTCCGCCCCTAAAACCGTGAAGGTTTTGCTATCTGCAGGCTATTCTACCAACCCGAGCGATTCTGTCAACCTGCGAAGGAACTCGAGCGCGGAGCGAGCTGCGGCGTCGGGCCCCTTGTCGGGCAGCGCCTCGGTTTCGCCGTCGGCCCTGGCGAACATCTCGGCGAGCTCGGATGCGGCGCGCGAGCGCGAGGAGCCCTCGGGTACCAAGCCGGAGTGCGCCACGAGCACGGTCGCGACCTCCTGCATGGCCGTATTCCCCATCCACTTCCTCCTGGTCGCCTTGGGAATCCCCACGGCGGCGACCCTTCGGGAGACGCCGCTGGACGCCGAGCCCCGGGCGGCGCCCCTCTCGGCGAAGCAGTTGATCAGGCACGAGCCGTGCGCGGCGCAGTTGCGGACGGACTTCACGCGCTTGAGGTCGTAGTGGGAGGCCTCGAGGCGCCTGTCGCCCCATCGCCTGGCGCAGAAGCGCACGAAGTCGATGAGGGTGCCGAACGAGGTGAGCTCAAGGAAGGCCCAGGCAGGCATGTCGCCGGAGTACTTCGCGTAGAGGCTCGAGCTGTAGGGGCTGCGGCCGCTCATCTTGAGCTCGCGCAGGCGGTACTCCCTGTTTGCAGTGGTAAGCGACGCCATGTAGTCGGCCACGATGGCGTAGCCGTCCTCTCCGCGGTCCTCCATCTCGCGAAGCAGTGTCACCTTCTGGAAGTGCTCGATGTCGAGCGTCATGCCGAGCAGGGCGTGGCGTAGCTCCTGGTCGAGCGCCGCGAGCAGGCGCAGCTGGCCGAAGTCGAGGTCTACGTAGCGGCCGTCGCGCGGGCCTCCCTCGTATTTCGAGAAGAGTTTGCGGTAGGATGCGAGCTTGAAGAAGTTGCACTTGTCGCGCAGATAGTCCGCGGTCTCTTCCTCGGAACACAGCTCGAAGGCTACGCCCTTCTGCTTGAGGTGCTCTATCTGCTGCTCGATCGTGAGGATGGGCTTCCTATCGTGGGGTTCGGCCATGCTCGGTCTCCTGTCATTGATTTGAGAATCCTATTCTACCAGCATGTTTGCCCTGAATCCTGAAGGCCCGTTCGCCAACTCATAAGCAAGCCACCTGAGACTACTCACTTTGTTCACGAATGGCGAAGACCTGCGACCTGGGGTTTTGCAAATGGCGCGCAAGCCACCCGCGTTTATTCACTTGCAACTTACGCTGGTGGCTTGCGG
>JAXJPE010000033.1:0-14986 GCA_036426035.1 Collinsella sp.
CCCCATGAAGTTGCGGTGGAATAGGGACTCTTTTGACCTCCGATGCCCTCATTTAGTCCCTATTTCACCGCAACTTAAAGGGGTGCCGACCGAAATGGTCAGCACCCCTTTTTGCTGTATAGAAGTAGTCGTTGGGGACGTTCTTAAACGACTAGTCATTCAAGAACGTCCCCAACGACTACGACAACTGTTGACATCATATACTATGTGTCATATAGTAGGTGTTGCACAGTATACTACGAAAGGAGGTGTGCGGATGGAGGCACAGATGAAGCGCGGCTTCCTCGAGGCCTGCGTGCTCGTGGCCGTCTCGGGCGAGGAATCCTACGGCTATCAGATCGTGAAGGACGTGCCCGCGAGCATGGGGCTCACGGAGTCCACGCTCTATCCGTTGCTCAAGCGCCTGGAGAAGGCGGGGTGCATCACGGCGCGCTCCGCCGAGCACAACGGGCGGCTGCGAAGGTACTACCGCATCACGGACACCGGGCATGAGCGTATCGCCGAGTTCCTAGCCGAATGGCCATCCGTGCAGGAGATCTACCGTTACGTGAAGGGGGCGCACCATGACGCGCGATGAGTTCTTGAACCGGCTGGGCGAGCTTCTGGCCTGCCTGCCGGCAGATCAGGTAAAGGAAACGCAGGAGTTCTACGCGGAGGTCATCGCCGACCGTATGGAGGACGGCATGACGGAGGCCGAGGCTGTGGCCGCCATGGGCACGCTCGGTGAGGTCGCCGAGGCAACGCTCGACGAACTGCCCGCCGTGCCGCGCGCAATTGCGAGGACCAAGCGCAAGAGCACGGCGCTTCTATGGGCGCTCGCCATCGTGGGTTCTCCGGTATGGATTCCGCTGCTGCTCGCGTTCGTCGCCGTTGCCGCTACAGTCTACATCTGCATTTGGGTTCTTGCGCTCTGCGTGTGGATCGTGGCCGCGGCATTCGGGGGCGCGGGCGTGGTGGGGCTCCTGTTCACCGTGGACGGCATCATTATCGGGCATGTTCCGTACGTTTTAACCTCGATGGGAATGGGATTCGCTTCCATCGGTGTGGCGCTCCTCGCGGGAGCCGGTGCCTGGACGGCGTCCAAGCAGATCGCGCGCCTCTCTGCCCTTTGGGCGAAGAAAGCCGTTTCGCCCTTCTGGAAAGATCGAGGCAATAAGAGCCGCAGGGGCGCTGAAGCGGCGCCGCTTACGGCATAGGAAGGAGTGCAGACATGTCCAGCGTAAAAAAGATTTACCTTGCCGTAGCGGGTGGGCTTGTTGCCACGGGGCTCGTCCTGGCTGCTATCGGATTTGTAGCCTCCGGCTTTAACCTCGCTGTGTTCAACACACAGATCGACCTGCGCGATGACACCATCATTCTGGGTGGTGTTGAAATAGACGACCCGGCAGGGCTTCCACTCATCGAGCAGCTTGCCGAGGTTGGCGAGATCCATATTGGATCTGCAACGACTGGTTCGTCTTCTCCTCGCAAATGATCGAGCTCGTAGCAGCCATCCCCCTTCGGGCACACCACGACGGGCGTGAGCACGCCGCGCTCGGGGCCTTTTGACCTAGTCATTGGGGGCGTTCTTAGACGACTAGTCATTCAAGAACGTCCCCAACGACTATAAGGAGTGTCCCCAGATGCCGGCAAAAGGAACGTCCCCAAGTGTCACCCCCCATGTGCCAGCGACAACGGCAACGCCGATGTTTTGGCAATGTCAGCAAGCGGGCCGCATTTGAGACAAGGTGACGTGAAATCAAAACCACCCCTAAAAGGGGTGGTTTGCTCTTAGGGTATAACCCTTGGATTTCCGGCACGCGTCTAAAGGCGCCGGCCCTCACGGGGTTCGGGCCGCACTGCAGATTGACCCGTGGCGGGCCGGTCAAACCGGCGCTATTTACGCCCCGGCCCCCTATCGAAGGGGTCCTCGTACTCCTTGACGCTCAGCCGGTCGAGCGCGATGTCGGCCTTCTCCTGCTCCCGGATGTACTTCGCGATCGTTGCCTCGTTCAGGCCGACGGTGGACACGTAGTAGCCCTCGGCCCAGAACCTCCTGTTGCCGAATTTGTACTTCATGTTCGCGTGCTTGTCGAATATCATCAGCGAGCTCTTCCCCCTTCAGGTAGCCCATCACGCTCGATACGCTGTACTTCGGCGGTATCGCCAGCAGCATGTGGACGTGGTCGGGCATCAGGTGCCCCTCGATGATCTCTATCCCCTTTTACTGGCAGAGCTTCCTGAAGATCTCCCCAAGGTCGGACCTTATTTGGTTGTAGATGACTTTGCGCCTATACTTCGGCGTGAACACGACGTGGTACTTGCACATCCACTTCGTGTGCGACAGGCTGTAGGCCTTCTGGGCCATACGCCACCACCGCCCTCTCGACTCGGATTCCTTGCGGCCTGAACAATCGCAAGTGTCCGGCGAGGGGGCGGCTTTGTAAAGCCGTTTGGCCCCACCCGCATAGCGGGTGGTTTCTGATGCGGCGCGCTGCGCGCCCCGCACAGGCTAAAGCCTTTAACGAAAGGGCGCAGACCTTCTGGTCGCGCCCTTGAAGTTGAACGTCAGATTGTCCAAATGCGGCCCGCGCAGCGTCGGCCGGTCCGCCGTTCAGTAGAACGGCGGAACCTCCTAACCGCCCAGATAGGCTTTGCGGACGTTGTCGTCGTGCAGGAGCTCTTGGCCGGTGCCGGTCATGGTGATCTTGCCGGTCTCGAGCACGTAACCGCGTGTGGCGATGGAAAGCGCCATCTGCGCGTTTTGCTCGACCAGAAGCACCGTGGTGCCGGCCTTGTGCAGGTCCTCGACAATCTGGAAGATCTGTTCGATCAGAATCGGCGCCAGACCCATGGAAGGTTCGTCGAGCATAAGCAGTTTGGGGTTACTCATAAGGGCGCGCCCCATAACGAGCATCTGCTGCTCGCCGCCTGAAAGGGTACCGGCAACCTGGCGACGACGTTCCTTCAGGCGCGGGAACTGCTCGTAGACACGCTCCAGGCCCGGGGCAATTGTGGACTTGGGCTGTGTATAGGCGCCCATCTCCAGGTTCTCCTCGACCGTCATCTGCAAAAAGGCGCGGCGGCCCTCGGGAACCTGGGCCAAGCCCTTACCCACCAGCTTGTCGGCAGGCGTATGGGTAATGTCCTCGCCCATAAACTTGATGGAGCCGGTCTTGGAGCGCAGCAGGCCCGAGACGGTCTTGAGCGTTGTGGACTTGCCGGCACCGTTGGCACCGATCAGGGCCACGATCTCGCCCTCGTTAACGTTAAAGGAGATGTCCTTGATGGCGTGGATGGCGCCGTACCAGACGTTGATGTTGTAGACGGAAAGCATCGGCTCTGCCATTTAGTTCTCCCCCTTATCCTGCTTACCCAGATATGCCTCGATAACAGCGTCGTTGTTCTGGATTTCCTCTGCCGTGCCCTTGGCAATGACCTTGCCAAAGTTAAGCACGCAGATGCCCTCGCAGATGTTCATGACGAGCGACATATCATGCTCGATAAGCATGATGGCGATGCCGAAGGTATCGCGAATCTTGACGATGTTCGCCATGAGCTCTGCGGTCTCGGACGGGTTCATACCGGCGGCAGGCTCGTCGAGCAACAGCAGCTTGGGGTTGGTGGCAAGCGCGCGGACAATCTCCAGACGACGCTGGGCGCCGTAAGGCAGCGATCCGGCCTGTTCATTTGCCAGGTGCTCCATGTCAAAAATGGACAGTAGCTCCATGGCGCGCTCGTGGGCGGCCTTCTCGTGCTTCCAATACGTCGGCAGGCGCAGCACGCCTTCAAAGCCGGAGTAGCGCTCCTGGTTGTGCAGGCCGACCTTAACGTTGTCCTCCACCGTCATGGTGTTGAACAGGCGAATGTTCTGGAACGTACGGGCAATGCCCATGCGGTTGACCTGGTAGACCGACTTGCCCGAGGTGTCCTCACCATCGAGCAGGATGGTGCCGTGCGTAGGCTGGTACACCTTGGTGAGCAGGTTGAAGACCGTGGTCTTGCCGGCACCGTTGGGGCCGATGAGACCGGCGATCTCAGTCTTGCCGATGGTCAGGCTAAAGTCATCGACTGCCTTAAGGCCGCCGAATTCAATGCCCAGGTGGATGCACTCGAGCGCCGGGCGCTGGCCCAGGTCGCGGTCGGGAACGATGGCGCCAGAAGGATACGGGACCATCTTGCCCTTGTTGAACTCAAACTTACTGGGCATCGGCTGCCACCTCCTTCTTGGAAGCAAAGCGGTCCTTAATGCGTGCGAAGAACGCCTTGAGCTGCGGGTTGTTAGTAAAGACCATGACCAGAATCAACACGATGGCGTAGATGAGCATGCGGTAGTCCGAGAACTGACGGAGCAGCTCGGGGAGCACCGTGAGCAGCGCCGCGGCGATAACGGAGCCGCGCATGTTGCCCAGGCCGCCCAGGACCACGAACACCAGAATGAGGATGGACGTATTGAAGTCGAACTTAGTGGCGGAAAGCTGCGAGAAGTTACCGCCGAACAGGGCTCCGGCAGCACCGGCGAGGGCAGCGGAAACCACGAAGGCGATCATGCGGTACTGGGTGACGGAGATGCCCACAGACTCGGCAGCGATCTTGTTGTCGCGCACGGCAATAATGGCACGACCGGTACGGCTGCGAACCAGGTTGAGCACAATCACGAGCGCGACCATAACCAGGATTGCGCCGGCAAGGAAGGTCGAATAGGTCGACACGCCCGATGCGCCCTGCGCGCCCTTGATGATGGCGGTGCCGTCCTCGAGCAGGTGCAGGTCGTCGATCGTGGAGTTACCCGTGATGTTAAAGATCACATGCAGGCCGCGGGAATCGACGCCCACAATGAGGCAGGTGACGACCTCTTTGATAATCTCGCCAAAAGCCAGGGTCACGATGGCCAGATAGTCGCCGCTCAGGCGCAGGACCGGGATACCGATCAAGAAGCCCAAGATGGCAGCGGCGATAGCACCGACCACAATGCTGATGATCAGACGCATCGGATCGGACGGAACGGTGCTCTCCAGCGCGACGGCAGTGACGATGCCTGTATAGGCACCGACGCTCATAAAGCCCGCGTGGCCCAGCGACAAGTCGCCCGCGATGCCGACGACGAGGTTAAGGGAGATGGCCATGACGATATAGGCCGTGATGGGAACCAGCTGACCGGCGATCATGCGCGGGATCATGTGGTTGGACTGCATAAAGAACACGATGGCGAACGCCACAACGCACATGGCGTACGTGACAAAGTCGTGACGCGTCTGCTTGTCTTTAAGAAACTTCATAACGCTCACCTACACCTTCTCGGGGACGTACTTGCCCAAGAGGCCGGCAGGCTTGACGAGCAGGACGATGATCAAAACACCAAAGACGATGGAGTTGGCAAGGCTCGTGGAAATATAAGCCTGCGCCATCGCCTCGATGATGCCGATGAGAATGCCGCCGACAAAGGCGCCGGGGATGGAGCCGATGCCGCCGAAAACGGCAGCGTCGAAGGCCTTGATGCCAGGCATGGCGCCCGTGGTGGGCTGCAGGACCGGCGAGTAGGAGCACAGGAGCACGCCGGCGATGGCAGCGAGGGCGGAGCCGATGGCGAACGTCATCGAGATGGTGCGGTTGACGTTGATGCCCATGAGCTGAGCGGCGGCCTTGTCCTCGGACACGGCGCGCATGGCCTTGCCCATCTTGGTCTTACCCGTAAAGAACATCAGGCCGGCCATGATAACCAGGCAGGCGACGATGGTGACGAGCGAGACGGCGCTTACGTTAAACTTGGCCAAGAACTCCGGCACCGGGAAGGTGACGAGCGAAGTGAAGTTCTTGGGCGTGGCGCCCCACAGAAGCTGCGCGGCGTTCTGCAGGAAGTAAGACACGCCGATGGCCGTGATCAGAACGGCCAGCGGGCCCGCTTGGCGCAGCGGCTTATAGGCCAGACCCTCAATGAGAACACCGAGAACCGTGCAGGCCACACAAGAGAGAACTACAGATGCCCAGCCCGGGAGGCCGAGATACGACGTGGCGCAGAACGAGACATAGGCACCGACCATGATGACATCGCCGTGAGCGAAGTTGAGCATCTTGGCGATACCGTAGACCATGGTGTAGCCCAACGCGATGATGGCGTAGACGCTGCCCATGGACAGGCCGTTGACCAGGTATTGGATAAAGACCGTCATGTTCCACATCCCCCTTTCGAATAGGTTTCCAGTTAATGTATGAAACAGGGACGTTACACTGTCCCTAGATACCAAGCAAGCAGGGAAGGCCAAAACCTCCCCTGCTTGGGATCAAAACCGCTCTATGTAAGGCGGCCAATTAGGCCTGTACGTACTTGCCGTCGGTGATGACGTACGCCGTGGGCTCCTTCTGGACCTGGCCCTTATCGTTCCAGGTGAGCTTGCCGGTCAGACCGTCAACGGTAATCTTGAGCATAGCCTTGGACAGCTTCTCGGCGACCTCGGTCGGATCGGCGTCGACACCAAGACCGGCCTCCTTGACGGCCTCGGCCACCGCGTGCACGCCGTCGTAGGCGTCAGCGGCAAACTGGTCGGGGGTATCGCCGTACTTATCCTTGTAAGCGTTAACGAAGTCGGCGTTCTTCTCGTCGTCGGCGGAGAACGGGGTCATGAGCAGCAGACCCTCGGCAAGAGAGGTATCGAAGCCCTCAACGCCCAGGATGCCGTCCATACCGTCGCAGCCCATCATCTTGACGTCGTAGCCCATGTCCTTGGCGTTCTTGAGCAGGACGGACGCCGGCGTGTAGTAGATCGGCGCAAAGATCATGGTGGCGCCGGCCTGCTTGGCCTTGGTCAGCTGGTTGGTAAAGCTCGTGGCGGAGTCGTCCTTAAAGGTCTCCTCGTCAACAATCTCGAGCTTGGACTCAGCGGCCTGGGCCTTAAAGGAATCTGCGATGCCCGAAGAATAGGCGTCGCCGGAGTTATAGAACAGCACGAACTTCTCGTCCGCATACTTCTGCGCCAGGAACTTGGCAGCGTTGACACCCTGGTTGGGGTCGGTGAAGCAAACCTGGAAGACGCAATCCTTGCCGTCGGTGACGTCCTCGGAGGACGCGGACGGGGTGATCATGAACGTCTTGGGGTCGTTACCGCACTCGGCGGCAACGGCAACCGACGCACCCGTGGTGGTCGGGCCGACGAGGGCCTGCATGCCCCAGTCGAGCAGGGTGTTGAAGGCGTTGACGGCCTTCTCGCCGTCGGCCTGGTCATCCTCGGCCTTGCTGGCAAGCGGCAGCTCCTTGGTCGAGAAATCCTTGCAGCCAAGCTCGACACCCTGGGTAACGGACTTGCCGTAGGACGCGTTGGCGCCGGTCAGCGGGCCGATGGTACCGATCTTAAACGAAGCGTCGCTTGAAGCGGAACCGCTGTCGCCGCCGTTGGAGGAGCAACCAGCTAGAATGGACATCGCCCCCAGACCTGCTGCGCTCGCGATAACGCTCCTGCGATTCATAACAGGGTTCAATGACTTACCGGTGAGGCTCGACATGCGGCTCTCCTCTCAAATCTCGTCGGGTCTCGGTTACCCGACAGGCCATCCTTCGCCGTGTTCGGCGTTCGCAAAATACTAGACGCTTTAGTTAAGGAAAGTGGCGATTATTTCAACTTTTCTTTGGATTTGTCCATTTATCCATAATTCTGCGTATTTCTATTACTTTATGCTGTAATGCCACTTTATTGTGTGAAAGTAATGTTTCCGTTCTGTTACAGGCGTCCCTGCCCTGAATAAAACGGCCTCACCGGTCGCGCTTTATGCGCACTTAGGCGGCGATGTACTTGCCGTCCTGGATCACATAGGCTGTGGCGGGCTTTTCGACCTGGCCCTCGTCATTCCACGTCAGCTCGCCTGTCAGGCCCTCGATCTTGATCTTGCGCATGGCCTTGGCAAGGTCGCCGGCAATGTCGGCACCGTCGGCCGAAATGTCAATCCCCGCCCTATCGATAGCCTCGGCGATGGCGTGGACGCAATCGTAAGCGTCGGCGGCAAACTGGTTGGGCGTCTCGTCGTAGGCATCCTTATAGGCCTTGACGAAGTCGGCATTCTTCTCATCGTCAGCCGAAAACGGGGTCATGAGCAGTACGCCCTCGGCAAGAGAGGTATCGAAGCCTTCCACAGAGAGCAGGCCGTCCATGCCGTCGGTACCCATGAGGGTCATGTCGTAACCCATGTCCTTGGCGTTCTTGAGCAAAACGGACGCCGGCGTGTAGTAGATCGGCGCAAAGATGAGCGTGGCGCCGGCCTCCTTGGCCTTGGTGAGCTGGTTGGTAAAGCTCGTGGAAGAGTCGTCCTTAAAGGTCTCGGTATCGACGATGTCGAGCTTGGACGCCTTGGCCTGCTCGGCAAAAGCGTCGGCAACGCCCGAGCTATACGTATCGCCGGAGTTGTAGAACAGGGCGATCTTGGCATCCGCGTACTTCTCGGCCAAGAACTTTGCGGCGCTGGCGCCCATGGTGGGATCGGTGAAGCAAACCTGGAAAACCGTGGTCTTGTCCTTGGTGACGTCAAGAGACGAGGCCGAGGGCGTGACCATGAGCATATCGTCGGCGATCTCGCCCGAGACGGCGACGGCGGCACCGGTGGTAACGGGGCCGACGAGCGCCTGCATGCCCCAGTCGCACAAGGTATTGAAGGCGTTGATGGCCTTCTCGCCGTCAGCGACGTCATCCTCGGACTTAAGCGAGAGTTTGAGGTCCTTGGTCGAGAAATCCTTGGCGGCGAGCTTGGCACCCTTCTCGGCCGAAACGCCATAGGTTGCCGCGGCGCCGGTCAGAGGGCCGATGACACCGATCTTGAAGGTCTTGCCGTCATCGGCGGAGCCGCCGTCCGAGCCACCCGACGAGCAACCAGCGAGTGCCGCGGTGCTACCGAGCGCCGCAGCGCCAGCCAAGAAACTCCTGCGGTTAAGTACGTTGTTGATGCTAAACATGGTGTCCCCCTTTTCGCTGGCCGCGGTGCGGCCGTCTTGCGGTACAGGGCAAACCTTATGGTGCAAACGTTGACAGTTTGTTACGGAAGTTCGTTTGTAGCGAGCGTGTTTCCAATGTTTCCGCAGCGTTTCGGGGGTGGCGTTTTGTGCTGCTCCCGCTGCCAGGCAAGCACGCGCCCGCACTTCACGCTAGAATGCACTCAACCTTTAAGCGGTTAATCCATCCATAAGATGCACGAAGGAGCTATCTATGAGCGAACCCCTGCGCACCGTGAACGTCGGCCTCATCGGTCTGGGAACCGTCGGCGGCGGCGTGGCCCGTCTGATCAAGAGCCACCACGATGAGTACCTGGCCGCCTACGGCATCGACCTTAAGCTGACCCGCGCCTGCGCGCTTGCCTGGGAGCAGGCCGAAGCCGCCGGTATTGAGCGCGAGGCCTTTACGAGCGACTGGCACGACGTCGTCACCGACCCCGCCGTCGATATCGTCGTCGAGCTCATCGGCGGCGAGCACCCCGCGACCGAAATCTTCACCACCGCCTTCGAGAATGGCAAGCACGTCGTCTCTGCCAACAAGGCCCTGCTGGGCCGTCATGTCGAGACGCTCGCCGAGAAGGCGCGCGCGTGCGGCGTGCAGATTAAGTGCGAGGCCAGCTGCGGCGGCGGCATCCCCATCGTGAGCACGCTCGAGCACGACCTGGTGGGCAACAAGATCCTGACCATCGCTGGCATTCTCAACGGCACCACCAACTACATCCTGTCGCGCATGGACGCCGAGGGCGCCGATTACGCTGACGTGCTCGCCGACGCCCAGGCAAAGGGCTATGCCGAGGCCGACCCGTCCGCCGACGTCGACGGCTTCGACGCCGCCAGCAAGACGGCAATCCTCGCTTCCATCGGCTTTGGCACCCGCGTGACCACCGACGATGTCTACCAGCAGGGTATCCGTACCATCGGCGCCGAAGACATTGCCCAGGCCCGCGAGCTCGGCTACACCATCAAGCTGCTGGGCATCGCACGCAACACCGACGCTGGCGTCGACGTCCGCGTGCATCCCACGCTGATCCCCGCCGACCACATGCTTGCCAAGGTCAACGGCGCCATGAACGCCGTCTACGTGGTAGGCGACGCCGTGGGCGAGACCATGTTCTACGGTGCCGGCGCAGGCTCCTTCCCCACCGCAAGCGCCGTCGTGGGCGACATCCTGTCGCTCTCCGAGCAGATCAGCCGCGGCGTGGCTCCGCTGCCCGAGATTGAACCCTATGGCCACAACCTCGCCTTTAAGCCCATGGACGAGCTCCAGACCAAGTACTATGTGCGCCTGAAGGTCGCCGACCGCGTGGGCGCCCTGTCCGAGACGGTCGACATCTTTGCCAAGCACAACATCTCGATCTCGCTCATCAACCAGGTCGAGGACGGCAAGTCGGGCGTCAGCGATGCCTGCTCGGTCATCTTCCTGACGCACCGCGCGCTCGAGAAGGACGTCCAGGCTGCCGCCGCCGAGCTTGCCAGCGTCGACTGCGTGGCCGAGGTCGCCAACGTCCTACGCATCGAGGACGTTGAGGCTTGGACCGAAGGCGTCATGGCCAACTAGTCCACTACTTCGAACCTCAACGAAGCTCAACGCAAAAGGCGCGTTGCCTGCATCAACCGCAGGCAGCGCGCCTTCTATTATTTGGACGGAACCCGTATCCCGGTATTCCTTGCTACCTGCCGTCGTCGTCCTCGGCTTCTTCTCTTGCATAGAGCTCCAGCATGCGGCGGCGGTATTCGCGCACGGCGAGCTTGGCGCGCTCCAGGCGGCGACGCTCGCGCGGAGTCAGCTCGGACGGGTCAACCTCGTCTCCATAGGTCTTATCGGCAAGAAGATGTGCCGCGTCCACAATACGGGCATCGATATGGCCGCTCGCCGCCTCGGCGGAAAGACGCTCGGCAATCGTATCGAGCGTAGGCAAGCCCTCGAATACGCGACCATGGCCATGCGAAGTCAGCAGCTCGTGCTCACGTGCGAGCAGGCTCGCCAAATCGTGATGGGCGCGCAGGATGTCGAGCGCATCGGATGGATGCTCGGCAACTTCTGCCACGGCGGCGACCGGCGCGGCGTCGACCACGCGGTAGAAGAGCTGCGCGAGCAATGGCATCAAGAACACCGTGATGGCGCCGGCGGCAACCATGACCGACGCAATATCTTGTGACAGCGCGCCCGCGTTGACGGCAACGCTCGTCACGGCAACGATGATCGGCAGGGCCGTGGTGCAGTACAGAGCCACGGTAATGCGACCATACGCCGACACATCGCGCGTCGCAGGACAAATGCTCATGGAAATAAGAATGGGCACGGCACGAATAATCAACAACGCCACGATAAAGCCCACGAGCAGACCCGGGCGCGACGCCACGGCCGTCAGATCGATCTTTGCGCCCGATACGGTAAAGAATACCGGAATCAAAAAGCCGTAGGCCAGGCCATCAAGCTTGGTCTCGAGCGTATGGTTGCCCTCGGGGATGATGTAGCGCAAGACAAAGCCGGCGGCAAAAGAACCCAACACAATGTCGAGATCAAAGACGGCCGAGAACGCCACGAGTGTGACCAGGATGAGCACCGTCAGGCGCACGAAGGTCTGCGACGTGGTATCGGCGCGTTCCTCGACAAACGCAAAGAAGCGGCTGCCGACGCGCTTGGAGCGGCTTGGGACCACGGCAAGCAACACGCAGACCACCGCAAACAGGCCAAGAATCACGAGCGTTTGGATGCCAGTGCGGGCAGACAGCAGCACCGACATGGCGAGCACGGGACCGAGCTCGCCCCAAGTGCCATACGCGAGAATCGAGTCTCCCACGCGCGTTCCGGCAAGTGAACGCTCACGCATGATGGGCACGAGCGTGCCGAGCGCCGTAGAAGTGAGGGCAAGCGTCACGGCGATACCGTCGAAATGGCTGACCGAGAACCACGGGGTAAAGCGCACAGCAAGCCAGGCGATACCAAACGTGACGACCCACGTCGCCAAGCCGTAGCGGCCCTCGACGCCCGTGATGCTCTTGGGATCGATCTCAAAGCCGGCAAGCAGGAACAAAAAGGCCAGACCGAGCTCGGACACCAGCGAGACCTCGGCATCTACATGGATGACGCCGAGCATATGGGGTCCCAGCACCGCGCCGAACACGAGCAAAAAGACCGTTTCGGGAACGGGCTTTCCGGGAATCGCCGAGGCGATGAAGGGGCTTGCAAAGGCCACGAGCGCGATGATGGCGAGTGAAACGAATGCCATGTGATGCCTTTCTCTTGTTTGCGCATCACTGTAGCACCCTCGCCGTCCTCAACGCGCCGCGAGCTGTCGTATCATAGTGAGGTTTACAAACATGTGGCTCAAGGCGACCGCAGGGCAGACCCCGCAAACCGACCGCTGCCGCATACCGTACCGTACGCCCAACCGATCAGGAAGGCAGGAACCAATGGTCTCTCGTATCTACGTGGAGAAGAAACCCGGGTTCGACGTCGAGGCTCAGCAGCTCAAGGGCGAGCTGACCGAGATTCTCGGCATCAAGGGCATCGAGGCCCTGAGGATCATCAACCGCTACGACGTCGAGGGCATCGACGAGGAGCTTTTCCGCTCCTGCGTGCCGACCGTCTTTAGCGAGCCCCAGGTCGATGTGACCTACGACGAGCTCCCCGCAAGCGATGGTGCCGTCTTTGCCGTCGAATTCCTGCCTGGCCAGTTTGACCAGCGCGCCGACTCCGCCAGCGAGTGCGTGCAGCTCATCAGCCAGGGCGAGCGCCCCGCCGTGCGCTCCGCCAAGGTCTATATGATCTCGGGCGCTCTGGACGAAGCCGCCATCAAGGCCATCAAGCACTACGTGGTGAACCCCGTCGAGGCGCGCATCGCCTCGCTCGACTTGCCCGAGACGCTGTACATGGAGACCCCCGAGCCCCAGCCCGTCGAAGTGCTCGACGGCTTCCGCGAGCTCGATGAGGCCGGCCTTGCCGTCTTCATCGCCGATCGCGGTCTTGCTATGGACGAGGCGGACATCGCCTTCTGCCAGCAGTACTTCCGCGATGAGGACCGCGACCCCACCATCACCGAGATCCGCGTGATCGACACCTACTGGTCCGACCACTGCCGCCACACCACCTTCGGCACCGTCCTAGATGACGTGACGATCGACGACGCCGTGGTGCAGCAGGCCTTCGACCGCTACATGGAGATGCGCCATGAGCTCGGTCGCGACGCCAAGCCCGTCTGCCTCATGGACATGGGCACCATCGGCGCCAAGTACCTTAAGAAGACCGGCGTCATGACCGATGTCGACGAGTCCGAGGAGATCAACGCCTGCACCGTCAAGGTGAAGGTCGATGTCGACGGCGAGGACCAGGACTGGCTGTTCCTGTTTAAGAACGAGACCCACAACCACCCGACCGAGATCGAGCCCTTCGGCGGTGCCGCCACCTGCGTGGGCGGCGCCATCCGCGACCCGCTCTCGGGCCGCAGCTACGTGTACCAGGCCATGCGCGTCACCGGCGCCGGAGACCCCACCGTCCCCGTGTCCGAGACGCTCGAGGGCAAGCTGCCGCAGCGCAAGCTCGTAACCACCGCTGCCGCCGGCTACTCCAGCTACGGCAACCAGATCGGCCTTGCCACCGGCCAGGTCAACGAGCTCTATCACCCCGGCTACGTGGCCAAGCGCATGGAGGTCGGCGCCGTCGTGGGCGCTACCCCGGCAAACCACGTGCGCCGCGAGTGCCCCGCCCCCACCGACAAGATCATCCTGCTGGGCGGCCGCACCGGCCGTGACGGCATCGGTGGTGCCACCGGCTCCTCCAAGACCCAGAACATCGAGTCGATCGAGACCTCGGGTGCCGAAGTCCAGAAGGGCAACGCCCCGGTCGAGCGCAAGCTGCAGCGTCTGTTCCGCCGCGGCGATGCCTGCCGTCTGATCAAGCGCTGCAACGACTTTGGCGCCGGCGGCGTCTCGGTCGCCGTGGGCGAGCTTGCCGATGGCCTGTATGTCGACCTTGATACCGTGACCAAGAAGTACGACGGCTTGGACGGCACAGAGCTCGCTATCTCTGAGTCCCAGGAGCGCATGGCCTGCGCCGTCGCCGACGGTGACGTCGAGGAGTTCATGGGCTACGCCGCCGAGGAGAACCTGGAGGCGACCGTTATCGCCGAGGTTACCGCCGAGCCGCGCATGCGCATGGCCTGGAACGGTGTCGCCATCGTCGACCTATCCCGCGAGTTCCTCAACTCCAACGGTGCGCCCAAGCACCAGGTCGCCCACGTGTGCGCCCGCAGCGTGTGGCAGCCCAGCTGGACCGGCACCACGCTTGCCGAGCGCATGACCTCGCTTGTCACCGACCTCAACGTAGCCTCTAACAAGGGCCTTTCCGAGCGCTTCGACTCCACCATCGGTGCCGCAACCGTGCTCATGCCTTTTGGCGGCAAGACGCAGCTCACCCCGAGCTCGGCCATGGTCGCCAAGTTCCCCGTGGACGGCGAGACCACCACGGCAAGTGCCATGGCATGGGGCTTCAACCCCTACCTGATGGAAGCCGACCAGTTTGCTGGCGCCTACCTGTCCGTGGTCGAGTCCATCGCCAAGCTCGTGGCTGCCGGCTTTGAGCACAAGCACGCCTATCTCTCCTTCCAGGAGTACTTCGAGCGTCTGCGCACCGAGGCCGAGCGCTGGGGCAAGCCCACGGCAGCCGTCCTGGGCGCCCTTATGGCCCAGGTCGACCTGGGTGCCGGCGCCATCGGCGGTAAGGATTCCATGAGTGGCTCGTTTGAGGACGAGGCCGGCGAGCTCAACGTTCCGCCGACCCTCATCAGCTTCGCCGTGGCCGTGGGCAAGGCGGCCCGCGCTGTCTCCCCCGAGTTCAAGGGCCTCACGCACCGCGTCGTCCGCATCGCCCCCGCCACCTATGGCCAGGACTACCGCCCCGACGCCCAGCAGCTGCTCGCCGCATTTGACGCCGTCGAGGCGCTCACCGCCGCCGGCGACGCCCTGGCCGTCTCCACGCCCGGCTACGGCTGCGGCGCCGAGAGCCTCTTTAAGATGTGCGTCGGCAACCAGATC
>JAXJPE010000034.1:0-11221 GCA_036426035.1 Collinsella sp.
CGACTGCGAAAGCCGCGGGCGGCGCGGTTTGGCCTGCTACAAATGCGAATACTGCGGCGGCTGGCACCTGACATCGCACCCTTGGAAATAGGCACCGCATCGGCACGGCACCGACGGAGTGCCAACCATCGCACGCAAGCTACGGGCGCGGCGGCACCAAGACATCGTAACGAACGGCCTTGCCCGCAAGTTGATAGCTCGGCTTAACACCGGCAAGCAGTGGCCCCTTCACCGGCCGCTTGATAACCAACTTGCGCGGGTGCACCGCAAGCGCAGCCTCAACCAGCGTCTCCTCATCGGCGCACGGCTGCTCCAAATGATGCAAGAGTTGGAACTTCTTTTTGACCGCTGCACTCTTGGTGCGCTCGGGAAACATGGGGTCCAGGTACACCACGTCGGGTGCTGCGAGCTCGCCCTGCTCGAGCAGCTCGACGGTTTGACGAAGGCCTGCAATGCTGTCCTCGCCCGCATGCAGGCGCATGCGCGCCACGGAAGTCGCAAGCGCCGGATCATCCGCTGCGCGCTCCAAAGCATCCTGAAGAAGCGCCGCAATCACGCAGTCCTGCTCATACAGATCGACCGTAAAGCCCGCGGCCGCCAACAGCAGCGAATCCTCGCCAAAGCCTGCCGTTGCATCAATCGCCCATGGGCGCTCGATGCCTTTTGCGCGCGCAGCCTTTACCAGCAGTTCTTGCTGCAGACGGCCCTGCTTGAGCCGTGGAAGCATGCGGCCAAAATCGGCACGCAGCTCCATCGTGCCGTCGGTGAGCGTGAGGCCCTCGGACTTCCCGATCAGCTCAAGCCCCGCGGACCGAGCAACAGAAAAGGGATCGACGACGCCCATGGGTACTCCTTAACAAGCAAAACGAATACGTGAGCGCCGTTTATGTCGGCACCCAACCGTCCGCTATTGTCCCACATGCGACATGGCCCACAGCATCCCAATGCAAAGCACCGCCATCAATCCCGTGCACACAGCAGCGATCACGGAATCACTCATGCGCCTTCCCAACGACCGCGCCTCACGTACCTGCTCTGCTCCGTACATCATGGCTCCTCCTTCGGTCCAACTCTTACCATGGCCCCATCATCGCAGCGCCACGCTTACGCTGCCATCGATTTGACTTACGCCCAGCTTTCCTTTTTGAAAGGTTGGACCGTGCAGGCAAGAGACGCTTTCAAGCGCATGCACGCCGCCGTTGAACTACAATGTGCTTCACGATATGTGCCGTAACCTGGGTGCGATAGATCCACCGCGCCCGCATCGAAAGGACCAGTCATGAGCGCCGCTCGCAAGACACTCAAAATCCTTGCCCTGATTTATTTTGTTCTGGGCATCGCCAGCCTCGTCATTGGAATCGCCGGCATTGTTACCGGTAATTTTGGATCCGCTTACGGGTCGAACGCCACGCTCGCAGCTGTTGTGGTGATCGTTAAGGGACTCGTCGACCTTGCCGCAGGCGTCGCCGGTATCAAGGGCGCCAACAAGCCTTCGCAGGTGGACGGCGCGTTTAAGCTCGGTATTGTTGCCGCGGTCGCCACGCTTGCCCAAGCGGTGCTCACGCTTCCCGCGTTTGGCGGCGACGCCATCAACTTTGGCGCCTTTGTCATCGTGGTGTACGACCTGTTCTTTGTTCAGCAAGCACACGCCGTTAAGGCCGAGAACAAGGACCGCCTGTAAGCGCTCGCTTCTCATAACCTCTGCAGCCAAGCAACTAAAAAGGGCCGATCGCGCATCTCCGCGGTCGGCCCTTTACGTTTGCCCAGATAAAACCTACCAAAATAAACCTGTCCCTTTTTGGCAGGTTGTTAGCTGTGGCGGTACTCGGCGATGATGAAGTCGATGTCGGTTTGAAGGGTATCCAAATTTGCCAGGCGCTCTTTGTCGGCAGGGCGTGTGCGATAGTAGTACGGCGTCATCTGGAACACCGCCTCGATATCGGCCTGGGTCTGAAGCGTAATATTCGCAGATACCCGCTGCGTTCCGACTAACTCGAGCTCGGTGGTCTTCGGCAGCTTCTCATCGTTAAGGTACGGCGTGTCGTAGAGCACCTCCTTGAGCCCAAACAGATGACGGGCACCCGGCACCACGGTGTAGAGCGAACCCTCCGGCGCCAGCACGCGGGCAAACTCGCGCTCGTTAAAGGGAGCGAAGAGCTCGGTCACCATATCGAAGGCGCCATCGGCCACAGGGATGTCCTTCATGTTGGCCACGAAGTAGGTCGCATCGCCGCGCTTGGCCGCCAAGCGCACCATCTCTTTGCCCAGGTCGAAACCGTAAGCATCCACGCCCGGCACCGCGCCCATGGCGCTGGTGTAGTAGCCCTCGCCACAGCAAATATCGAGCAGCGTCATGGGGCCGTTCACAGACGCGGCGCGCCCAGACACCTGCTTGCGCGCCAACTCAACCATCGCATCGCGCAACGGCGCATAGTAACCGCAATTCAGAAAGTCACGGCGGCTGCGTGCCTGCGACTTGGGATCGCCCATAGAGTCGCCGCTCTTGGACGAGCGCAGTAGATATAGATAGCCCTCGCGCGCACGGTCAAACCGGTGTCCACCCGCGCACACAGCACCGCGCTCGTCGTCCACCAACGGCTCATGGCAAACGGGACACAACAACATGGCAACTCCTTAGCGCGAAGAACACAACGCCCACCATTGTCGCACGCCTTCCCCACCTAGTCATTGGGGGACGTTCTTGAACGACTAGTCGTTTAAGAACGTCCCCAACGACTAGCCGATTAGGAGTATCATCATCTGCGCAAATAAGCACGGAAAAGCATATTAGAGATTGAGAGCGTATGGCTGATACCGCATCTAAGCACATTGACATGACCACCGGTTCGCTGTGGCGCAATATTCCCCTGTTCGCCTTCCCCGTGGCCGCCACGAGCATCTTGGAGCAGCTGTCGAACCTCATCGCCACGGTCATCATCGGTAACTTCTCGGGCGACCAGGGAACCCTCGCCATGGCGGCGGTCGGCTCCAATGTTCCGCTTACCAGTCTTATGCTCAACCTGTTTATTGGCATGTCACTTGGCTCCAACGTGGTCATCGCCAACGCTATCGGCCGCAACGATCAGAACATGGTCAAACGCGCCGTCCATACCTCGATTTTAATGGCGCTCGTGGGCTTTGTCGTCATCGCTCTGGGCGAGATCTTTGCCGAGCCTATGCTCACCGCGCTCAACGTTCCTGCCGAAACCATGCCACTCGCTTCACTCTACCTGCGCGTCTTTTTGCTCAGCCTGCCCTCGATCTTGCTCTACAACTTTGAGGCCGCGATCTTCCGCTCCGTCGGCATCACCCGCATGCCGCTACAGGCGCTTGCCGTGTCCACCGTCCTCAACATTGGCCTGGACCTCATCTTTGTCCCCGTACTCCACTGGGGCGTCGCGGGCGTCGCCATCGCCACCGCCATCGCCTACACCGTCAGTGCCGCTACGCTCTTTATCCGCCTGCTCAAGACCGACTCCGTCGTCCGCGTCACCCTACGCGACCTGGCTATCGACCCCGTCGCCCTCAAGCGCATCGTCAAGATCGGCCTGCCCGCCGGCATCCAAAGCGCCGTCTTTGCCGTCGCCAACATCATCATCCAGTCTGCCATCAACAGCTTGGGCACCGAGGTCATGGCGGCATCGAGTGCCGCCATGAGCCTGGAGTACGTGTGCTACAACCTGCTCAACAGCTTTAGCCAGGCTTGCACCACCTTTGTGGGACAAAATCACGGCGCCCGCCAGATCGACCGCTGCACCAAGACGCTCAAGGTCTGCTTGGTCGAAGGCGGTATCGTTGCACTCACCACGATCATCGTTATTGTCGGCCTGGGGCGCGAAATCTTGTCGCTGTTCAATAGCGATCCCAACATCGTCTCAATCGGCTATATCCGCGTGTGCTCGATCTTCCCGGCGTACGCCTTTAGCATGTTCTACGAAAACATGTCAGGCTACCTGCGCGGCTTTGGTATCTCGCTCACGCCCGCCCTCATCACCACGATCTGCGTCTGCGGTATCCGCTTCTATTGGGTGTTCTGCGTGTTCCCGCATTTCCGCACCTTTGCAAACATCATGATGGTCTACCCCATCAGCCTGGGCACCACGGCGTTCTTTATGGTCGTTGCGGTACTACTTTGCCACCCGGCACGCACCTATCGCGCCACCCAAGCCAAAGTGACAGCCCGCTAAACACCGCACCCAACGTCACGCCAGTCATTAATTGACAATATGCGAGCTCATATAGTCGATAAAGCGCCTCGTGGCGATGGGCATGGTGTCCCAGCTGCGCCAGGCGGCCACCACGTCGCGCGAGGGGGCATGCACGATGGGCCGCACATGAATATCGGCTTGCACGCCCTCTACAGTACGACGGTAGAGCATGCTCACGCCCAGGCCCTCCTCCACCATCGCCATGATGGTGTAGTCGTCGGTCACCTCACTCGTCACGTGCGGCGACAGCCCATGCGCCGCAAATGCATCGAGCACCAGGCTCTGTTCGCCCTCATCCAGCAGCACAAACGGCTCGGACGCCAGGTCGACGAGTGTCACCTTTTCCTTTGCCGTCAGCGGATGCGCGGCCGGCAACAATGCTACCAACTCGTCGTGATAGACCACACGCTTCTCGAGCCCAGCGGTAAATCCGCGCGCCGTAAAACAAAAATCAACCACGCCATCGTGCACCCACTGGGCGTTGCGCGTGTAATCGCCCTGCTTGAGGGTAAAGCGTACGCCCGGGTGCAGCGCACCAAAGTCGCGGATCACACGCGGCAGCACGGTACGACTCACGTTGGTAAACGTCGCGATACGAATATCAGTCGAGGAGAGTCCCAGCAACTCCTGATGTTTGCCCTCAAGCTCGGCCTCGGCAGTTACGATCTGTCGCAGATACGGCAGATACTGCTTGCCATCGCGCGTAAGCGACACACCCTGCTTACCGCGCTCGATAAGCGTGGTACCCAGCTCGCGCTCGAGCGCCTTGACGGCCTGGCTCACCGCACTTTGCGTATAGCCCAGCTCGTCCGCCGCACGTTTCAGACTGCCGCAATCGACCACCATACATACAATCTGATACCGCGATGCCATCGTGCCTCCCCATCGATGTTGCCGTAAAACGTTTTGCCAGGGCTTTTTCTGTCAACATTAGCATTTCTTAATCATACTGAAGATACATTCGCTTTACTACATCCACATCTGGGAGCAGAATCCTTTTTGCGAAACCGTTCTGTAACAAAAGGAGTCCCATGGATCGCAAAAAAGCAATCGCGCTCTCATTTTCCGTTCCCGTCGCATGGGGCTTTTCGTATCCCCTTATGAAGATCGGCATGGACAGCATGAACGCCACGAGCATCGTCGCGCTGCGCTGCATCATCGCCTTTGCGGCTTGCCTGCTGCTCTTCCACAAGCACGCGTTGCGCATCAACCGTAACCTTATGGTCCGCGCCGCCATCATCGGCGCCATTATGGCAACCGAGCTCACCTGCATGTGCCTGGGCTCCAGCCTCACCTCCGCCTCCACCGCCGGCTTTTTGCAGAGCCTGACGGTCGTGATCGTGCCGTTTGCCAACGCCGCCCTGCTGCGTCGCGCCCCCGAGCGCAAGGTGCTCATCGGCACGGCCATCGTCACCTGCGGCATGCTGCTGCTCTCGGGCGCCGACTTTACCAGTCTGAATCCCGGCGCGCTCATCATGCTGCTCTCCGCCTTTATCTACGCTGGACACATCATTGTCGCCAAGCGGTTTGTCGAAGAAGTCGATCCGCTTGCTCTGGGCGTTTGGCAGCTGGGCTTTGGCGGCTTGTTCTCGGGCATCGCCGCATTCACCTTTGGCGGCTTCACGCTTCCCAGTACGCCCAGCGAGATCGTGGTCGTCGTTGCCCTCGCACTCATCTGCTCTGCCTACGGCTTTATCACCCAGACGCTCGTGCAGCCCCACGTGCCCGCCGAGACTACCGGTTTCGCCTTCTCGCTCGAGCCGGTCTGCTCCGCCGTCTTCTCGTTCTTCCTGGTCGGCGAGGTCCTGAGTCCCATCGCCTTCTTTGGCGCCGCCCTCATCCTCACCGGCGTCATGGTGGCAACCGTCGAGCTTCCGCGCCTTCGCGCACATGGACAGGCTCGCATGGCAGGAGCGCCCGAGCACGTCTCGTAGACCCCACTCTTCATACAGCCGCGGCATAAAGGCAACCGGTGCGCCTTTACAATAGATGCCAACAGAGCATCTGCCATAAAGGAGCCCCATGGACACCGCAACCCGCGACCGCAACATAGCAACTTGGTTGAGCGATGCGCCGCGGCCGGTACGTGAAACTACGAACCGGCTGCTCGAGCGCATCGCCCTTTTGCGTGCCAAGCAAACCATCTACCCGGCACAAGACGACATCCTCAATGCCCTCGCCTACACGCCGGCCGACCAGGTCAAAGTTGTCATCTTGGGTCAAGACCCTTATCACGGACCCAACCAGGCCATGGGGTTGTCGTTCTCGGTCCCCGCGACGCAAACCAAGTTGCCGCCGAGTCTGCGCAACATCTATAAGGAACTCAAAGCCGATCTGGGCTGCCCCATTCCCGCCACGGGAGACCTAACCCCCTGGGCACAACAGGGCGTCCTGCTTCTCAACACTACGCTCACCGTGCGCGAGCATGCCGCGAACTCGCACGCCAAACTGGGCTGGAGCACGCTCACCGACTACATTATCGAACGCTGCTGTCAGCTGCCCCAACCGGTCGTCTTTTTGGCATGGGGCCGCTTTGCCCAGCAGATGGTCGATGGTAAGCTCGCCGCGACCGGCGCGGGCAAGGCAACCGGCAAGTTCTGCCTGGCATCCACGCACCCCTCGCCGCTTTCGGCCAACCGTGCCACGGCAGAACTCCCCGCCTTTATGGGGTCGCGCCCCTTCTCTGCTGCCAATCGGCTACTCGAACAGCACGGCTCGACCCCCGTCAACTGGGCTTGCCTCGGCTAAAAATCGATACATCAAAAACGCGCCCGACGGCTTTCCATCGGGCGCGTTTCCTATTCGGGCCAAATAAATTGCGTGCGGCCGGCCTCGCCGCCATCGATCAACAGGCTCTGCCCGGTCATAAACCGGTTGGTCACGCCCACAAAGTAGATCCACTCGGCGATCTCTTGGGCGGTGGCCCAGCGTTTAAGCGGCGTGAGCTCCATAATCTGGTTCCACAGGTGTTCGTCTTCCATCACGCAACGGTTGAGCGGCGTTATAACGCCGCCCGGGTCCACACTGTTGGCGATGGCCTGCGGTGCCAGGCGGTTTGCAAGGTTCTTGGTGTAGGCGATAACACCGCCCTTGCTGGCGGCATAGGCGGGAAACTCCGATCCCGTATGTCCGCTCGCCGACCCCACATTGACCACGGATTTAATAGCCGGCGCAGGCTTGGCGGCGAGCCCCTCCCCCACAAAGGCGTAGCGCTCGGTCACGTTGATGGTGCCACACAGGTTGGCGGCGATGTCGTCGGCCGAATCCTGCGTACCGGCAACGTTCACGATTGCCTGAGGCTCAAGGTCGCTTGGAAACGAGTCCGGCTCGCGGACATCAACGATCAGATGGCGGTAGCGCTCGTGTTCGATCGCCGGCGACAGCAGATCAAAGCCCACGACCTCGTGGCCCTCATCCAAAAAGCGCTGCACGCACGCGGCTCCGATACCGCCCGAAGCGCCCGTGATCAAAACCCGCATACTTGCTCCTTAGGCGGTTGCGTGGCGCTCGAGGTACTCGGAACCCACATTCTCGCGCTCCCAGCCGCGCACGACCTTGTAGCCCACGGGGCTCAGGAAGACCTCGCACAGCAGCTCGGCAACAGCGCCGGTCAGCGAGCACATGAGGACCTGCACCCAGGTCCAACCAAAGAACGTGTGGCTCACCACGATGGCGAAGACCAGGTTGTCGATAAACTGGCCAACACCCGTGGACACATAGGAACGGAAGGCAAAGCTCGCAAAGTTATTCTTCTTGAGCATACGGCCGAGCGACTGGTTGAGCGTGGAGTTAACCACGGCAGAAACGAGCATTGCCAGCGAAGAGCCCAGCACCACGTACCAGGTGCCGCCGATGGTGGCGTTAAGGGCGGTGTTGACCTCGATCATGCCCGTGTCGTAGTAGGCGCCCCACATGCCGGGCGTGAGCGAACATGCCCAAAAGCACAGGCTCACGGCCAGGTTGACCAGTAGCGCGAGGATGGAGATTTTGATGGATGCCTTGGCGCCAAAGCGCTTGCAGATCATGTCCTGGCACAAAAACGAGACCCAGCTCACCACAAAGCCGCAATCGAGTGCCAGATACGGCAGGCTGATGAGCTCTTTGTTGGCCAGCAGGTTCATCATGATGACACTCACGAAAAACAGCGAAACCGTTGCCGCGGGAATGCTCCGCAACAGGACCTTGTAGTCCTCCATGACCTTCTTGATCATTATGTACTCCTTTGGTTTTAGGTTTAACGAGCAGGATATCGGACCCGAACTGCTCGGACGTCTCGGTCTTGAGACGACGGTGGGTATGATAGCCGCTCACACGGCATCAGGCAAGTAAATGGCGCGGCAGCCCCGCAGGACCACCGCGCCGATGCGTTAAAAGGCTACGTTGCCAAACTCCGACAGGATCAGGTCGGGGTTGTGGTCGGTTGCCCAATCCACGTTCCACGGGCTCGTGAACAGCAGCAGCTTACCGCCGCGCATATCCTCGACGCGCAGCGTGTCGCGCGTGAGCGAAAGGCCTGGGATATCGATGGTGTCGGGGTCATTCTGGATCCAGCGGATGTCCGTATAGGGCAGTGGCTGGCGACGAACCTCAACACGGTACTCGGCCTTGAGACGGCGCTCGAGCACCTCAAACTGCAGCACGCCGACCACGCCCACGATGACGCTCTCCATGCCGGCACCCAGCTCGCGGAAGATCTGGATGGCGCCCTCCTGGGCAAGCTCCTCCATGCCCTTGACGAACTGCTTGCGCTTGAGCGTGTCGACCTGCGTAATGCGAGCGAACATCTCGGGGGCAAACGTCGGGATCTGCGGATACTGCACGTGGCGCTTGCCGGAGCACACAGTGTCGCCGATGCTAAAGATACCCGGATCGAACAGGCCCACGATATCGCCCGCGTACGCCTCGTCCACGATGGCGCGGTCGTCGGCCATCATCGACGTGCCCGTGGCAAGCTTGAGCTTGCGGTTGCCCTGCACGTGGAAGGCGTCCATGCCGCGCTCGAACTTGCCCGAGCAAATGCGCACAAAGGCGATGCGGTCGCGGTGGTTCTTGTCCATGTTGGCCTGGATCTTAAACACGAAGCCGCTAAAGTCGTCGCGGCAGGGATCGACCGGTTCGCTGGTGAGCGTATCGGTATAGGCGCGCGGCGTCGGGGCCAGACGCAGGAACTCCTTGAGGAAGGGCTCCACGCCAAAGTTGGTGAGCGCCGAGCCAAAGAACGCCGGGCTCAGCTTGCCGCAGGCCACGGCATCCAAGTCGAGCTCATCGCCGGCACCATCGAGCAGCTCGATGTCGTCCATCAGGTTCTTATGGTTCTCCTCGCCAATAAGCTCGTCCATGGAAGGATCGCCCAGTTCGGCCTCGACCTCGGCGACCTTCTTGGTGGCGTTGGCGTGGCCGTCGCCCTCAAAGGCAATGACGCGACGGGTCTGGCGATCGAACACGCCGCGGAAGTTGCGGCCGCTGCCAATCGGCCAGTTCATGGGATACGTATTGATACCCAGGACGTTCTCGATCTCTTCCATGAGCTCAAACGGATCGCGAGCCTCGTGGTCGAGCTTGTTCACAAAGGTGAAGATGGGAATGTGACGCAGTGTGCAGACCTTAAAGAGCTTTTTGGTCTGGGCCTCGACGCCCTTGGCGCCGTCGATGACCATGACCGCAGCGTCGGCGGCCATAAGGGTACGGTAGGTATCCTCCGAGAAGTCCTGGTGGCCGGGGGTATCGAGAATGTTGACACAGGCGCCGTTATAGGTGAACTGCAGCACCGAGGAGGTCACGGAAATGCCGCGCTCTTTCTCGATATCCATCCAGTCCGAGACGGCGTGTTTGGCCGAGCTCTTGCCCTTGACCGAACCGGCGGTCTGGATGCTGCCGGTGTAGAGCAGCAGTTTCTCGGTAAGGGTGGTCTTACCGGCGTCCGGGTGGCTGATGATCGCGAATGTACGGCGCGACGAGATTTCATCCGACAGGCTTGCCATGCGGATCCTTTCTTGCGTTCTATATGCATTACGTCGATGTAACTGCCCTATTGTAGCCGTGATGCGCCGTGCCAGGGCACCTATCAGGACAAATTCATCAGTCTTGCCTTGGCCGCAGTGGCAGCTTGTCTCGATCTGTAACATCTAGACGGGTTTTGGGCTTCTAGCTGTTACAGATTGAGACGAACGAACAGGCGGCTCGGAAAGATCTCAATCTGTAACAGTTAGACCCGATTTAACCCGCTTGCTGTTACAGATTGAGACAAACGGTTGAGTCCCTCGGCAGAATCTCAATCTGTAACACCTAGCCGCCAAAATCGACCCTTGCTGTTACAGATTGAGATATTACTGAAGAGCATAGAGCATAGAGCCTCAGTGTTTTGCCTACCGACAAACAATCCCACATCTCCTCTTGCGCAACTGTGCATAGTGTATATATACTGTGCTTACCGGTTATATACACGTTTAGCCCATCAGCTAAGGAGCCGCTGTGGACATCATCCTATCCAATTCGAGCGATAAACCCATCTACGAGCAGATATCCTCGCAGGTCAAAGCCCAAATCCTTGCGGGCGCGCTTGCCCCGGGAGCCAAGCTTCCCAGCATTCGCGCGCTCGCGAGCGGCCTGGGCGTAAGCGTCATTACCACCAATCGCGCCTACACCGATCTGGAGCAGCTCGGGTTTATCTGTACCGTGCAGGGCAAAGGTTGCTTTGTCGCCAAGGGCAACCAGGAGCTCTTGCGCGAAAGCCAGCTCTGCCATATCGAAGAACTACTTGCGCAGGCGGCAACCCAGGCCGAAACCCTGGGCGTCACACGCAACAAGCTGCACGAGATGCTCGATCTTGTAGCGCCCGAAACCATGCAGTAGCCATCTGCAAGAAAGGCTATACCATGCAAAACCTGCTAGAACTCAAGGGCGCGTCGCGCCGTGTTAGCGACCGCTTTTCGCTGCGCGATGTCAGCCTTAGCGTAGAGCCCGGCCAGATCGTTGGCTTTGTGGGCGCGAATGGCGCCGGCAAAACTACGACC
>JAXJPE010000035.1:0-13623 GCA_036426035.1 Collinsella sp.
CCCATAAGGAGGGCCTACGAGGCATGGGTCGAGGCCGGACTTCCGCTCGATTGGGACAGGCAGGCCTTCGAGGCCGAGCGCAAAAAGGATTCTAAAAAACACCTTGCCAAATAGGAGCGTCAGAACGCAAAGAGACTCCGCCGCGCAACGCGCGCAGCGGGGCCTTTTGCATGTCCGAGGACGCGCCCGGAGGGAAACCCGGGACCGCCGACGGGAGTGATTTACTCAGCCGGGCAGATCTTCTTGAAGAGCTCGATGACGTCGTCGAGCGTCGCCTCGCGCGGGTTACCCGGGAAGCAGGCGTCGGCCATGGCGTCCTTGGCCAGGACCTCGATCTCGTCAGCCTTCATGGCCTCGCAGACGTGCGGGATGTTCACGTCGGCGGAAAGCTGCTTGACGGCGGCGATAGCGGCGTCGGCAGCCTCGTCGGTGCTCATGCCCGTGGTGTCAACGCCCATGGCAACGGCAACCTTGGCCAGGCGCTCGGTGCAAACCGGCTTGTTGAACTCCATGGCGATCGGCAGCAGCATGGCGCAGGCGACACCGTGCGGGGTATCGTAGTGAGCGGACAGGGTGTGAGCCATGGCGTGGTCGATGCCCAGGCCGACGTTGGAGAAGCCCATGCCGGCGACATACTGGCCAAGAGCCATGCCCTCGCGGCCGGAGCCGGGCTGACCGGACTTGGCCTCGGCGACGGAGTCACGCAGGTTCTCGCTGATCAGCTTAATAGCCTCAAAGTGGAACATGTCGGAGAGCTCCCAAGCACCCTTGGTGGTGTAGCCCTCGATGGCGTGGGTCAGAGCGTCCATACCAGTGGAAGCGGTCAGGCCGGCGGGCATGGAAGCCATCATGTCAGGATCGACGACGGCGACCTCGGGGGCGTCGTTGGTGTCGACGCACACGAACTTGCGAACCTTCTCGGGGTCGGTGATGACGTAGTTGATGGTCACCTCGGCGGCGGTACCGGCGGTCGTCGGCACGGCGATGGTGAACACGGCGTGGTTCTTAGTCGGAGCAACGCCCTCGAGGCTGCGGACATCGGCGAACTCGGGGTTGTTGATGATGATGCCAATGGCCTTAGCGGTGTCCATGGAGGAGCCACCACCAATGGTCACGATAGCGTCAGCCTCGGCGGCCTTGAAGGCCTCGACGCCGTCCTTGACGTTCTGGATAGTGGGGTTGGGCTTAATCTCGGAGTAGAGGCTCCAAGCGATGCCGGCGGCGTCGAGCTCGTCGGTCACCTTAGCGGTAACGCCAAACTTAACCAGATCGGGGTCGGAGCAGACGAAGATCTTCTTGTAGCCGCGACGCTGGAGCTCGCCGGGGATCTCCTTGATGGCGCCGGAACCATGATAAGAGATGGTGTTGAGAACGAAACGATTAGCCATTGATAGCCTCCCATCGTGTGCGGGGCATCCATTACGCCCCGCGCTATAAGTCCCATCCTAACGCTTTTGAAACAAAAAACGCGTGAGAACGTCAAAAGTGTTAAAGCGTTTCAACAGAATAACGGAGCCCTAGTCCTTCCCTCCCGACAGCAGCGAAGGCTAGATTATGGGAGCAATCGCCCAAAGAATACGACCGACTCAGTCTATAAATTGTTTCTGTTTTAGCAATATATGTTTGACAATACGTTTATAAAAAGATACTTTGTAGTGAATAACATGCATGCAGCAAATAACGTCATTCATTTTGTTAGAAATTGCCCATGCGGTTATTGCAGCTGCATCTACTGCAACGTACAGCGTAATTCTCCGCACGAAGCAGAAGACGGTTCCAATTCGATCGAGGCGATGACACATGGTGGCTAGTTGTACTAAATCGAGCAAGACGGCTACAAACGAATATCAAATCTCAATTGAAGGTAACCCTTATCCGCATACTCTGGCTCTCATCAACCCAGCAGGAGACAACCTCAACATCAAAAAACATGGGTTCACGGGTCCACTAGGACAGCTATTGAGTCTTAAATATACCGTTTATGACGATGCAAATGAAAAACTCTTCACTGTCGTCGACGGTGGTTTTAGCAACATGCCCAGGGTTGCGCTCATCATCGAACACAAGGAAGTTGCGGTGTTTGATTATGGCCTAAACAGACTTGAGATGAAGTGCGTAACGAACATACCGAATTACACAATAAAAGGTAACTTCCTATTTGGAGATTACGATATATTCAGCCAACGGGAAGTGAAACTATCTTCAGTTATCGTCCTTCAATGTGATAAACAATCGTGCTTTAGCATACAGGTTTTGGATAAAGCCGAATTAGCCGCCGCAATTGGAATACCTACAGCCATTGCCCTTCTTAGGGCTCGGATTGAAGAGCATCTCGAATAAATCGCAAAAAGCAGTTCGTAGCAACATTCAGGAGCTGGATAGTTTTTTCTGGCTCCTGAATGTTGTTACGAACATGCACCTTAGCGCTTAAGACTCGCGGTCTGCCAGTCAGCTATGATGCGGGCCCATTTCCTGTGCAAATCGCGCTCGCGGTCGATAAACATGATGGCAAACGCGACAAACAGCAGCAAGCTCGCCACGACGATGGCATGCAGGCCCATGCGCTCAATACACCAGTTGCCCAGCACGGCGCCAAACACAAAGGTAAAGATCACGCCAAAGTACAGCACGCCGTTTTCCAAAAAGCCGCGCTTGTGGGTGATGATGTAGTCGTCCACGTTTTGCAGCGCGTTGCGCAGGTTACCGATGCACATGGTCGTGGCGATGCCGTGACCATGTATCTTGCGGAAGCTCTCGACCTGCATGCCGCAGGCAAACGAGGTGAGGCAGTTGGCGAGCAGGTTGTAACCGCCACCGGGGATAAAGCTCACGCCCAGCAAGATGACGGCTTCAAAGAACACCGTCACTTGGCGCCAGTGAATCACGCTGCCAAACCGCTCGTGTACCAGGTCGGCAAGCATAATACCCACAGCAAACGACACCACAGGGAAGAAGTAGCGCCCCGCAAGTGCCCAATTGCCCTCCGAGATGCTCACGCCCACGAGCAGGATGTTGCCCGTCTGCGCGTTGGCGAAAACATGATCGCGCCCAATGTACGAATACACATCCATAAAGCCACCGGCGAGCGCCAAGATGATGCCCAGCTCGATGGACTCCGATATCTGTTTGGCACGCTGCATCGTCGTGCATCCTCCTTGTTGACGACTCTCTCGTGCGTTGGCGGAAACATAGCCGCCGTTCATACTGTAACCCATTGACAACATGGCATGCGCGCGAGACGGGTTCTCCAACGCGCAGATACACAGTCTGGAAACAAACGGCGGGTGCGACACACGCATCGACGTGCCGATCCGCCAGCCCATGTACTCCACCAGTCTTTTTAGCGCCGTCCCAAAAAGACTGGTTACAATTACGTGCAGCATACTAACAACGGGAGGAATCGTGGCAAAAAAGCCCCAGGACGCTCAGCACAACCAGCACGGCAAGCATGCCCAGCGCGGCCAGCAGCAAAAGCGCGGCGGTAAGGCGCAGGCCACGGCCTCCCCCGCCACCCGGGTCGCGCACACTCCGGCTGCGCCCGCCCGTCCCTGGCGACCGGGCCGCGATAAGTTCCTCCCCGTCAGCCGCGCCGACATGGATGCGCGCGGCTGGGACCAGTGCGACTTTGTCTACATCTGCGGCGACGCCTACGTGGACCACCCTAGCTTTGGTATGGCCATCGTCAGCCGCGTGCTCGACGCACACGGCTACAAAGTGGGCATTATCTGCCAACCCGACTGGACTGACCCCGCCAGCATCACGGTGCTCGGCGAGCCTCGCCTGGGCTTTCTCGTCAGTGCCGGCAACATGGACTCCATGGTCAACCACTATTCGGTGACCAAGCACCGCCGCCACACCGACGCCTATACCCCCGGTGGCGAGGAGGGGCGCCGTCCCAATCGTGCCGTCACGGTCTACGGCAACCTCATTCGCCAGACGTTCAAGGACGCTCCCATCATTATCGGCGGCATCGAGGCAAGCCTGCGTCGCCTGGCCCACTACGACTACTGGCAGGACAAGCTCAAGCGCTCGGTACTGCTCGACTCGGGCGCCGACATCCTCATCTACGGCATGGGCGAGCACGCGATCGTCGAGATCGCCGACGCGCTCGACGCGGGACTGCCCGTCGATCAGATCACCTATATCAACGGCACCGTCTACCGCACAGGCTCGCTCGACGAGGTCTACGACTACGACCTGTTGCCCAGCTGGGACGACCTTGCCGCCGACAAGCTCAACTACGCGCGCAGCTTTAACGTGCAGCAGCAGAATATGGACCCCATCACCGGGCATCGCCTGGTAGAGCCCTACCCCAACAGCGTCTATGTGGTGCAGAACCCGCCATCGGCGACACTCACCACCGATGAGATGGACGAGGTTGCCGAACTCCCCTACGCACGCGATTGGCATCCCGACTACGACGCGGCGGGCGGCGTGCCGGCCTTTGCCGAGATCAAGTTTTCCATTAGCTCCAACCGCGGCTGTTTTGGCGAGTGCTCGTTTTGCGCCCTCACCTTCCACCAGGGTCGCGTGTTGCAGATGCGCAGCCACGACTCGATCATGCGCGAGGCCGAGCTGCTCACGCGCGATCCCGAGTTTAAGGGCTACATCAACGACGTGGGCGGGCCGACGGCCAACTTTAGCCGTCCCGCCTGCGACAAGCAGCTCAAGCACGGCGTGTGCAAGAACAAGCGCTGCCTGTGGCCGAGCGTGTGCAAGAACATGGTGGTCGACGAGAGCGGCTACACGCAGCTGCTGCGCGATCTGCGCCAGCTGCCGGGCGTCAAGAAGGTCTTCGTCCGCAGCGGCATCCGCTTTGACTACACCATGGCCGACGCCTCGGACGAGTTTTTGCGCGAGCTGCTGGAGCACCATGTCTCGGGCCAGCTGCGCGTAGCGCCCGAGCACGTGAGCGACGCGGTGCTATCCGTAATGGGCAAGCCGAGCCGAGCTGTCTACGACGCGTTCTGCCGTAAATTTGAACGCCTGAACCGCGAATACGGACTCAAGCAGTATGTGGTGCCATATCTGATCTCGAGCCACCCGGGCTCAACCATGAAGGAAGCCGTGGACCTTGCCGAGGCCGTGCGCGACATGGGCTATATGCCCGAGCAGGTGCAGGATTTCTACCCCACGCCGTCCACCATGTCGACCTGCATGTACTACACCGGCGTGGACCCGCGCACCATGGAGCCGATCTATGTGGCGCGCGACCCGCACGAAAAGGCCATGCAGCGCGCACTGATTCAGTATCGCAAACCCGAGAACTATAAGCTGGTACGCGAGGCGCTGGAAAAGGCCGGCCGCCGCGACCTGATTGGCTACACCAAGCATTGTCTGATCCGCCCCGTGCCGCCACGCCCGGGCGAGACGTCTGCTGGCGGTGGACATGGCACCGGCAAGAAGGGCGGCAAGGCCCACGGTGGTGCTGGCGGCAAGGGGCCCAAGGGCAGCAAGGGGCACGGCGGCATGTCGCGCGCGCAGAACACCGCCGGCCGTAACCGTGCGGCGCAGGGGCGCCAGGGCGCTAACGGAGGCGGACGCCGCAATTAGGGCAGCGATGCGCTCGCTGCGTCCATCCCACACGCTTGGCGCAGCGAGCGCATCGCCTCTATCAGCATAAAGCCGGCGATGGCAACCGTGACCACCACGTCGAGCGGTGTGTTCACAAACCAGAGCAACGTCATGAGATACGACCCGGCATTAAAGGCAAAGTGCAGCAGAATCGTGTAGCGGAGCTTTCCGGTCGTCACGAGCACCCAACCAAAGATGAGGCCGGCGGCGCCCGCGTAGCAACCCTGCACCCAATTCATGTGCATAAAACCGAAGATCGCCGCCTGCAGCACAATCGCCGCGGCGATACCCCACGTACTTGGGGCCGCCCAGGGCACCATGGCGCCGCCCTGCGCGCTCACACGACGCCGGCGCTTCCAAAGTGGGCGGCACTGCGGATTAAACGCTCGGAGCGAAAACTCAAAAATTATGCCGCGCACCAGCAGTTCCTCGCAAAACGGAGCGCCGAGCACCGTGGTCAGGACGGCCAGATAGCTCGTGTCGCCCATGCCCGTCTCCTCGACAAGTTCGCTATAATCGGCCGCGGCATCAGGCAACAGCGACAGCACAGCGTCGGTCACGTAGCCAACGACCACCTGCAGGGCAAGACCGATCACGATAACGCAGGCGATGCGTTTCCACGCCCCACGCGCTCCCCCGCCAAGCGGGCGCTCGCCCTGCCAGCGCGCCATAAACGATCGCGGCCACAGATAACGCCACCACAGCAGCGCCATCAAAAACGACGCCGTCTGAGCGGCAGCCTGGAACCATTGGATATCGAGATTGTCGATCGGATAGCCCGTCAGCACCGATACGGCATCGAGAACTGAAAACAGAACCACGCTCAGGGCTATATCGGCAGCGACAACGCCAAAACAGGCAAGCGCCCACACCATCGCATTGAGCATGCCAACCTCCTCAAAACCGTTCCCTAGTTCTACCACAACTCGGCAGAGAGCTGATCCCATGGGGACGGAGGAAAACGGATCACTTATTGACGAGAATCGGGCGCAGTGCCAAAGGCCCCGCTGGGCGAAATGTCGAACGGAAAGGTGCCGCAGCGATTAAACGCGGCGATAAACATGCGGATGGCGTTGGACGGCGTGGTACCTACGAGCTGGGTTGCCGCCGCGAAGGCCGCCTTTTCCTCGGGCAAGACCTTCGCGACAACCGGGGTCATGTGTTCTGCCATGGCGCTTCCTTTTTGAAACGACGGTGGTGCGGATAGATGCGGGCCGCGCGGCTGGGCGACGGGCTGTGAAGGCAACCCGATTGGCCCGCATCTGGAGTTTGTTTCTACGGCGTTGGTATTACTTGGTATTCCTAAGTATTACCCCGCAGATAGAATACCACATCTGCTCCACTCCAAAGGTAGATTTCTACCAAGTTGGTGCATATGAACCTGTCGCCCTTCTCACCAAACGGCAATGCCCCGTCCACGCAAATACGTGAACGGGGCATTGTTCAAATTGTGCCGTCAGTGACTCTTTTGCGCCAGCGTCTTCTGCCTTTAGCTAAGCTCGGGCCAGTAACCCTTGTTGGCCTCGATCATGTCGTCGAGAACCTCCTTGGCGACCTTCATCGAAGGCACGGTCTTGTTCAGCGTAAAGGCCTTGAGCGCCTTCTCGTACGAACCCTCGATCGTAGCCTCGACCACGAGCTTCTCGGAGTTCAGCTGCTGCATCATGAGGCCCTGCTGGAACAGAGGAATGTTGTCGCGGCTGATGACCTCGGGGCCGTTCTTGCCAATGTAGGCAGGCAGCTCGACCATGGCGTCGTAGGGCATGTTGGGGATCGCGCCCTTGTTCTCGCAAATGACCAGGAAGCGCTGCTTGGTATCGTTCTTCAGAGCGATGGCCAGGTCGGCAATCCAGTCGCCGTGGCTGCCCGCATAGAACGTGCTCTCGTCGATCTCGCCCGTCTTCTCGTAGTGGTCGATGCCGTCAAAGAGGTTCTTCTCGCGCGTCTCCTCAACCTCATTCGCACGGGTGCGCTCGGGGTTGGAATGCTCGACGAACTCCTTCTGCTGCAGGTAGTAGTTCAGATACGTGTTAGGCAGGTACTCCGGGAAGCACTCCATGATCTCGTACTCGCCCTTCCAGACGTAGTACCAGCTGCCCTTGGTGTGGCGGTTCTGCTCGGGGTGCTCGTCAGTGGTCTCCTCGGGCTTCTTTGCCATGAGCGAGCCCATGCCCTTGAGGTAGGAGTCGGGCAGCAGGATCTGGTGCTCCTTGATGTACTCGCGCAGCTGCGGGAGCACCTCCTCGCCCTTGTGGCGGATCGAGGTGAACCAACCAAAGTGGTTGAGGCCAAAGTAATCGTACTCGACATCCTTCTTGTCGATATCGAGCGCGGCGCAAACCACGTCGATGATCGCGATCGGCATGTCGCAGATGTTGATGATGCGAGCATTGGGACGCAGCACGCGGCAGCCCTCGGAGACAATGGCGGCAGGGTTGGAGTAGTTGAGAATCCAGTAGTCCTTCTTGGCGTACTTCTCAACGTCATCGATCAGCTCGACCATGGGGAAGATGGTGCGCATGCCGTAGGCAAGGCCGCCGCAACCGCAGGTCTCCTGACCAACGCAGCCGTGACGCAGCGGAATCTTCTCGTCCTGCTCGCGCATGGCGTAGCCGCCCACGCGCATCTGGGCAAACACGAAGCTCGCGTCGGTAAAAGCCGTCTCTTTGTCGGTGGTCACCGTGAGCTTGATGTCCAGGCCGAGGTCCTCGTGCAAAATCCAGTCCACGAGCACGCCGATCTTGCGCTGACGCTCCTCGTTGATGTCGTACAGGCGAATCTCGTCAACGTCGAGCTCGTCCTTGCGCAGGGCGATGGACTTGACGATGCCGGGGGTAAAGGTGGATCCGCCACCACACAGAGTAATGATCATTGTTTACTGCTCCTTCTCAATTGCGTTTTCGACCTTGTCGCGCATCTCGGCGACCTTCATGCCAAAGATGATCTGGATATTGTTGCCGTTGCGGTTGATGCCGCTGTTGGGCACGTGGTTGATGAGGTTCTCATCGATGAGGTCCGGGTTCTTAACGTTCACGCGAAGACGCGTAAAGCAGTTCTCGAGCTCCTCGATGTTGTCCTTGCCGCCAAGACCTGCGACCAGATCGGCAATGCCCGCATCGACGCCCTCTGCGGGAGCCGCGGCAACAGCGCCCTGCTTCACCGCGACAGACGCGGCGGCCTCGCCCTCGGCAACGGACTCAGCAAGCTCGGACTCTTCCTCGCGACCAGGGGTGTGAAGGTTGAGCTTCTTAATAAGGAAGGTGAAGAGGAAGAAGTACAGAGCGGCGTTGACGACTCCAAGCACCAGCATAACCGGCCAGTTGGTCTTATCGACACCGAGGACCAGGTTGGAAACCACGATGTTGATGATGCCGCCTGCAGTCGAAGCGGGCACGGAGAGAACCTTGAGCAGGACCAGGAAGATGCCGGAAAGAACCGAGTGAACGACAAAGAGCACGGGAGCGGCAAAGACAAAGAGGAAGTCCATGGGTTCGGTCACGCAGGAGAGCACGGCGGTGATGATCAGCGGGATAATGACAGCCTTGGTCTTGTCCTTGTTTCCCTTGTAAGCAGTGAAGATAAAGGCGAGACCGATACCGATGTAGGGCCACAGGTTGTTGAAGGTGTAGCTGTTGAAGTAGGTGCTATCGGAGAAGGGCTGGCCCGTCATTGCCATCTCGGCGACACGGATGGGATAGGCGCCGGCGATAACCTGATCACCCAGCGTAAGGGTGCCGCCCACATCGGAGAACTGGAACGGGGTGTAGATGAGGTGGTGCAGACCGGTGGGAACGAGCAGCTTGTTGAGCATGCCGTAGATAAAGAGACCGATGTTGCCCGACTCCTTAATAATGCCGGCGACGGAGGAAATGGCGCCCTGGACAGAAGGCCAAACGATGCAGAAGCCTGCGCCCATGATCCAGGAAATGATGATCATGATCAGGAACGGAAAGCGAACGCCCGAGAACATCGAAAGGGCAATGGGGAACTGCTTGTTCGAGTACTTGTTGAACACGGCACCGGTGATGCAACCAAGGATGATGCCACCAAACACGCCGGTATCGAGCACCTGGATGCCCATAACGGTGGCCTGGCCGGTTCCGGTAAGACCGAGCATGCCGCTCGCATCGGCAAGAGAGCCGGTGGCGTTGAGCACGATGTTGTTAGCCTGCAGGAACAGGAAGAACGACATCAGGGCGATCAGCGAAGCATGGCCCTTGTTCTTCTTTGCCATGGCGCCGGCGATGCCCACGCAGAACAGAATCGAGAGGTTGTTGATGATAAACATCAGCGACTGATAGACAACGGCGCCCACAAGCTGGAACGGACCGGAGCCCAGTACGGGGACCAAAGCGCAGATGGTCTTGTTGGTCAGAATGATGCCCACGATGAGCAGGATGCCGGCAACCGAGAGATACATCATCGGCTGGACGATTGACTTCGCGAACACCTCCAACGGCGCTTTGAAATTGAACTTCTTTTTTGCGGTCATAACGGTACTCCCCTTCCTTTTCCGCAAATTAAGACAGATGTGCCCTGGGCAAGACCGTAAGCCCTGCCTTATATCAATCGATGTGTGGACACGTTATGCCTAGAGACCAGGTTCTCCAAGCAGGTTAACAATGTGATATGCGAGATAACTCTTCTCGGCATTGGTAACGACAACGTTATAGGTAGACGACAAGTGGGCGGCTATGGCGTCCGCACACGAGAATGCACGCGGATACGCCGTTTCATCGATTCGGAACAGCGCGTCTCCGTTGATTTGCCCGGCCGTAGGATCGAGCGCTCGCTGTGCGAAAAATTGCAGGTGACGAACGAAACGTTCGTAAGGCAGCGAGGTGTCGTCGAGGGTCGTGGCATAGCGCTCGGAAACAATCGCAAGCACGTCGCGAACAAGCTGGACCGAAACAATCAGACGGTCAGAGCGTTGCGGCATGGTGGCGTTGACGATATGCAAGGTAATGAAACCCTGCTCCTCCTCGCTCATCTCAATGCCCATATACTCCTTGATAATCTGCAGCGCACGGCCCGCAAGCGCATACTCCTTGCGATAGAACTGCTGGATCTCGAGCAGCAACGGATTCTCACAGGGGACGCCCTTGCGCTCGCGCTCCAAAGCAAGGCTGATATGGTCTGCGAGAGCAATGAGAATCTTATCGTTGATGTCGACATTGAGCTCTCGACGAAGCATCTGAACGATTTCCTCGGAAATCACGAGGTTGACGGTGGGGATGGACTCCAAAAGATGTGCCAAGCGGTCTATCGTACGCGAATCCTGAGAAGTTCCCTCCTGCAACGCGTAGGTCTTTTCGATCGACGCCTCGTCGATGGCATCGCCGGCATGACGGCCAAAGCAGAGGCCTCGACCGATGACGATGAGCTCGGAGCCATCGTCCGAAGTGACCATTGCGACGTTGTTGTTAAAAACTCGCTTGATAACCACGGTACCCACCACAAGAATTTACTCGGAAAGCCAGACGACAGGCTCTTTAACAGCAACAGGGCCGGAAGCATGCTCACGAAGAGTCGAGTTCTCCGAGCGCTCGCACACGATAACGAAGACCGTGGGATCGAAGCCGGCGGCGCGGACCGCGTCGAAATCGACCTCGACGAGGGGCTGGCCCGCGTCGACATGGTCACCCTGGGCAACAAGCGCATGGAAGCCCTTGCCCTCAAGCTTAACAGTGTCGATTCCGATATGCAGCATCACCTGAGCAGAGCTGTCGTCGGACATGATGCCCAGCGCGTGCTCAGTCGGAAACAGCGCCGCGACGGTGCCGGAAATAGGAGCGCACACCGTTCCCTCTTGGGGAACCACGGCAACGCCATCGCCCACGGCACGGCTGCTAAAAGCGGGGTCATTGGTATTTTCTAGATGAACAAGCTCGCCGGAAACGGGAGCGAGGATTTCGAACTCGGAAGCTGCAGTCTTCTGCTCATCCGAACCGCCCATCAGGCGAGAAAAGAAACCCATGGTGGCATGTCCCTTCATAAATAAAGCCCAACCAAAATCAAACGAATGCATCCATAGAGACGCACCCGTTCAAAGACTTTGGTTAGGCCCACGTCCGAGGGACTCGGTAACCTTCCGCATTTCTTTTTACGGGAGCTATTGTAGACAAGCCCAAAGCAGGAACAACCATTATGACCGATGAACGGTATTTTTTCTTCGATAAACGGTATTTAGGCGACACTTAGGGACGTTCTCTGCCGGCACCCGGGGACACTCCTCGTTCTGGTGCATTGGGGTCAGGTTAATCTGCACCAACTTGGTGTAGATTAACATGACCCCAATGCACCAATCTAGCCTGCGTTAGATGAAGATCTCACATTCCCTGCGCTCGACGCAAGCCTTGCTCAGCATCTGGGTAACGGCGGCAAGTTTGTTAGGGTCAAGTTTGCGAGCATTCTGCGAGCATACGGAGACGCAACGCATGCAGGAGATGCACGCCTCGCCATCCACCTGCCTTGGATCGTCCTTGTCGATAGCTCGAACAGGGCACAACGCAGCGCAAGCACCGCAGGAGACGCAATCCTCCGTTGCATGGGGCACCATACTGTGGCCTCCAGCTTGCTTATAAGGACGATTGCCGGGAATAGAGGGCTCAGACGCAGCCCCGTCCAGTAGCTTTTGCCGGATTCGCTGCGCAAACTCTGAAAGTTGCGCCACATCCTGCGCATTCGGTCGCCCAGCAGCAAACTGACGAGCAACGGAATGCTCAGCAATGGCAGAAACCGCTGCAACCACCCTAAATCCGGCACGCTTCGCAACGTCTTCCAGCTCAATAAGCGTATCCTCAAACGCGCGGCCCCCGTAAACACAAACCAAAACAGCCCGAGCTCCGTTGCCACGCACCATTCCCAGTCGCTCAACCGCCACAGCTGGAGCCCTGCCAGCATATGATGGGACGGAGATAACCGCAACGTCGCCCTTCGCCATCGAGACCCCGTGGAAATCCAACCCGCTATCGGTCAGATCGACGGTAACGGTATTCTTGTCCAGCGCCCCGGCCACAAGGCCAGACACCTTCCGCGTTCCACCAGTCGGACTAAACACAATTTCGAATACGCTCATCGAGGCACCCTCCCCCTACGCCTGGCAACGCGTCAAGCCGTTTTTACATTCAGACAGAGTATACGGCGCATAAGGGAGCTCCCCGTTTTGGTGCGCCAGGCAGCCCGATACACCAACCCATACTGCCCACCCTTTCGGTTTGCATAATTCCCGGTACAGATTGCATATATTTATTGATTACCGCCACGTTCTCCTGAGGTACCCCATCCCAGCACGTGCAAAAAACGGAGTATTCTGCAACGTGACCGCGCCAGCACCGCCGCGGGCGGGCAAAACTGTAGGGCGCTGCGTCATTTAGGGTTCCGACATAGCGAGAATGACGTACCTTTGCTTCGAAAAACGGCGAAATCTAACTCAAAACGCTCATAGGGGGTATCTGAAGGCCACCGTTGGCAATACCGAATCGTATGCAGCCAGCTAGAGCTGCTGAATACTCCAAAAAAAATGCACGGCGCACCCCATAGGACCCATTGCTGCATGGCGGAAATAGGTCCTCGGCATCCCCCAGATGCATTCCCGAGAAAATCACGTTTGAATTAACGATGGACACGGCAAACAAAAGGGCCCGAGCGTTGTTTGCTCGGGCCCTCACTGTGCCTCAATCTAATGCGCGATGCGCATCTTACTTGCGCTTGCCGCCGCCGTCGCCGGGGCGACGGGAGCTGCCACCGCGCTTGCCGCCACGGCTGTTGCCGTAGCTGCCACGGTTATCGCGACCGCCGGCACGGCCGCCACGGGAGCCGGCCTGGTTGCCGCCACGACCACCACGATAGCCGCCGCGACGCTCTTCGCGGGTATCGTCGTAGTTGCGCCAGTCATCGCGACGATCGCGGCTGGCACGCGGGTCACGACGATCGCGCGACTCGTTAGAACGACCAGCGCCGCCGCGGCCGCCATTGCTGCGAGCACCCTCGCGACGCTCGCCGCCGCGGCTACCGCGCTCTTCAAAGCGCTTGCCGCCACGGGACTCA
>JAXJPE010000036.1:0-1775 GCA_036426035.1 Collinsella sp.
AGCCGATTCGGTTAACGAGGCGGTTGACCACGGCAGCGACGCGCGCCGCGGCTTCGGGTACAGACTGGTTGCTTAGGTTCTCAGCCACGTTTCCTCCCATTCCTCCTTCTATGCACGTAACATGCGGTATTCATTATAGGCGCTTGAGAAATACTTTCGACACTGATTGCGCTTTACCACACAAAAGTATTTTCTGCATTGCAAGGGTTTTTGCCCTAAATGGTCGTATTTCTCGGTGGACGGCATACGCAAACGGGGGCATTCCGCATAAATGCGAAACACCCCCGTAACAATCGCTCGCAATGGACGGGACACTCAAGCGGGCCCGCAGCTCAAAAAGATGTGCTACAGGCGCTCGCGAACCGCCTCGACAACGTTGGCCAGATCGGCAAGGACCTCGTCATGGCTCTCCATGTCGCGCACCTTGACCTTGCCGGCGGCAAGCTCGTCGCCGCCCAGGACCAGGATGAGCTTGGCGCCTACCTTATCGGCCTGCTTAAACTGAGCCTTGAGCGAACGGCCCTGATAGTCGGCCTCGGTCACGATGCCTGCGGCGCGAAGCTCCTGCGTAATGGCAAAGACGTTCTGGCGTAGCTCCTTACCGGCGTTGGCGACATAGACGCACGGGGCCTCATCGGCACCCAGATCGCTGCCAAAGGCCTGCAGGGCCAGCAGGGCGCGCTCAAAACCGACGGCAAAGCCGACGCCCGCCGTGGGCTTGCCACCCTCGAGCTCGACCAGGCCGTCATAGCGGCCGCCACCGCCGATGGAGCCGACGCCGGCGCCAGGGGCCTCGACCTCAAAGACAGTACGGGTGTAGTAGTCCAGGCCGCGCACCAAGGTGGGATCCTCGACATACTCGATACCGGCGGCATCCAGATAGCGCTTGACCTGCTCGTAGTGCTCGCGGCACTCGTCGCACAGGTTGTCACCCATCAGCGGAGCCTCGGCCATGATCTCGCGGCAATGGTCGTTCTTGCAGTCGAAGGCACGCAGCGGGTTAAGCTCGGCGCGCTCGCGGCACTCGTCGCACATCTCGTCTGCGTGATCGAGGATGAACTGCTTAACCTGCTCGCGGTAAGCCGGACGGCACTGGGCGTCACCCATCGAGTTGATGAGCAGACGAAGCTTGGAAAGGTCGAAGCCCAGGCGCTTGTAGAACTCCATGAGCATGATGATGCACTCGGCGTCTGCCGCCGGATCGGGAGCGCCGAGCCACTCGATGCCCACCTGGTGGAACTGGCGCAGGCGGCCCTTCTGGGGACGCTCGCCGCGGAACATGGCCTCGGCATAGTACGCCTTAAACGGCGTGGAGCCCTGGGGCACCAGGTTGTTCTCGACGACGGCGCGCACCACGCCGGCCGTGCCCTCGGGGCGAAGTGCCAGGCGCTGCTTGGGCTTGAGTTTGGTGTCGGTGCCCTCGGTAAAGACGCGCTCCAGGTTGGCACCGCTGAACACGCGGAACATTTCCTTGCGCACGACGTCGGTCGACTGGCCGATGCCGTGGACAAACACATCTACCTGCTCGATCGCGGGCGTCTCGATGGGTTTAAAACCAAACGGCTCGAACACGCCGGCCGCAATCTGCTGCATCTTTTGCCAGGCGCGCATCTCGGCGCCGATAAGGTCGCGGGTTCCCTCCGCCTTCTGTGCCTGCATGGGCAAACACCTTTCTTTTGTATCGCGTCATAGGTAGTGGACATTATACGGCACAAAGCAGCAACGCGGCGGCGCGTCTGACCGAACGAGGGTATGGGGACTCGTTCGGCCAGATG
>JAXJPE010000037.1:0-2247 GCA_036426035.1 Collinsella sp.
GCTTGTTCATCATGTCGTCGACTTCCTGGTAGCTGTAGCCGCCCTCGCGCTGCAGGTAGCACACGGTAGCCGGGTCGATGGAACCACAACGGGTGCCCATCATCAAGCCGTCGAGCGGCGTGAGGCCCATCGTGGTATCGCGGCACACGCCGTCCTCAATGGCGGCAAGCGAAGCACCGTTGCCCAGATGGCACGAAAGCAGACGGTGGCAGCGCGAGCCCAGGATCTCCTTGGCCATCATCCACTCGTAACGGTGGCTCGTACCGTGCGCGCCGTACTTGCGCACGTGGAACTTGTCGCACACGTCCTTGGGCAGCGCGTAGGTGTAGGCGACCTCGGGCATGGTCATGTGGAACGAGGTGTCGAAGACGGCCACGTTGGGCAGCTCCGGATACTTCTCGCGGCAGTATTCGATTGCCGCGGCCTCGCCGTAATTGTGCAGCGGGGCGAGCGGGGCCACCTCAAGAATCTTAGCCATGACCTCATCGTCGACGACTGCGGAATCATCGAAGTGCCAGCCACCCTGAACGATACGGTGGCCGATGCCATCGATCGCAAAGTCGGTCTTCTCGAGCTCCTCGAGCACGCGCGCAATGGCGCAGCGATGATCGGGAAAAGGAATCTCCTCGGTCTGCTTGGCACCACCGTTCTCGGAGTGGCCAAAGATGCCCATCTCCGAGCCGATGCGCTCGCAGTTGCCCTTGGCGAAAACCTCACGGGTATCGGTATCCAAAAGCTGATATTTAAGGCTCGAGCTGCCGGCGTTGACAACAAGTACGTTCATGAGACTCCTTCGTGATTACAGTACGGTCGGCAAATCTATAAGGCGGCCGTACCCTTAATAAGAAGTTATCAGAATTCGATAAATATCTATCAAACTCTTCGCCCAAAGAGCATAAAAGGGGGCTGAACGGCACAAGGCCATCCAGTCCCCTCCCCTTGCATCAATTACTTACCGCTGACGATGCGCTCGACGTCGGAAGCGATCATGAACTCCTCATCCGTGGGGATGACGAAGATCTTGACCTTGGAATCCTTGGCGGACAGGCACCAAGCGCCGTCGCCGCGCAGGGCGTTGCGGGCATGGTCCATCTTGACGCCCATGAAGGCCAGACGGTCGGCCACGCCGGCGCGGACAGCCGGAGCGTGCTCACCGATGCCGGCGGTAAAGACCAGGGTGTCCATGCCGCACATGGAAGTGGCCATCTCGGCGGCCTTGGCGGCAATCTTGTAGACGAACATATCGAAGGCGAGCTGGGCCTCGGGGTCGCCGGCAGCGGCGAGCTCCTCGACGTTGCGGCAGTCGTTGGTCTTGCCGCCGGTCACAGCCAAAAGGCCGGACTTCTTGTTCATCATATCGTCGACCTCGTCGAAGGTGTAGCCGCCTTCGCGCTGCAGGTAGCACACGGTAGCAGGGTCGATGGAGCCGCAGCGGGTGCCCATCATGACACCGTCGAGCGGCGTCAAGCCCATGGTGGTGTCCATGCACTTGCCGTCCTCGATGGCGCACAGGGAAGCGCCGGAACCGATGTGGCACACGACGACCTTGCGAGCCTCGCCGTTGGTCATCTCGGCAACCTTCTTGGAGATGTAGCGGTAGCTGGTGCCGTGGGCGCCGTACTTACGGATGTGCAGCTTATCGCAGACGTCCTTGGGCAGGGCGTAGGTCTTGGCGACCTCGGGCATATTGAAGTGGAAAGCAGTGTCGTAGACCGTGACGTTGGGCAGGTCGGGATACTGCTCGAGGCAGTACTCGATAACGTTGGCCTCGGGGTTGTTGTGCAGCGGGGCGAGCGGAGCGACCTCGCGGATCTTGGCGAGGACGTCCTCGTCGACGAGGGAGGAATCACCGAAGTACCAGCCGCCCTGAACGATACGGTGGCCGATGCCCTCGATCTTGACGCCGTTGGCCTCGAGGTCCTTCAGGACGACCTCGATGGCGACCTTGTGGTCGGGGAACTCGATGTTCTCGGTCACCTTCTTGGAGCCGTTGGCAGCGTGGGTGAAGGTACCGCCGGTAAAGCAGACGCGCTCGCAGGAGCCCTTTGCGGACACCTTGTGGGACTTGGTATCGATGACCTGATACTTAAGGGTCGAAGATCCTGCGTTGACGACCAGAACGTTCATGTGTCTCCCTACTAACAGGCGGTGTGGCGCCGCCAGGTTACATACGCTTCAATAATAAACCCAAACGCCCTCGCGCTCGGGTTTATTGCGTTGATATATAAGTTATCGGTGCCTAAATAC
>JAXJPE010000038.1:0-22474 GCA_036426035.1 Collinsella sp.
GACGAGATAGCTGATAAACGCCACGATCACGAAGAAGCCGGCTGCCGTGCCGTGGAACAGGTCGATGGCCATCATGCAGGTGGTGATGGGCACGTTGAGGCCGGCGCAGAACACGCCGAGCATGCCGAGAGCCGCCAGAAAGCTGGGGTCGATTCCGACGAGGCAACCGATCCAGCCGCCGAGCGCCGCACCGATGCCAAACAGGGGTGTGACCTCGCCGCCTTGGAAGCCGGCGCCCAGAGTGAGCGCCGTCACCACGAGCTTGATGACTGCGTCGGCAAGGGTCGTGGTACCGGCGAACCCGGCGCCCGAGAGCCAGGTGGCAAGGCCGGCATAGTCCCAGGCGTCGAGAAGGGCATAGGCGGCCAAAACCACGAGCGCGCCCACGAGTGCGCGAGTAAGGTAGTTGGTGATAAAGCGACCGTACAGGCTCTTGACGGTTCGAACCGACCAGGCAAAGAGGCGTGCCGTCAAACCGAAGATAATGGCGCTGATAACAACGATGACAACCGTCCGTGGTGTCATGTTGGGAACGCTGGTGATGACATTCGCCTCGTACTCGGTTCCCAAGGCAAGCGACGTAAAGTAGCCGGTAAACGAGGCGACCAGGCAGTAGATGCCCGCGGTGTAGTCGATCTTGCCGATAAAGCACATCTCCATGCCAAAGAAAGCTCCGGCAAGGGGCGAACCGAATACGGCGCCAAAGGCCGACGAGATGCCGGCGAGCATGAGGTCGTGATGGTCATGCTTTTCGAGGTGGGCGAGGCTCGAGATGTTGCTGGCGATAGTGCCGCCAATCTGCACCGCGGCTCCCTCGCGACCGGCCGACCCGCCCGTTAGGTGCGTGAGCGTGGAGCAGACGAAGGTGAGGACGGCCATGCGCATATGGATGAGGCGTGTGCCCAGGGCGGAGTCAATGACCAGGTTGTTGCCACGCTTGGCGGCGAGACCGTGGTTTTTGTACACCCATGTGGTGGCAACGCCCACAACGGGAAGCAGCGCGTAAATCCACGCATGGTGCTCACGATAATCGGTCGCGATATTCAGCGAGGCCAAAAACGCCCAAGCGGCAACGCCCATGGCGAGAGAGACGATGACGACAAGTATGAGCAACTTGGCGCTCGCGAATAGGTTGCGGACGTTGCGGCGCGTGTCGACAGCCAAGAGATGCTCGGAGCGGGTGAGCTGATGCCTGCCTGCCATGATGACGTCGTTCAGGGAGAAAAAACCGCCATCGTCGAGCGGCTGGGGATGATCCTGCGCTTCGTTTGCGCTTTCGGGTTTGTCGTTATGAGCCATACGTTCCTCTTTTAGGTTGCAACGCAAGCATTATAAAACGTGGTAAACGCGACGAGCCGGTGAGTTGGTTTCCATTCTGTTTCGCGGCCTGCAACCGACAGGTGTATTTGCGGGTGCAGGCCGAGTCGCGGTCGTGCATCGGGGGATTATACTGAGACAAGCATAAAGAATCGGCGCCCCTGTTGTGCGCCGTGGCATTAAGAGGTGCATATGGCAGAGAAACTCATTCCGCTGGAGGACGCGCAGTCGATTGTTCTGTCGCATGTTGTTCCGACGGATCTCATCGAGATTCCCGTGTGGCAGGCCGCCGGTCTTCCCTTGGCCGAGGACGCGGTGGCCGATATCGACATCTCGCCGTTTGCCAACAGCGCTATGGACGGATATGCCGTGCGCTCGGCGGACTTGGTGCAGGCGTCTGGCGAGGCGCCGGTGACGCTCGACGTTATCGGACACGAGGCCGCGGGCCATGTGTTTGAGGGCGCAATCGCCCCGGGCGAGACCGTCCGCATCATGACGGGCGCGCCGGTTCCCGAGGGTGCGGATGCCGTGGTGAAATACGAGATTGTCGAGGTGCTTGACGGCAATGGCAACGAGGGCTCACGCGTGAGCTTCTCGGCGCCTGCCAAGGTGGGGGAGAACGTTCGCTCTGCCGCCGAGGAGGCTCATGCCGGCGATGTTGTGATGCACGCCGGCGAGGTTGTGGCTCCGGCCGGCGCCGGCCTGCTGGCGAGCGCAGGGTATGCGAGCGTGAAGGTGCATGCCGCCCCGCGCGTGGGCATTATCTCGCTGGGCACGGAGCTGGTCGCGCCGAGCGAGCTGCCGGCACGCGGGCAGATTCGCGATTCCAACTCCTCGGCGTTGATGGCCGAAGCGCTCGATGCCGGCGCCGAGCCGGTGTTCTATGGCATCGCTCCTGATGATGAGCAGGTGATTGCCGAGCTGGTACATCGTGCCGTGCAGGAGTGCGATTTTGTCATTACGAGCGGTGGCGCCTCGGCAGGCGACTACGACTACGTGACGGCGCTCGTCCGGCGCGAGGGCGAGGTGCTGTTCGATCGCATCTCGATGCGTCCGGGCAAGGCCATTACGTTTGGCTTGCTTGGGGGTAAGCCCTACCTGGGACTTTCAGGCAATCCGGCCGCGGCGTATGTAGGCTTTGAGATGCTTGCGCGTCCGGCGATCCGCAAGATGCGCGGCTTTGCCGAGGGTACGCGTCCCGTGCAGCAGGCGACGCTCACGCACGGCGTGAAAAAGCGACAGCATCGCCGCTTCTTCGATCGCGCCACGGTTTTGCGCGACCCCGAGACCGGTGAGCTGTTGGTGACCGAGGCCAAGACGCAGAATTCGGCGCTGCTCGGCACGATGCAGCGGGCCAACTGTCTGCTGCGTATTGACGAAGGGCCGTGTGAGCTCAAGGCGGGAGATGCCGTGGACGTTGTGCGCGTCGATCTGCCTGAGGGAACGGTGCTATAGGAGGAATGCCATGGAGCTGAAGATATCGATCGTGACGTGCTCGGACACGCGCGATCTTGCCCAGGACGAGGCGGGTGCTGCGCTCGAGGAACTTATCGAGGCGCAGGGATGGACGGTCGCCTCACATGTGGTCGTGCGCGACGACGTCAGCGAAATCGGTGATGCCATTGTGGATGCAGCCGATGAGTGCCACGCCAATGTCGTGCTCACCTGCGGTGGCACGGGACTTTCGATGCGCGATGTGACGCCCGAGGCGACGCGTGCCGTCTGCGACCGCGACGTGCCGGGTATTGCGGAGGCGATCCGTGCGTACTCCATGACCAAGACGCGCCGCGCTATGCTCTCGCGCGCTATTTGCATGCAACGAGGTCATACACTTGTCGTAAACTTTCCCGGTTCTACGAAGGCCGCCCGCGAAAGCTGGGAGGCCATTGCAGACCAGCTGGAGCATGCGGCTCAGATGACAGCGGGCGGCGGACATACCAACTAAGCGGTTTACCTGCGGCGGGGCGACTTGAACGGCTGCTCCGCCTTTTATTTGCGCCCAAAGGGACGGCATTCTGTAGGCATGCCTGAAACTATATTCTCAGACGGGGTTAGTTTCTCTTAATCATTATTCGCACTAAAGTATAATCTAATTACAGAATAAAGCCCGCGGCGGGGTGTCCGGGCGTAGCATTCGAAAGGATTGAACATGTTCGATATGGTTTCTCGCCGCGGATTCGTCTCACTCTCCGCTGTCGCTGCTGCCGGCCTTGGCCTTGCCGGCTGCTCCGGAAACAAGGAGCCTGAGTCGACCGGTTCCGATGCCGGCTCCGCCAAGATTTCGTCCAAGAAGGCTGTCGAGCTGCAGGTCTTTGCCGCCAACTCGCTCGAGAAGGCTCTGCCCGAGGTTCAGAAGCTCTACACCGACCAGACTGGCACCGCCTTTTCCGACACGCAGTTTAAGGCTTCTGGCGACCTCGTTGAGCAGATGCGTGCTGGCGCCACGGTCGACGTGCTCATCACCGCCTCCAAGGGCACCATGGACGACGCCGAGGCCGCCGAGCTCGTCGATGCCGGCACACGAGAGGATATGTTCGTCAACGACCTTGTGATCATTCGTGCTGAGGGTTCCGACACCAAGATTGAGGCCATCGCCGACGTCGCGAATCTGGACGGCAAGATCGCCATCGGCGACGCCAAGACCGTCCCCGCCGGCAAGTACGCCAACCAGGCCTTAGCTTCTGTGGGTCTCTACACCGGCACCGAGGGCGACGACGGCGAGTATGCACCCGAGCTTGCCGACAAGGTGGCCCTGGCCGACAAGGTCGGCACCGCTGCGTCTTACGTCTCTACGGGCGACTGCGTGGCCGGTTTTGTCTACAGCTCCGATATCTTCCGCTATGACGGCATCGAGGAGGCCTTCGTGTGCCCCGAGGATTCGCACAAGCCCATCGTGTACCCGGGCGCCGTTGCCGAGAGCTCCGAGCACGCCGACGAGGCCAAGGCGTTCGTCGACTTTTGTCTGTCCAACAAGAAGGCTCAGAAGATTTGGGCGAAGTACGGCTTTGAGCTTTCCGAGTAGTGCGGCTTGGCGCGATAATTCCATCGTTTTGTGTTTCACTCCGTCCTTGTATTCGCTTGGAGCTTTTCGTGCTTAATAGATTCCGCATGCTTGTCGCCTGTGCTTTGACCTTCGCGCTTTGCTGGGTGCCGGGATTTGCGTTTGCTGGGGTCGCTGAGGACGGGGCCCAGGTTGTTGCGACCGCTCATGGGCTTTCCTATGGGATCGAGGGTTTTGAGCGGTTGGCCAAGGGGACCGCTCGTGCTATGGAGGGCCAGCCTGAGGGCTACCGGTTTCCCGTTGACGAGGACGTGGACCTTGTAGTGGCGCCTGCTGCCGATCGCATTGTGGTGTGGATATCGCCCAAGGCGGCCGAGAAGTATGGATTGGATCCGCAGGACAACGAGTGCGTATCGGGTCTCAAGGCCCTTGTCTGTGAGCTCGACAGCGCAAACTCCATGGGAGGTGCGCAGCTAGGGGACGTTGATCTTCCTTGGTATGTTACGGCGGAAACAACGTTTGATGCCGGCGGGTATACCTATGGCTTTGATGTGCGTGGTGCGGATGGGGACCGCTATGTGGTGATTGCATCGGCCTCGGGTGATGCCAAGGGCGGCGCGCGTTGGCTTGATAGCGCTCAAATGGTAGAAGCATCGTCTGTCGTATTGCGGGATGAGCAGGGGCCCTTGACCTCGCTGACCTCCTTTTTAGGCGGCATCGACTACCGCCCGTTTTGGGTGTCTATCAAAACGAGCGGCCTTGCCCTGGTAATCGCCTTTGCACTGGGCCTGTTTGCCGCATGGAAGACTATGGGCACCACGAGCCGCGTGAAGGGGCTGCTCGATTCGGTCTTTACGATTCCTATGGTGCTGCCGCCCACGGTTTGTGGCTTTCTGCTCCTCATGCTGTTTGGCCGCTCGACCGGGGTGGGCCAGTGGCTCATCGCGCATGGCATCTCGATTGTCTTTACGTGGCCTGCGGCGGTGATCTCTGCCGTGGTGGTGTCGTTCCCGCTCGTCTATCGTACGGCACTCGGAGCCTTCGAGAGCCTCGACACGCAGATGCTCGATGCGGCGCGCACGCTGGGCTGGTCCGAGCGTCGCATCTTTACCAGGCTCATGATGCCGCTCGGCTGGCCCTCGATTGCCGCCGGCGCGGTGCTTGCCTTCGCGCGTGCCATGGGCGAGTTTGGCTGCACTCTGTTCTTTGCGGGCAACTACGCCGGCATTACCCAGACCATCCCCATCGCCATCTACTTTGAGTGGATGGGCGGCAACACGTCGGTGGCCCTCTTTTGGGTCGCCGTCGTGATCGTGTTTAGTTTCCTGGTCATCCTGTTCATCAACATGTACACGGCGCATTCGCAACAGTATCGCGAGCGTGGTCTCTCCCGTGCAGAGCGCAAACAGGCCAAGCAGCTGGATAGCCAGATCGATTCGCTCGACCCAGTCGGCGGCGATGCGCTGCGTATCGATCGCGAGGCGCTGGCCGAGCTCATGCGCGATGACGCCGTCTCGAAGGGAGGTCGATAGACCATGTCGCTTGTCCTGGATATCAAAAAGCGCTATCCCGGGTTTATGCTCGACATGCAGCTCGATGCCGGCGAGGAGCGTGTGGCGCTGCTCGGCGCCTCCGGATGCGGCAAGAGCTGCACCTTGCGCTGTATTGCCGGCGTGGAGACGCCCGACGAGGGCAAGATCATCGTCAACGGCGTGACCTTTTTTGACTCGGCCGCGGGCATCAACCTGTCACCTCAGGAGCGAAAATGCGCCCTGCTGTTCCAAAACTATCAGCTGTTTCCCAACATGACGGTGGCCGATAACGTATGTGCCGGTGTAAAGGACGCGGGCGACGCCGCGGCGCGCAGACAACTTGCCGAGCGCTATCTGGGCATCTTTGGACTGGCCGATTTTGCCGACCGCTATCCCGTGCGTCTCTCGGGCGGCCAGCAGCAGCGTGTGGCGCTTGCTCGCATGGTGGCGGCACACCCGGGCATTTTTATGTTCGACGAGCCCATGAGCGCGCTCGACGCGTATCTCAAGAGCGCGCTTGAGCAGAACATGCTCGACCTGTTCGATGTGTGCAACCGTACCGTGCTCTACGTGAGCCACGATATTGACGAGGCATGCCGCCTGTGCGAACGTATTTGCGTGATGCATAACGGGCATGTGGAGGAGATCGGCTCCGTCGATAAGGTGGTCTGCCGGCCGCAAACCTTGGCTGCGCTGCGCCTGACGGGCTGCAAGAATACGAGCCGCGCGCGCAAGATGGGCGACGAAGAAGTTGAGGCCCTCGACTGGGGCATGACCTTTAACGTGGGTCGCGAGGTTCCCGATAGTGTGGCGTACCTGGGCATTCGTGCAAGCTACTTCCATGTGGACAATCGCGCTGAGCGGGGCCGCAACAGCTATGATTTGCATGTGGCCCGAGTGAGCGATTCGCGCTTTGAGCGCCTGGTGCTGCTGGACGCGCCGCGTGCCGATGCGCCCACGCGTCTGCAGTGGAAGGTCAACAAAGTGGGCATGCCTGTCGACGAGCTGCCGCAAGCAGGCGAGACGCTGCGCATGCATTTTGATGCCAGCAGGATCCATTTGGTTTGTCGATAATGTGACAAAGGGACAGTCCCTTTGTCACATGCGAGGGGGGACGCCGAGGTTGGCATTGGTATCGACATCGGTTCGACGGCCACGAAGGCCGCGGTGGCGAAAAACGGATGGCGCCATTGCGTGGACCTGTGTCATGCCGTCGGGCTGGTCGTCGGTCGGTGCGGCCATTCGCGCACTGGCGCTCGCGTAGAGGGCCGGTGCGATAAGTCACCCGCTCTCGGCGCCGCCATGCGTATACTGGGAGGAACTGATTGACCTATGAGAGGAGGAATCGATGGCTGACGATTTCATCAAGCTCACGCAGATGACCGCTGCCTCTGGTTGAGCCGCTAAGTTGGCTCCTGGAGCCCTCGCCCAGGTCCTGGGCGACTTACCCAATGTGCATAACGACAACCTGCTCGTGGGGTTTGATACCTCCGACGATGCGAGTGTCTTCCGTGTTGGCGAAAACCTGGGCCTCGTGCAGTCCATCGACTTCTTCCCGCCGATGGTCGACGACCCGTTCCTGTTTGGCCAGATCGCCGCGGCTAACTCGCTGTCGGACATCTACGCCATGGGCGGTCGGCCGAGCCATGCCATGAACCTCCTGTGCATTTCCAGTTGCCTGGGCGTTGAGGTTGCCGGGCAGATTCTGGCGGGCGGCGCCGACAAGTGCGTCGAGGCGGGTTGCTCCATCGCGGGCGGCCACACCATCAACGACGAGGAGCCCAAGTACGGCCTGTCCGTGAGCGGCTTTGTCGCGCTCGACCGCATGCTCGCCAACAGCGGCGCGCGCGTGGGCGATGCGTTACTGCTGACCAAGGCGGTTGGTTCGGGCATCATCACCACGGCCATCAAGGGCGAGCTCATCGAGCAGGACGAGGCCGCAGCCATGTTTGACTCGATGCGCACCCTCAACGAGGCGCCGATTCGTCTGGCCGAGGAACTTGAGCTTCACGGCTGCACCGATGTCACGGGCTTTGGCCTGATCGGACACGCGTGCGAGATGGCCGAGGGCTCGGGTGTGCAGATTGAGCTTGTGTCGGGGGCGGTGCCGCTCTTTGACCAGGTGCTCGACATGGCGCGTCTGGGCATTATCCCCGCCGGCGCCTACCGCAACCAGGACTTCTTTGGTTCGCGCGTGGCGGCAGACGATGACCTGGAACCGGGCATGCTGGATGCGCTGTACGATCCGCAGACCTCGGGCGGCCTGCTCATCGCGGCGCCTGCTGCCGATGTGGATGAGCTCGCGCGTCGTCTGCATGCCGAGGATCGCATCGCCGCCGTTATTGGTCGCGTGTGCGAGGCGGTGCCGGGCGGTCCTGCCGTTCGCGTTGTGCGCTAAAGAAAACCGTTTATGCGACCGCCCGTCGTTTTGGGCGGCCGCATTCGAAAGGAATTTGCTATGTCTACCAAGATTGAAGTCAATGCCATGGGCGATGCCTGCCCGTTGCCCGTCGTCAAGACGCTCAAGGCTCTGAAATCACTCGGTGGCGAGGGCGTTGTGGTGACCTCGGTCGACAACGAGACCGCCGTCAAGAACATCTCCAAGATGGCGCAGGAAAAGAGCTGTACGGCCTCGGTCGAGAAGGTTGCAGATGCCGAGTGGCACGTGACCGTGGCGACCGCCGGCGCCGTTGCCGTGGACGTGCCCGAGCAGGACGGTGCCGCTTTCTGTGGCGCCGGCGCCGGTAAGGGCAAGCTGGTCGTTGCCGTCTACACCGATTGCATGGGCCGCGGCGACGATGAGTTGGGCCACAAGCTCATGAAGGCCTTTATTTTCGCCGTGACGCAGCAGGAGGAGCTGCCCGCCACGATGCTCTTCTACAACGGCGGCGCCAAGCTCACCGTCGAGGGCTCACCGGTGCTCGACGACCTGAAGGGTTTGACCGAGCAGGGTGTCGAGGTTCTCACCTGTGGTACCTGCCTCGACCACTATGGCATTAAAGACCAGCTTGCGGTGGGCGATGTCACGAACATGTACGTGATCGTCGAAAAGATGGAGCAGGCCGGCCGCGTCGTGCGTCCGTAGCGCCTGGGTGGGATTGCCATGAGGGAGAAGCGCCCGGCGCTTGTCATCACGTTTCCCACTACGGCGGCCGCTATGGGGTGCGAAGCCCTGTGCATCGAGCGCGGTCTTCCCGGGCGAACGATTCCCGTGCCCGGGGAGGTTGCTGCCGGTTGCGGTCTGGCGTGGAAGGCGTCGCCTGCCGATGAGGAGTTGCTGCGCGCCGAGCTTGCCGCTGCGGGCATTCCCACCGAGGGCTATACCGTGATTGATATGTGGGAGGTCGTGCGATGATCTATCTGGATAACGCGGCGACGACCATGCACAAGCCGCAGGCGGTCATCGATGCCGTGACGCAGGCGATGTGCTCGCTCGGCAATGCCGGGCGCGGCGCCACGTCGGGTGCCCTCGATGCGGCGCGTACCATCCACGGCTGCCGCGCCAAGCTTGCGCGCTTGCTGGGCTGTCCGCGTGCTGACCACGTGTGCTTTACGGCCAACTCCACCGCGGCGCTCAACACCGTTATCAATGGCGTGGTGCGCCCCGGCGACCGTGTGGTCACGACGGTGCTCGAGCACAACTCCGTGCTGCGTCCGCTCAACCGCCTGTCGGCAGAGCAGGGCGTGACCGTTGAGCATGCGGGCTGCGACGCGAACGGCGTGCTCGACTACGACGAGCTCGAGCAGCTGGTCACGCTGGGCACGCGTGTCGTGGTGGTGACGCACGCCTCCAATGTGACCGGCAACGCGGTCGACATTGCACGCGTGGCCGCCATGGCCCATGCGGCCGGCGCTCTCGTGATCGTCGATGCCTCGCAGTCTGCCGGCACGGCGCATATCGATATGCGGGCCATGGGGCTCGACGTGGTGTGCTTTACCGGCCACAAAGGGCTCATGGGTCCGCAGGGGACCGGCGGCCTGGCCGTGGCTGAGGGCATCGATGTGGCTCCGTGGGCTATGGGTGGCACGGGCGTGCACAGCTTCGATGCGCTGCAGCCGCTTGATTGGCCCACGCGCCTCGAGGCGGGCACACTCAACGGCCACGGTATCGCCGGTCTTTCCGCCGGCCTCGACTTTATCGAGGCCCAGGGTGGGGTCGAGGCGATTGCTGCCCACGAGCGTGCGCTCGCTGATCGTTTCCTTGCCGGTGTGCGCGAGATTCCGGGGATTAAGCTCTATGGTGCCTTTGACCAGCCGACGCGTTCGGCGATCGTGTCGCTTAACTTGGGCGATATCGATTCGGCTGAGATCTCGGACGCGCTCATGCAGGGGTGGGGGATTGCGACCCGTCCCGGTGCCCATTGTGCCCCGCTCATGCACCGCGCGTTGGGGACCGAGCGCCAGGGTGTCGTCCGCTTCTCGTTTGGGTATTTCAACACGACCGAAGAAGTCGACACGGCTATCGATGCTCTGCGCGATTTAGCCTGCTAAAGCTGCTGGACCGTTTATACTTGCGGGACGGGTGTTTTTGCCCGTCCCGTTTTTGTTTCGACCCGAAAGGTGTGCCTATGGCCTCATCCGCCCCGCGCGGTTTGCGCTCCGACCATGTCGTTACCGTCGGCATTGCGCTGTTCTCGATGCTCTTTGGCGCTGGTAACCTCATTATTCCGCCGCTGCTGGCGCTGCAGGCAGGTTCTGCCACGCCGGTTGCCATGATCGGCTTTTTGATTGCCGCTATCGGCCTGCCCGTCATGGGCTTTATCGCCGTGGCGCTTGCCGGAACGGCACGCGAGCTTGCGGGCCGCGTGCACCCCAAGTTCGGCGAGTTCTTTGTCGCGGCGGTGTATCTGGCCATCGGTCCGTGCCTGGCTATTCCGCGCACGAGCTCCACGGCCTTCGAGATGCTCGTGCCGCTGCTGCCCGAGGGCGTCTCGCTCGGCACGGCACGTCTGGTGTTTGCCATCGGGTTCTTCGTCGTCGCGTTTGTGCTCACGCTGCGCCCGGGCGTCATCACACGCGTGCTCGGCCGTATTACGGGTCCCGCGCTCATTGCGCTCATCGTGCTGGTCGTGGGTGCCGCCGTGATCTCGCCGCTGGGTCCCGCTGCCGCGCCTCAGGCTCCCTACGATGCCGGTGCTGCCGTGCAGGGCTTTCTGACTGGCTATCAGACCATGGACCTGCTCGCGTCGCTTGCCTTTGGCATTATCATCGCCGAGACCATCCACGAGTTGGGTGTTACCGATGACAAGCGCGTGGCCTTCGAGATCTCGCGTTCCGGTGTGATTGCCGGCGTGCTCATGGCTATCATCTACTGCGGCTTGGGTCTTGCCGGTATGCAGCTCGGCACCGTGATGCCCGACGCTACCAACGGGCCGCCATCCTCGCCCGTTCGGCCTCCATGCATTTTGGGCTTGCCGGTACGGTCGTGGTCTTCGCCATCTTCTTCCTTGCCTGCATGAACGTGTGCATCGGCCTCATCAGCTGCTGCTCGCGTTACTTTTGTGAGACGTATGTGGTCGAAGGGGGAGCGGAGGCCTCCGAGGAGGACATGCGCCGTCCCTTTGCGGTTCTCGCCTTTGTGTTCGCAGCGTTTTCGTGCGTGCTCTCCAACGTGGGTCTCGACGTGATCCTCATGTTCTCGGTGCCCATGCTCAATGCCTTGTATCCCGTTGCCATCGTGTTGGTGCTTATGGGCCTGGTGCACGGCTTTTGCGACGCTCATCCGCAGGTGTGGGTCTGGGTCGGCGGCGTGGTTGCCGTGCAGAGTGTGATCACCTCGGTCCGCGACGCGTTCTTTGCGGGCGCGTGGCTACCGTTTGATGTGCTGCCGCTGGCGGATATCGGTGCCGCGTGGGCGCCGGTCGCCGTAGTTGCCTTTGTGATTGGCCTTCTCCATAGTCGTTTTGTTGCACATTCGAGGAGCTAAGGCATCAATGCTTGCACAGGCGGGGAGTCTCCCCTATAATTTCCCTCGCTTTGGGACACGCAAGGTTTAGACCTTAGCTGCTCAACACCTTCGGGACGTGGCGCAGTTTGGTAGCGCGCCTGCTTTGGGAGCAGGATGTCGCAGGTTCAAATCCTGTCGTCCCGACCATATCTTGCGGGCGTAGTTCAATGGTAGAACCCCAGCCTTCCAAGCTGATGACGCGGGTTCGATTCCCGTCGCCCGCTCCATAAGAATTGTTTTAACGGCTTTGGTTTCCTTTGGGGACCAGAGCCGTTTTCGTTTACGCGCCGGGCGACGGGAATCGAACCCGCCAGGGTGCGGAGCTGAGAAAATGCGTGAGCATTTTCCAGCGCAGCACGCAAGGGCCGAAGGCCCGCAGCGAAACAAGGATTTGCGAAGCAAATCCTTGGACTTCCCGTCGCCCGCTCCAAGCTATATAATCGCAGGCCAATATGCTAATTTGGCTTGCGTTTATTTTTATACCGTCCGACCTCGCGGGGCAAATGAACCAGGAGCGTTTGCCCCAAATTGTAAGAAAGTAGTGATTGCCATGGCACAGAGCAAGGCAGAATATTCCACCCCCGATTGCCTGGCGCCCGCCGCGATCGAGGCCAAGACCGAGGCTGCCGGTGTTACCAAGGCCAACCTACCGACCTCGAAGGCCTTTATGCTTGCCATGTTCGCCGGCGCGTTCATCTCCTTTGGCGGCCTGTTCTTCACGGTCTTTTTGAGCGATCCCACGCTTGGCTGGGGCGCCCAGCGCTTCGTGGGCGGTCTTGCTTTTTGCCTGGGACTGGTGCTCGTGCTCATTTGCGGCGCGGAGCTGTTTACCGGCAACTCGCTTATGGTCTGCGCGCTCAAGAGCAAAAAGATCACGCTCGCCCAGATGCTCAAGGCTTGGGTCGTTGTGTGGATCGGCAACTTTGCCGGCGCGCTGTTCGTCGTCTTTTTGGTTTACATGGCAGCTATTTACAAGCTCAACGGCGAGGCCGTCGCCAACACCATGGTGAGCGTCGCCGCCGGTAAGGTTTCGATTGACGCCGTCACCATCTTCTTCCGCGGCATTCTGTGCAACATCTTTGTGTGCCTGGCCGTATGGATCGGTACCGCCGGCAGGACCGTGGTCGACAAGGTCGTGGGCATTCTGCTGCCCATTGCCGCGTTTGTGGCCTGCGGTTTTGAGCACTGCGTTGCCAACATGTACTTTTTGACCATGGGTGCCGTGATGCACGCGTGCGGCTATGGGGCCGATGTCGCCGGCGCCGATGCCCTCAACGCCGCTGGGTTGGCGCTCAACCTTTCGGTCGCCACGCTGGGTAATATCGTAGGTGGCGCCCTGATCGTGGCGCTGGGCTACTGGTTTATCTACGCCAACAGGGAGGCCTAAAGGCCCCAAGCCATAACCGACCAAAAAGGGACAGGTTTATTTTGGCGGGTTTGGACGAGGCGCTGCGCCGTCTTGCCGCGAGCTGCCATAATGGACCTGTCCCTTTTGCGTACGCGTCGCCATTGTTTGACAAATGACGACCATGGGGGACCTGCTTTTTATTGCATATGTCGAAAGGCTTTCCATGAGCGACTGCGAATCCATGCCCGCCGAGGTGCGCGACCGCCTGCGCTCCATTCCCGCTGTCCACGAGTTGCTGGCCGAGTGGCCGGTCATGAAGGCTGCCGGCGATGCGGGCGATACGATCGTGCGCGAGGCGATTGATGCCGAGCTCGATGCCGAGCGCGCGGCGATTCGCTCCGGCGCCCCCGCAAGGAACAAACGTGAGCTTGCCTTAGCTATCGAGCGGCGGTGCCACCGCCTGTCGCTACCGACCCTGCGCCCCGCCGTCAACGCGACGGGCGTTGTGATTCACACCAATCTGGGCCGTGCTCCGCTCGCTCCCGCAGCGGTGCGGGCGGTGACCGATGTCGCTCGCGGCTACAGCACGCTCGAGTACGACGTCGCGACCTGTACTCGCGGGGGCCGCAAGGAGCATGCCGCGCGTCTGCTGCGCACGCTCACGGGGGTGCAGGACGCCCTGGTCGTCAACAATAATGCCGCGGCGGTGCTGCTGGTGCTTGCCGCGCACGCGGCTGGCAAAGAGGTCATCGTGAGCCGCGGCGAGCTTGTCGAGGTGGGCGGCAGCTTCCGCATCCCCGACATCATGGCGGCCTCGGGCGCCAAGCTTGTCGAGGTGGGCTCTACCAACCGCACGCATCTGGATGATTATCGAAGCGCCATTACGCCCAACACGGCGATGATCCTGAAAGTTCATCCTTCAAACTACCGTATCGAGGGCTTTCACGAGGAGGTCTCGGCGGCGGAGCTTTCTGCGCTGGCGCATGAACATGGCCTTTTGCTTTACGAGGACCAAGGCTCGGGCGCTTTGCTTGCAGACGGGGTGCTCGCCGATGCGGGGGAAAAGCCCACGTCCGCCTCGCTTTGCGCCGGCGCCGACGTTGTCTCGTGCTCGGGGGACAAGCTGCTCGGCGCTTCGCAGGCAGGCATTATTCTCGGCAGCGCCCAGGCGATTGCCGCCTGCGCCTCTCATCCGCTTATGCGCGCGCTTCGCCCCGGCAAGCTCACGCTCGCGGCGCTCGAGGCCACCCTGCGCCTGTATGTGGCCGGCTCCGATACGGCGCATCGGGAGATCCCGGTGCTCAACATGCTTTCCGGTGCGCCGGCTCCGCTCGAGCGTCAGGCAAAGCGCCTGCATGACCGCATGCTGCGCAAGCTTCGCGAGACCCAGTGCGAGGACGCGGTGGAGCTGCAGGTTGTCGAGGGAGCCTCTGCCCCGGGCGGCGGGTCGCTGCCGACCGTCGAGCTTCCGACGTTTTGCGTTGCCGTTTGCCCCGTCGATGGGCGCCTATCTGCCGATGGCCTGAAGCGCGCCATGGTTCAGGAACCCGACACGCCGGTCGTCACGCGCGTGCGGCACGAACAGGTACTGTTTGACGTCCGCACGCTTTTGCACGATACCGATCTTGATCTGTGCGCGTCTGCGTTGGCCGATGCCGTGCGGGCGGGTTTGCATCGATGAGTGCGTGCGAGCTTGTCGAATGTCCCGTTGTCGTTGGAACGGCGGGGCACGTCGACCACGGAAAGTCAGCCCTTATCGAGGCGCTGACCGGAAAAAACCCCGATCGCCTGGAGGTCGAACGGCGCCGCGGCATGACCACAGAGCTCGGCTTTGGCGAGCTGGTGCTGCCGAGCGGCAAGATTGTCGGCTTGGTCGACGTGCCCGGGCATGCGCACTATCTGCGCGCGATGGTGCAGGGCGCCATGGGCATCGACGTGGCCGTGCTGGTGGTTTCGGCCGTGGAGGGTGTGATGCCGCAGACCCGCGAGCACGTTCGCGTGCTGGAGCTTTTGGGTGTGACGCACATGGTCGTCGCGCTCACGATGCGCGATTTAGCCGATGACGAGATTGCCGCACTGGCAGGGCTCGATGTCGAGGCATTTCTTGAGGGGACCGTGTTTGCGGGTGTATCGGTCGTGCCGGTGTCCTCCAAGACGGGTGAGGGCCTGGGCGAGCTGCTCGCGGTGCTCGATGACGCGGTTTGCTCGTGCCTGTCGGAGCGCCTAGAGGCGACCGCGGGCTCGGGCGATACGCCCCGTCTCCCTATCGACCGCTGCTTTAGTATCCGCGGCACCGGAACCGTTGTGACGGGCACGCTGCACGACGGGCCCGTATCGGTTGGCGACGAGCTTGTCGCACTGCCGTCGCGAACGCACTGTCGCGTGCGTGGCATGCAAGTTCACGGGGATACCCAGCGCGCGGTTCCGGGCCAGCGTGTCGCCCTGAACCTGGTGGGTGATGGCGTGGCGCACCTCAAGCGCGGCGAGATGCTCGGCGTCGAGGGTTGCGTGGGGCAGACGCTGCGCTTTTTGATGCAGCTGACATATGTGGGGCGCGACGGCGTGCGGCCTGGCTCTCTTGCCTCGGGCACGCGCGTGCACGTGATGGCGGGCACGGCCGGGGTGCTCGGGCGCATTATGCTTTTGGATGACGAGCCGCCCCTCGCAGTCGGTGAGACGCGTGTGGTGCAGGTGCGCTTGGAGCGGCCGTTGCCGTTGCGCGCCGGCGATCATGCCGTCATCCTGTCGCACTCTCCGATTTCGCTACTTGGCGGCGGTCGCGTTCTTCTTTCGCGGTGCCGCCGCTCGCGTGACCTCTCCGCGGGCGAGCGCGCGCTGCTCGGGGCCCTGGATGCCGGCGACCGCGCCGCTGCCGTTGCCGCATGGTTGGGGCTGCAGCGCCTGCCCGTGCCCGCCGCGGCTGCAGCCCGTGCTCTCGATCTTTCGGGCGCCGAGGCGGCCGCGCTCCTGCACGGGGCGGTTTCCTTGGGCGACGCCGTGGCGCTTCATGTCGAGCGCTCGACCGAGGAGCTTTATGCCGTCCCCGCTGTGCTCGATGCCGCCCTCGCCGCGCTCTCCGACGCGCTGGTCGCCATGCACGGGGCCGCGCCCAAGCAGACGGGTTTCACGCCGGGCGAGGTTGCACATGCTGCCTGGCCGACAGCGGGCGAAGACGTCGCGTCCGCGCTCGTCCTCGAAGGCTGTGCGCGCGGCGTGTGCGCCGTAGACGGTGCCGAGGTGTTCGACCCGCATTCCGCTGCCGCCGCCGCGCGCGTGGTGCGTGAGGCCTGTGACCGCATCCTGGCGTTGCTCGACGGGGCCGGTCTCGATGCGCCGACGCTTTCCGAGGTGGGCGAGCAGCTGCAACTTGATCGCGACACCATGACGCGTGCCCTGCGCGAGCTTTCGCTCAATCGCTCAATCGTTAAAATCGAACGCGACGTTGCATTGTCTGCCGCCGCCGAGGCCCATGCGCGTGAGGTCGTAGCAGCTGCCATCGAGGCTGCGGGTGGCGCTGCCACCACGAGTGTGTTGCGCGAGGCCCTGGGCGTGTCGCGCAAACGAGCCATTAGCATCTTGGAGCACCTGGATGCGGTGCGCTTTACGACGCTCGACAAGGATGCTGACGGCCTAAGATCGCTGCGCTAGGGGTCGTCGTATTGCTAGTTTGGTAAAATACCGCCACGTTTGGGAGCGGATGGGCTCCGGTGGGCCCCGCGGTCCTCAAAACCGTTGCGAGGCGTGCAAAACGTCTTGGATGTGTTCGATTCACATACGTTCCCGCCAACGCATTTCGTCAACACCACCACAAAGGTGCCTGTCCCCTTTGTGGTGGTTTCGAAACGTGCGAGAAACAGCTTCGAAACACGCAACTTGCACGTCAGGCGCTCAAAAACGCATCTACCTGCATCGTAATCAAAATGAAACATCCGCCCGCGATCTTATCCGTAACTTTGCCGCAACAGTGCGATATTATCCATACTCGATAAAGTTCGTGGCGCATAGGGTGCCGCGACCGACATTTTTCGTTTCCCATCATTGGAGGAAGCATGAGCTACACGCAGAAAGTTCTCGACGAGCTCAAGGCCCGTTATCCCGAGCAGCCTGAGTTCATCCAGGCCGCGACCGAGATCCTCGGCACTATCCAGCCGGCGCTCGACGCCCACCCCGAGTACGAGGAGGCCGCCCTGCTTGAGCGCCTCGTCGAGCCCGAGCGCATCGTTATGTTCCGTGTTCCCTGGGTCGACGACCAGGGCAAGGTCCAGGTCAACCGCGGTTACCGCGTCGAGTTCAACTCTGCCATTGGACCCTACAAGGGCGGCCTGCGCTTTAACCCGACGGTCACCCTGGGTATGCTCAAGTTCCTGGGCCTGGAGCAGATCCTCAAGAACAGCCTGACCACCCTTCCCATGGGCGGCGGCAAGGGCGGTTCCGACTTTGACCCCAAGGGCAAGTCTAACAACGAGATCATGCACTTCTGCCAGTCCTTCATGACCGAGCTCTATCGCCACATTGGCCCCAACACCGACGTTCCCGCCGGCGACCTGGGCGTTGGCGGCCGCGAGGTTGCCTACCTGTTCGGTCAGTACAAGCGCCTGACCAACGAGTGGACCGGCGTCCTCACCGGCAAGGGCCTCTCCTTTGGAGGCTCGCTCGCCCGTACCGAGGCCACCGGCTACGGCCTGGTCTACTTTGTGGACGAGTACCTCAAGAGCCGTGGCGACTCCTTCGAGGGCAAGAACGTTGTGGTTCACGGTTCCGGCAACGTCGCCATCTACGCTGTCCAGAAGGTCTCCCAGCTCGGCGGCAAGGTGCTGGCCTGCTCCGACACCCACGGCTGGGTCGAGGATCCCGACGGCATCGACTACACCGTGCTCGAGCATGTCTACAACAAGAAGCGCTCCGGCCACGACAAGGGCGTCACGCTCGCCATGTACGTCGACGAGAAGCCCAACGCCGTGTGGCACGAGGGCGACGGCCGCGGCGTGTGGCAGCTGCCCTGCGATATCGCGCTGCCCTGCGCTCGCGAGAACACGCTGCTGCTCGAGGACGCCCAGGCGCTCGTCGCCAACGGCTGCAAGGTGGTCGGCGAGGGCGCAAACATGCCCACGACCATCGAGGCCACGAACTACTTCCAGGAGAACGGCGTCGCCTTTATGCCCGGCAAGGCTGCCAACGCCGGCGGCGTGCTCGTGTCCGGCCTGGAGATGAGCCAGAACGCCGAGCACCTGTCCTGGACCTTTGAGGAGGTCGACGGCAAGCTCGAGCAGCTCATGCGCGGCATGTTCCACAATGTGGACGACACCGCCAAGGAGTATGGCCAGGAGGGCAACTTTGTCATGGGCGCCAACATCGCCGGCTTCCTGAAGGTCGCCGACGCCATGCTCGCCCAAGGCGTCTGCTAAATCCAGCTTGACATAGCTCCGTACAGCGCCAGCTGATGCGCTAAGGCTCCCGGCAATTCCTGCCGGGAGCCTTTTTCTATGGTGGCGAGGGTCGTGCGCCCTCGTTTGGTACACTTAGGGGTACTGGACAAGTAAAGAGATGGGGGAGAACGTGCTCAAGTTCGGTACCTACGTCCGTGTTGGAAACGCGGCCGAAGCCTATGAGCTCTTGCAGAAGAACCGCAACAACAAGATTGTGGGCGGCGGTATCTGGATGCGCCTGGGTTCGCGTCGTGTGGCGACGGCGATTGACCTTTCGGCCTGCGGACTCGATCAGATCGAGGAGACCGAGACCGAGTTTCGCATCGGTGCCATGTGCACCCTGCGCCAGCTCGAGCGCCATGCCGAGCTCAACGCGCTCGTCAACAATGTCTTTGAGTTTGCCGTCCACGACATCGTGGGTGTGCAGCTGCGCAATACCGCCACGGTGGGCGGCAGCATCTACGGCCGCTTTGGTTTCTCGGACGTGCTCTCGGCCTTTTTGGCGCTCGATTCGTACGTTGAGCTGACGGGTGCCGGACGTGTGCCGCTCGCCGAGTTTGTGAACATGGGCTACGTGCGCGACGTGATCGAGCATGTTGTGGTCGTTAAGCATGATTACCGTGCAAGTTACGAGGCCGTGCGCAAGGCCGCGACCGACTTTCCCTCGCTCAATGTCACCGCCGCCTGGTGGGATAACAGTTGGCATGTCACCGTGGGCGCCCGCCCGCTGCGCGCGACCCTGCTGCAGGGCGAGGCATGCGGCCTGGTGAACGAGCAGCCTTCCGAGGACGAGCTGCGCGCCCTGGCCGCGTCCGTACGCGCGCTGAGCTACGGCACCAACCTGTGGGGCTCGGCCGACTACCGCCGCCGCATCTCGGCGCCGCTGGCGATCCAGGCCGTGTGCCGCGCCGCCGGCATCGAGCTTTCGGCTGCGCTTGCCCGCGAGCTCGAGGGCGTGCAGATTCCTAAGTTTGCCACGGACGAGTATTCCTGCCGCCGCGTGCCCGGCGTCGATTCTAGCGAGGTGCGCTAATGGCTGCCAAACTCATCGATCTTTCCTTTACGCTCAACGGCCGCAAGGTCAAGGTTCAGATTGCCCCCGATACCATGCTCTTTTCGCTGCTGCGTGAGCAGGGCTGCGCGTCGGTGCGCTGCGCCTGCGAGACCACCAACTGCGGTCTGTGCACGGTGTGGCTCGACGGCGACCCGGTGCTGAGCTGCTCGGTTCCCGCCGCGCGCGTTGAGGGCCGCTCCATCACCACGCTCGAGGGTCTCAAGGCCGAGTCCGAGGCGCTTGCCCGCGCCATGGCCGCCGAAGGCGCTGAGCAGTGCGGTTTTTGCGCTCCCGGCCTCATCATGAACGTGCTGTCGCTTGCCCGCGCCGCCAAGGAGGACCCGAGCCTCGTTGCCACGCGCGAGGAGCTCTCGCGCCAGCTTGCCGGCAATCTCTGCCGTTGCAGCGGCTACGAGAGCCAGCTGCGCGCCATCGTGCGCTTCCTTAACGAGTCTGGCGTACAGGTGGGCTTTGAGATGCCCGAGCTGCCGGTCAACGACACCAGCTGCGACGGCGTCACCTACAAGCAGATCACCCACAAGCAGCCCAAGAAGGACTCTAAGGCCCTGCTCGAGGGCCGTCCCGTCTACACGGGCGATATGGTGCCCGCCGGCGCGCTCATCGTTAAGCTCAAGCGCAGCCCGTATGCCCGCGCCAAGATCCGCTCCATCGACACGTCGCGTGCCCTGAAGGTGCCCGGCGTGGTGGGCGTCTACACCTACGAGGACGTGCCCAAGCGCCGCTTTACCATTGCCGGTCAGAGCTATCCGCAGCCGAGTCCCTACGACCGCCTGATCCTCGAGAACCTCGTCCGTTACCAAAACGAGGAGGTGGCGATTGTCGCCGCCGAGACCGAGGAGGCCGCCGACAAGGCGCTCAAGCTCATCAAGGTCGACTACGAGGTGCTCGAGCCCCTACTCGACTTTACCCAGGCGCTCGATAACGACATCGTGGTTCACCCCGAGGGCGACGTGACCTTTATGTTCCCGCAGGGCGGCGATGTGCCCCGCAACCTGGTGTGCAGCGGTACCAGCGACTTTGGCGACCTGGACGAGGCATTCGCCCAGAGCGACATCGTCTTTGAGCGCACTTACACCAGCCAGGCCACGCAGACCGCGCCCATGGAGACCTTCCGCGCCTTTGCGACGACCGACGCGTTCGGGCGCATCTCGGTGACCACCTCTACGCAGGTGCCCTTCCACGTGCGCCGCATGGTCGCGCAGTCGCTCGACATTCCGCAGTCGCAGGTGCAGGTCATTAAGCCGCGCATCGGCGGCGGCTTTGGCTCCAAGCAGACGGGTTGCTGCGAGATCTTCGTAGCGTTCGTGACCCAGCAGACTGGCCGTCCGAGCTATTGCTGTTACACCCGCGAGGAGACCATCACTGCGGGCAACTCGCGTCACCAGATGCAGATGACCGTTAAGCTGGGCGCCATGAACGACGGCACCATCACGGCCATCGATCTGCACACGCTGTCCAACGCCGGCGCGTACGGCGAGCACGCCACCACGACGATCGGCCTGTCGGGCCACAAGAGCTTGCCCATCTATAACCATGTGAAGGCGAGCCGCTTTAGCTGGGACGCCGTCTACACCAATACCAACCGCGGCGGCGCGTATCGCGGCTACGGTGCCACCCAGGGCCAGTTTGCCGTGGAGAGCGCCGTCAACGAGCTCGCCGACATGCTGCACATGGATCCCGCCGACCTGCGCCTTAAAAACATTGTGCGCGAGGGCGAAGTCATGCCGCAGTACTACAACGAGAAGCTCAACGCCTGCGCGCTCGACCGCTGCCTGCTGCGCGCGATGGACATGATCGGCTGGCGCGACAAGCCTCTGGCTGTGGACCTGGGCGACCGCGTACGCGCCCTGGGCTGCGCGCTCACCATGCAGGGCTCGGGCATCTCCAACGTGGACATCGCCGGCATCGACATGCGCCTGGAAGAGGACGGCTTCATTACCATCGGCACCGGCGCCACCGATAACGGCATGGGCGTCGATACGATCCTGGCGCAGATTGCCGCCGAGGAGCTGGGCGTGGAGAGCTCGCTGATCGTGGTGCGCGGCGTGGACACCGACGTGTCGCCGTTCGACGCCGGCTCGTACGCGAGCTCCGGTACCTACGTGACGGGCCTTGCCGCCAAGAACGCCGCGACCGAGCTGCGCGAGAAGATTTGCGTCAAGGCCGCCCAGATGTGGGACGTTGACGCCGCCGAAGTGGTCTTCGACGGCCAGTACGTGCGCCTGTCCGACGAGCGCGCCGCGCGCGAGCAGAACCGCTACCTCACGCTGCGCGACTTTGCCAACCTGTGCGTCAAGAACATCGCGGGCGGCGACGCGCTCACCTCGCATGCCTCCGCCTGCCTGCCCGTTTCGCCTCCGCCGTTTATGGCCGGCATTGCCGAGGTCGAGGTCGACAAGGCCACCGGAAAGGTGACCGTGGTGGACTATGCGGCGGCTGTGGACTGCGGCACCGTGATCAACGAGGCGCTCGCGCGCGTCCAGGCCGAGGGCGGCATTGCCCAGGGTATCGGTCACGCGCTCTACGAGATTGTCGAGCACGACGACCGCGGACGCCTACGCACCGGCAACTTTATGAGCTACAAGCTGCCCACGCGCCTGGATATCGGCAGCATTCGCGTGGCCTTTGAGCCGAGCTACGAGCCGACGGGCCCGTTTGGCGCCAAGTCGATCGGCGAGGTCGTCATCAACACGCCGCTCGCCGCCGTGGCATCGGCCGTCGCACACGCCACCGGCCATCAGGTTCGCTCGCTGCCGATCACGCCCGAGAAGGCCCTGCTGGGGGAGTAGCGGGTCGGCGAACAAGTCGTAATTGGCGGGGCGGGGCAA
>JAXJPE010000039.1:0-30183 GCA_036426035.1 Collinsella sp.
CACAATCGGCTTTGCCCTGCTTGCATTACTCTTTGCTAGCGACCTTTTGCTGAAACCGCCCAAGGAACTCGTTTTGCTTGCCATAGACTGCATTTCCGCCCTTTACTTTACGGCAACCCTAATCGTCGGACTAAAGGAGAGGAAAAAAGGCGCAGTCGTTGCGTCCGCCGTAGGCGTGATCACAGCCATTGCATCATTCTTTATCTGACACATTGGTGATTTAGGGGCGATATCGTAGGAATACGACCGGGAGAGTCGGGACCAGATTGCCCGGGTTGCCCGGTCGGCTCGCGCGACGGCGCGGCGGTTCCACAGAAAGCTCTCCCGACTTCACGCCGTTTCTGATCGCATTGTAGACAGCCATCTCGTCTTCGCAGTCGGCGAGCACGCGGTGTGCGTCGTCGATTTGGATGTCCAGTAAATCTCGAAGGTCCTCCATGCACCAGCGTCCGAGATTTGGCCATGCGCGTTGCGCGAGCTGATAAGTGTCGATTGCGATGTTGTGGTTAAAGTCCAGGCCAAAGCCGTCCCAGGCAGAACAGCTTTGTTTCCTTGATTATCACCTTCATCCGGACACTTCCCGCATTCATCCGTGTGTGTACGGATGAATGCGGGGTTCAATACCCCGGCGGCCTAATCGGCAGACCGCCGGGAACTCTCACTCCTCGATAAAAGCCGGCACTCGGTTAGTCCTGCGCATCTTGAAATCGCCGGTCTCGTGGGAGACGTAGAGAATGCCGTCCATCCCATCTCGCGATACATACGAGGGAGGTGAATGACATGAAGACCGGCTCCGCCAAAATACCCATTGCGTTGGCGTTATTGGTCGCGATAATCGCAATCGCAGTCTCTGCCGTATCCATAAAAGATGCGAACAACTTGAAACGTGGCATTTCCGAAGGGTTCCGCCTAGACGGAGTGTACCGAGACCGGGATACCGGCTTAACCCAGCTCTCCTTCCTTGGGGAAGACGAAAACAGGTGGCAAATCGTCGACAGCAATGGAAATGTGACCGACGGTTCATTTGAGACAACCGGCGATCCGAACATCTTCATGTTGGCCGACCAATCAGGAGATGATTACGGATTTGTCCACCTGGCTTACGCCTCCGCAGACGGAAACCAAGGAAGCCTTTATTTGAACACCGGAACGTCGGTGCTCGAATTTGACAAGGTAACCAGCGGCCCGGCTTTCGTCGTGCCGTAAATGCAAATCGAGCGTCATGAGAGAAGAGGGGACTGGCCTTACCAGCCCCCTCTTCCTTTTACGGCCAAACGTCCAGTTCGTGAACGGAATCGCAGTACCGATGCAATTCCTATACCCTGTTCCTGTGCGCGACATCGAATTGCTCACGCTGTCGATTGAGATCGTTGAGCTCTTTCGTAAGTGCCGTCTTGCTCTCGGGCGAGCTCATCGATGCCCACGTTCACGTTCGGTTGCCGTCCCAAAGCCTCGTCTATAATGATGGGATGGTCTTTCTCAACTGACCGAACCGTAGCAAATCAGGAAATCCCTGCCGCAAAGATTGCGGCCATATCCTCGGGCGAGATTGATGGTTCGCCTGACATCTCTCTTGTTCGCCTTCATGTCGTCCTCCTTGTCTATTCGACAAGGATTGACCGAAAAACTGGATTTCATCTTCTCATGCCGCTGCAGCATCCAACACATTTCCGCAATCTCGGAAACATCAAGTCCGCGACGGAATATATAAGACCGATTGATGTTGCAAAATAGAAGGAGGGGCATTACGCCCCTCCTTCTAGACAGCCTGTATCCCGGTTCCCTGCCTGCCAGTTCGCCCTCCCCGAAACCCTCGGGGCGCTGTGGGGTCGAGCCCCTCCGCATGGATAATTCTATCGCGGCCATGCCCGCTATGCGCGTCACGCACACCACGCCAAACGTCAGGTTTACCAGCCGGGGCTGAGCCCTCTTTCGAGAGCAAACGTATTTTAGCATCTACAAACTCGAAATATCCTGCCGCATTTGAGGACTACCAGGAAAACGGTCTACACCTTGATTATCAACCTCATCCGAACACCTCCCGCATTCAAACGAACATGTACGGATGAATGCGGGAATCCGATACCCTGAGGGCCGGATCGCAGGCCCACTGGGCACGAGCGGGACACGGTCCAGAGGATGCCGGAGCGCAGGGTCCCGTGCAGGGAGATCGCGAGGGGGCCGGGCAGGTCGCCCTAGACGGTGAGCGCCGAGGTGCCGTCGCGCCCACCCATGAAAAGAGGGTTCCCTCGCAGGCGCCGCATCCGCACGCCCCCGCAAAGAAACCCTCGCACTCGCATCTCTACCTGCGAACCCGCACGCGTCCTCGCGCACGCGCCGCGGCAGCTGCTAGTCGCGGTAGAACGAGCCCATGTAGCGGATGTACTCGTCCTCGGTGTGGTTTGCCTTCCAGTCGTGGACGGAGTCCTTGTTGCGCTGGCCGGCGATGACGGAGAGCTCCTTACCCAGCTTCTCAAAGGCCTCGTCGACGCACTCCTCGGGGGTGAGGGCGATCTTCATGACGGCCTCGCCCTGCGGGCCGCCGGGGAGGTTGGACAGCAGGCTGGGGGTTAGGGTGGTGCCGAGGGTGATGACCTCGACGTCGACGCCGGTGCCCTCGCACTCGCAGGCCACGGCCTCGGTCATCTTGAGGATGAAGGCCTTGCCCGCGCCGTACTGGCCGTTCCAGGGGCTGGAGCTGATGCCGGTCATCGACGAGACGTTGATCACGGCGCCGCGGTCCTGGGCGGCAAAGATCCGCATGTAGTGGTGGAAGCACTTGAGGAAAGTCACTACGTTGACGTTGATCATGGCCTCGTGCTTCTCCCAGGGGGTGTCTTGGATCTTGCCGAAGCTGTGCAGGCAGGCAACGTAGCTCATGAAGCCCATGTCCAGGCCCTCGGTCGCGGCGAAGACGGTCTCGGCAGCGCCGGGCTGGCTAAAGTCGGCGCGCACGACCTTGGTCTCCACGCCGTAGGTCTCGCGGATCTCGCCGGCGAGCACGTTCAGCTTCTCCTCGCGACGGCCGACCATGACGACGTTCATGCCGCCGGCGGCGATCTTCTCGCAGAACGCCTTGCCGACGCCCTCGGTCGCGCCCAGGATCAGGCCCCACTCACCGTACTTTTCCCTCAGGTTCATACTGCATCCTCTCTCTCGATGCCCATGCGGGCACCTCTCCTTTAGCGTGCGGCCGCACGGCCGCATACGGTGCGCCATTATGCGCCGAACAAGAGGGGAGTGCGTTCACGACTTTGCGAACGAACCCGAAACAACGATGAACGGTGTCGGCCTATCACCACAATGAAACCCTTGCAGTATCAAGAGGGGAGGTGCTGGCGGGTGGAACCAAAAGGTGAACGCCGCCCTGGCGTGAGCGGCGTTCGGTGTGGTTTTACTCACCTTGCTAGCTATTCACCAGGAGGGTATTGCGACCTCCGCTTGCCCTTAGCGTATCCCCTTGTGTGCCAATGTACAAAGGGATGCATCGCTATTCTGCGCCGGTACTCGTCGTCACCGCTTCGGTGGGCTCGGCAAATACGTTTCTCGCAATATTCATGGTCGGAGTGATGCTCGATGTGCACATCGATGCCGAAGACCTGGGACCTCATGCGCCTCATCGACTACGTTGCGGCGCGCGGCGCGTGGAGTCTGCGCGAACTCGGCTGCGTCGGCTTTTCCGGCGGTGGCATGCAGACGCTCTACCTCGCTGCGCTCGACGAGCGCGTGCGCTGGACGCTCATCAGCGGCTACCTCTACGGCGTGCGCTGCGCGCTGTTCACCCTCAACAATAACTGTAGCTGTAACTACGTGCTGAGCCTCTGGCGGCATTTCGACATGGGCAACATCGCCTCGCTTATCGCTCCGCGCCCGCTTGTGGTGCAAAGCTGCACGGAGGACCATCTGAACGGCCCGCGCGGCATCGTTAACGCAGACGAGCAGGTGGCCGTCGCGCGGTCGGCCTATGAGCTGCTGGGAAACGGTGCGGCCGTGCCAGCATCGGGCAACCTTCGCCACGACCGCCACGCGGGTCCGCACCATTTCTGCGGGGACCTGCTGGCAGATGAGATGGCCTGGATAGAGGAACGGCTTACGTTAACCGTTCCCTAATGAATATGAATAAGGACCAAAATGACATCCCCTAAGGCGTCGTGGCGAGCGGGTGCCCGCCGGTAGACTCCAACATAGCCCTCGCGGCTACTTCCTGTGAGAGTTTTTTGTTAAAGCAACGGCGCGAGAGTCCTCGTGGCGCCCAGCAGCGTCCTCCACATGTCTGGACTCTCTATGGCCGCGCTGGATAGACATCGTCGGAACGGGTATAGTATCGAAAGTTTTGTCGTTAACCAGCGGGGGAGTCCTGTGGGAATCAAAAAGAAGATCAAAAAGGAGCTTATCGGCACTTCCGATTACCCGTCGAATAAGATCTTCACGATCTCCAATTTCATCACCTTTACGCGCCTGATCCTCACGCTCGTCTTTCTGTACCTGTTTGTGACGGATAACAACCGTATCGTCGCCATCGTGATCTACGCCATCGCTGCCTCCACCGACTGGATGGACGGTCAGATCGCACGCATGACCAAGACCGTCTCGTGGCTCGGCAAGATCATGGATCCCATCTGCGACCGCGCGCTGTTGTTTACGGGTGTCTTGGGTCTGGTGGTCCGTGGCGAGCTGCCCATCTGGGTCTGCGTGCTCATCATCGGTCGCGACATCTACCTGGGCCTTGGCACGCTCATCGTGCGCCATTACCACCGTCGTCCCATCGACGTTGTATTTCCCGGCAAGATCGCCACGGCGCTGCTCATGACCGGTTTTTCGCTCATGCTGCTGGGTATCCCCGTCGTGGACGGCTGGAATCTACTCCCTGCGTCGCTTAACAGCTTTCCGGGCCTTAACGGCACCCCCGTGCCGCTTGGCATCTTCTTTGTCTACGGTGGCGTGATCTTCTCCATGCTCACCGGAATCATCTATACGGTAAAGGGCGGCATGGCCATTAAAAATGCCGTCGCACATCCCGAGGACGAGGACATTGACTTTCTTAACCCCGAAATCGAAGACTGATTCGTTGGGGTATGATTACGTACAGTTCATTTTTTACGGCACGTCCGCGTTAGTTAGGGGTAGTCATGGACAACATGGTTAACAATATGCCTCAGAACGATAAGGCCTCAGACGCCACCTGCGTTTTCCGCGTTCCTTCGAGCGATGTCACCGTTCCCGACCTCATGGCCAACGTGCACATCACCGCGCCCGTCTTATCTATCGTCAAGGGCCCTCAAACCGGTGCAGCCTTTGAGCTCGAGGATAATGTGACCACTATCGGCCGCGATCCCGCTAACGGCATCTTCCTCAACGACATGACCGTGTCACGTAGCCACGCGCGCATTATTCGCGAGGGTCTGGGTGCCCGTATCGAGGACCTAGGCTCGCTCAACGGTACGTGGGTTGACGGCGCTATCGTCAACGGCGCACCGCTGCACGATGGCTCTTCCGTCCAGATCGGTACGTTTACGCTCATCTATCACGAGAGCACGCCGGAGCGCATCGAAACCGGTGAGTAGGGCATGGCCGAACGCAACTATCTGAGTATCGGCCAGGTCGTCAATCTACTTCGAGGCGCATACCCCGATCTTTCAAACTCAAAAATTAGATTTCTCGAAGATGAGGGGCTCATCACCCCTCATCGCACGCCTAAGGGCTATCGTCAGTACTCCAAGGAGGACGTTGACCGCCTGGAGGTCATTCTGCACCTCCAGAAGACTCGCTACATGCCGCTCAACGTGATCAAGCAGCGCCTGGAAAACGCCACGGACCTGTCTACGCTCGCCTACGAGGTGGGCCTGTTGTCCGATGTTCCGCTCAAGACGGAACCCAAGGAGACTAAGCAAAAACTGCATCCCATCGAGACCATCCCCGATATGCTCGGCGTCGAGATCTCGTTTATCCGCTCCCTGGCCGAAAACGACCTCATTCGCATCATCAAGAGCCCGCAGAATCGCGAGCTTGTCGATGGCCGCGATTTCCCGATCATCCGCTATTGCTCCGAGCTTTCGCGCTTCCATATCGAGCCGCGCAACCTGCGCCAGTACGTATCGTCCGCAAACCGCGAGTCCTCGATGTTTGAGCAGGTGCTCGTAAGCATGCTCGGTATGGATACTTCCGATGACGAACGCGATGCCAAGCTCGAGCGTGCATTTAAGAAGCTGCATGACCTCACCGAGGGCGTCCATACCGCTCTGCTCAAGAACCGCGTATTTGAGTCACTCAACGCCGTGGTGGAGGATGCCGATATCGATGCCCTCGACGAGGAGATCGCACGCTCCGAGTCAACCAAGGCCAAAAGCGAAGAGGCATCTACCTCTGCGGTTCCCGTGCGTGAGGAATCCCTCGTGCAGCCGCTCAAGGTTGTCGCCCCCTCACGCGCCGGCACCGCCAGCGCGGCCAAATAGACGCTGCTACAAACCAGCCTCCCCTGAAAGGTCATGCCATGTACGACTTCGAATCTCACATCGTCGACATCCCCGACTATCCCGAGCCCGGAGTCGTCTTTAAGGACATCACGCCACTCTTTGGTAATCCCGAGGCGTTAAAGGCCATGGTAGATGCCCTGGCCGAGCATTTTGCCGGCATGGGCATCACCAAGGTTGTGGGTCCCGAGGCTCGCGGCTTTATGGTCGGCGTGCCCGTGGCCGTCGCCCTGGGCGCCGGCTTTGTGCCCGCACGCAAACCGGGCAAGCTGCCGCGCAAGACGGTAAGCAAGAGCTACGAGCTCGAATATGGCACCGACTCTATCGAAATCCATGCCGATGCCATTACCTCTAAAGATACCGTGTTGATTCTGGACGACTTGGTCGCGACGGGCGGAACCGTCGAGGCAACAGGTAAACTGGTGCGAGATATGGGCGCAAAGCTTGTGGGTTACGGTTGTATCCTCGAGCTTGCGTTTCTTAACCCGCGCAAGAAGCTCACGCCTTCCAATGAGGACGTCGAGCTCTTTAGCCTGGTAACGGTGGACTAACCGCTACCCTTAGATACCGGAAAGGAAGCTCCATGCGCACAGCAAATACGCACAAAAACATGGCACGCTGCGCTGCTACGGCAACCCTCGCTTGTGTTTTGGGCCTGGGCCTCGCGGCTCCGGCCTATGCTGATACCGCATCCGACCTTGCCGCTGCTCGTACCAAACTTGAGCAGATCGGCACGCAGACCCAGCAAATTCATGAAGAACTCTCCGCACAGACGCAGGAGCTTGATCAGACTGCAGGCGAGATCACGCAAAAGCAGCAAGAGATTGCCGAAGGTCAGGCAAAGCTTTCGAGCTATGTTGCCGGTGAGTACAAGACCGGCGGTCTGAGTCTCCTTCAGGTTCTGACGGGCGTCGACGATCTGGGCGACATGCTCAACCGTCTCTTCTACTACGGTAAGGTGTCCGACAAGCAGGCCCAGACCATTCAGGAGGTCAAGGACCTTAAGCAGCAGCTCACCGATAAGCAGACCGAACAGGAGAAGAACGTCGCCGCGACGCAGAAGAAGGTCGACGAGCTCAACGCCCAGCAGGCTGAGGCCCAGAGTGTCGTGAACTCCCTGGATTCGCAGCTGCAGGCCGAGCTTGCTGCCGAGGCCGAGGCCAACGCTGCGCTGCAGGCTGGCATTAATGCCAGCACCGCCGAAAAGGCCACGGTGAGCAATGACACCGCCGGTACGACCGAGAACACCAACAATGGTGGCGGTACGACCAACAACGGCGGCGGCAACACGCCTGCGCCCGCGCCCGCTCCTGCTCCCACGCCGCAGCCCGTGACGCCCGCTCCGACTCCGACGCCTTCCGCACCGAGCCAGTCCGTTGACGGTGGTACCGTTGTTTCGCGCGCCTACAGCAAGCTCGGTTATGCTTATTCTTGGGGCGGTATTGGACCGAACAGCTTTGACTGCTCCGGCTTTGTGAGCTATTGCCTCACCGGCCGTTATTGCCGCCTTGGCACCACGGGCACCTTTATGGGCTGGACCCGTGTGTCCGATCCCCAGCCTGGTGACGTCGTGGTTAACTCTAACCACACCGGCATCTACATTGGTAACGGCCAGATGATCCATGCTTCCGACTACAAGACGGGCGTCATCATCAGCTCCGTTGCCGCTGGCATGAACAACAATTACATTTTCGTTCGCTACTAATTTGGTACTACAGCGAATGAACGTGGGCCTCGCGATCTTGAATCACGAGGCCCATTCTTTTTGCCCCTACCGTTTGCCATAAGATCAGTACGGCTATCTAGTATTCAAAACTAGATAGCCGTCCAAACAATCAAAAAGATGGCTATAATTGTTGGGGAACAATTAGAAAGGACCCTCAATGAACTGGGCACTCATCTCCGATTCGAGCTGCAATCTTCGCGATTGGCAGCCAACCACACCTCATACCACCTTTGCATTTGCACCCCTTAAGATCCGAGTGGGGGAGCGCGAATTTGTCGACGACCTCTCGCTCGATGTTCACGAGCTCAATTGCACCGTGCAGGCGGAGTCGAGCGCTTCTTCGAGCGCCTGTCCAAGCGTAGGGGAGTGGGCCAAACTCTTTAGGCTTGCCGACAAGACGATTTGCATGCCCATCTCCGAGGGAGTCTCGGGAAGCTACAATGCCGCGGCCACCGCACGTGACATGGTGCTTGCCGAGGAGCCGGACCGTCAGATTCATTTGGTTAACTCGCGAGCCGCAGGTGGCAAAATGGATTTGATCTTCCTGCTGTTCGACTGCTATCTTGCAAGCAACCCAGATGCCTCCTTTGAGGACGCCTGCGCCTATTTCGATAGCTTGGAGCAGAACAGCAAGATCCTCTTTAGTTTGTGCAATTACGAAAACCTTACGAAGGCCGGACGTATCCCTAAGGCGGCCGGCGTTATTGCTAACAAGCTCAATATCCGCATTTTGGGCACGGCGAGCGAAGCGGGCAAAATTGAACTCGTTGGTCACACCCGCGGCGAAAAGAAGATGCTCACCAAGATTGTCGACACCATGGAGGCCGAAGGCTTTACTGGCGGCGAGGTCGTTATCGACCACGTCGAGAATGAGGTAGGCGCCCAGGCACTTGCCAGCCGAATTGCGGAGCGCTGGCCAGGCTCCAAGACTATCATCATGCCCTGTAACGGGCTAGATTCATACTATGCCGAGATGCACGGCCTCATCATCGGCTACGGCATGGGCGTGGCTTCGGGCCGATAATTTCCAACTAGACAAACGCACGGGCGGGATAAGGGGACAATGGCTCTTTATCCCGCCCGTCTTATGCCTCGATTAGCTATTAAACCCATTAAACTTAAGGTAGCTCATCAGGTATGCCTTCGAAACGAAGGACGATACCGCACTGCGCACGAGCAGCGACTCGCGCGTGACCTGATGGGCGGTATCGGGCACGGGAGTCTGCTCGACGGAAAACGCCGCACGAATCGATGCCTCAAGTTGATCGACTACATAATCGAAAGCAGTCGGAGCGTCGTAACTCAAGCGCTGAATATTAAAGAGTGCCTGAACCGCAGCGATGGGCAGCACCTGCTTAAAGATACAAATGGCAATGAGACGCGCAATCTGCTCACGGCCATACTGCTTTTTAACCGGAGCAGGAACGAGACCGACCTTCACGTAGTTATTGATCATCGATGGTGTGATAACGGGCTGCTCTACGCAAATCGAAAGCGGCTCCATCCACAGCGCAACATATTCAATAACCTGATCGCGATAGAGCGTTACGTTGGGCAGCTGGTCATAGCGTGGCAGGCTCAAAGCGTTGAGCTTACCCACCATATCGGACTGAATAAATGCATCCGGCAGCACCGTCGGCTGAATATCCTCCCGCTTAATGCTGACCGATGTATCGGACATCGGGATAACATGTTTGACGTGGTTCATAAGGATCCTCCGTTCGTTATCTATATTGTATTCTAGGTTATCTAGTTTTGCATATCACATAGCCGCTAAGTAAAAGTGGTTGGACAGCACATTGATGCACTGCCCAACCACTTTGTTTGAAGATAACAACCTTACATAAGATATATTATCGTACTTATCCGTGTAGGAAAGCGTATGCGCTGGTAGCCGCTATGGCTCCGTCCGAAACGGCGGTCACAACTTGGCGTAAACGCTTGGAACGGATATCTCCGGCAGCAAATAAGCCAGGCGTGCGGGTGGCCATCGATTCGTCGGTCACAATACCGCCGTCGGGCGCCAGATCCACCAGATGCTCAACAAGCTCGGTATGGGGCTGCGTGCCAGCAAAGACAAAAATGCCAAACGAACCAGGACCAAAGGACTCGGAATAGGTTTCACCGGTGGCGTTGTCCTTAAATGTGATAGTCGTGGGCATAGCCTCGCCCGATAGTTCCACGATACTAGTTTGGTACCTAACTGAAATATTATCTTTTGCGAGCACCTTTTGAACCACGCCATCGGGGGCACGGAACTGATCGCGGCGCAAGACGATGGTCACGCTGCTGGCGATTTCTGACAAGAACAGGGCTTCCTCGCAGGCAGCATTACCGCCACCGATGACAAAGACCTGTTTACCGCGAAAGAACATGCCATCGCACGTCGCGCAATAAGAAACGCCACGACCGCGATACGTATCCTCGCCAACAAAACCAGCAGATCGCGGCGTGGCACCCATGCAAGCGATAACGCTCGAGGCCAGCGTATCGCCCATATCGTGATGCACCGTAAACAGCGCCGCATCCGCATCGTAATCGATACCCGTAACCATGCTCCATGCAACCTGTGCTCCCAGGCTCTCTGCATGTTGCTGAAACCGCTCGCCGAGTTCGGCGCCACTCAAGAGCGGAATGCCCGGATAGTTCTCGACCTCATTGGTTGTGGCAATCTGTCCTCCCGACATACCTTGCTCAATCACGGTCGTAGTTAGGTTGGCGCGAGCCGCGTAAATGGCTGCAGCATAGCCCGCAGGCCCGCCGCCGATAATCGCAACATCGATCGGCTGATGAGTAGTCATGAAGAGACCTCCTGTCGAAAGATTGGCGTTCTTTGCGCTCATACCCAAATTTATGCGAACGTGACACTCATGCACTACAATGATTCTCTGTGAAACAAAGATGAAGGGGAGATATCGATGGATCAGACGCAGACGAGCGATGACGCTCCCCTGCTCACGCACAGCACTCCCCAATCGGAACAAACCACGCTCTTGGCTCAGCAAAAACCTCTCGTGACTATCGTGCACGCCTCGGTCGGCTCGGGACACAAGGCCGCCGCAAATGCGATTGCGCAGGCATTCGACCTCATCCGCGGCACCAATGGCATCCCAGAGGATGTTGAGATTGAAGTGCTCGATATCCTTGATTTTGGACGCATAAAATTCGACGGCAACAAAACGGCCGCCTCGTTTACCGGCGCCACGCGCCCAATCTATGACTTGACCTGGCGTTATACCCTTACCGGACACCTGCTTTGGGGCGGTGGCACGGCATGGTCGCGCATCATGTTCCCCGCATTTAACGAATACGTTCGAACTCGCAGGCCCATTGCCGTGGTAGCCACACATATCACGGCAGCCAACGTCGCCGTCGGCGCGCGCGTCATTACGGGCATCGACTATCCCGTCATTTGCGTACCGACCGATTACGAGGTCGAGGGTTGGTGGCCCCATAAGGACACCGACCTCTTCTGCGTAGCAAACGAGTTTATGGCCGAAACACTCCGACCCCGCAAGGTTCCCGAGGCAAAGATCCGCATTACGGGCATCCCCATTCGCGCCGGGTTTGATACGGACTACAACCGCGAGGAAGAACTCGAGAAGTTCAATCTCCCCACAGACAAGCTCGTTGTGCTGGTGATGGCCGGCGCCAGTTTGCCTCAACCGTACGTTCGCTTTCGCGCGGAGATGGACCGCACCCTCCCCTTCCTGCGCAGCTTCGAGGACATGCACTTTGTCTTTTTGCCGGGCAAGGATGCCGAATATGCCACCCGTCTCAAAACGCTTTTCGATGCCATGAAACTCGAGAACGTCACGGTTCTTGACTACGTCGATGACATGGCAGCGCTTATGCACGGCTGTGACCTGGCAATCCTCAAGTCTGGCGGACTCACTGTTACCGAATGCCTGTGCGCACACCTGCCGATGATCCTATTGGGCAAGTCATATGGCCAGGAAAAGGCCAACACCACCATGCTCACCGGCATGGGCGCCAGCATGCATGTCACCACCGCACGAGAGCTCATCGTGACGTTGCGCCATCTCCACGATCATCCCGAGTCGCTCAAGGCTCTGCTCATCAACGGCGAAGTGCTGCGCCGTCCACATGCAGCCGAGGATATCGCCATCGCAACCATGGAACTTGCAGGCAAGCCCCAAAAACGTAAACGAGCCTTCTGCCGCTTCTACTGGGGCGAAAAACCTGCGCATATCAGGTAGACGAAAGTCCGCAGCTCGGCGGGAGCCGCCCATATATCATTCCATGCTCAAACATTCTCGCTTCGCAGGGGCGCACTAATCCCGCCCGTCCGGGGCTCACCCATATCATTCCATGCTCAAACATTCTCGCTTCGCTTCGCTCGCTGCGAAACTGCGCGTGGAACGATATGGGAGAGCCCCGGACGGGAGTCTTCTTGCTTGAAAACAAAAAAGCATTCTTTCTAGCAAGCCGATTCGATAAGAGAACTTTTAATTAATCGAACCGGTTTGCTACAAGATTTTATCTGCTTTTTCTGAAGAAGCCGTTTCAGTTGCTAGCACGTAAACGAAGCTCACCCGTGGGAGGCCCCTATATATCGTCCCGCGCGCAGTTTCGCAGCGCAGCGAGAATGTTTGAGCACGGGATGATATATAGGGGCCTCCCAGGGGTGAGCGGACATTACGGCATGTAGATCGCGAAGAAAGGGGCTAGGCAACACCGGAAGAACCGAAACCGCCGGCTCCTCGGTCGGTTTTGTCTAGTTCGTCTACTTCTACGAGGTTGACCGTAGGGACTTCTTGGATGACGAGCTGAGCGATGCGGTCGCCTTTGTTGATCTGGATATTGTTGGTGGGATCCAGGTTGATGAGGATGACCTTAAGCTCGCCTCGATAGTGGGCGTCGATGAGACCAGGCGTGTTGACTATAGACAGGCCCTGCTTAATAGCTAGGCCGCTACGGGGCTGGACAAAGCCGGCGTAGCCATCGGGCAGCGCAATGGCCAAGCCAGTGGAGACCAAGCGGCGCTCAAAGGGCTTGAGGGTGCAGTCTTCGTTGGCACGGAGGTCAAGGCCGGCATCCGTGGGATGTGCGTATTTGGGAAGCTCGACCGTGGGATCGAGACGCTTAATGTTAACGGTAATGTTGGACATGAAATCACCTTAGCTTGTCGAGCTCTTGCAAAAACTCGTCGACGTCTTTGAAATCGCGATAGACCGAGGCAAAGCGAATGTAGGCCACCTTGTCGATCTTGGCCAGGCGCTTGAGCACCATATCGCCCAGTTCGTGGGACGTAACGGCCGTCAGCGTACGGGAACGCAGCTCCACCTCGATATCATCGATGATCTCGTTGAGCTTTTTCGTGTCGATATCGCGCTTAATCGTGGCGCGCATCAGGCCGACCAGCAGCTTGTTGCGATCGAACCGCTGCTTTGACCCGTCGGATTTAATAACCTCGATGGGATCTTCGCAGCGCTCGAACGTCGTAAAGCGATAATTGCACGAACAGCATTCTCGACGGCGCTTGATAGTGTTGTTCGACTCCTGCATACGGGAATCGACAACGCGGGTATGTGCTTTGCCGCATTTGGGACAGCGCATGGTACCTCCTCTTAAACGATAACAAGGGTACCATGCGACCGAGCGGAAATCTTACGAACGAGCCGGAACTTTCAGAACTGCACCAGTATAAAGAGAGCCGCGATCGAGGTGATTGACGCTACGAATCATGTCGGAAGTCTCCTGTGTGGAAAGGCCATCGATGGGATGCTCCTGGGCAAGCGACCACAGGGAATCGCCGGACTGCACACGAACCGTTTCGTAGGTGACGTTAGCTACGGAATCGGCATATGCTGCTTGACGAGCAGAAAAAACTGACGTGGCGAGCACGAAGAACAGGGTGAACGCTACGGCAACAGCAACAATCGTCGTGGCCTTCAGGGCAACAGGAGCCGAAGCAACGGACGCACGCTGGGTGCGAACGGGCTTAGTGGCCACGGCCTGAAAATGAGAGCGTCCGCCCTTCACGACCGTAAAGGCAGGCGTGGCGGGCGCCTCGAGCTTAAGAGCGAGGTTTCCCTGGACCATATCCGCTGCGTTCATTCTGTTCTCCTCTCGTTTGTTTTGACGAGAACTGTTTTATCAAGCCGCGGGGACAAAAAAGTCTAGCGCGGGAACGAGTGTTCGGTTATTATTATCTTCGAACAGTTGTTCCTGTCAAGCAAAAATAGAACATTTGTTTGGTATGGGTAGAGAGGAATCCCTGATGGCTCGCAAAATTACCAAGCGTCAGCAGCAAATTTACGACTTCATCAAGGAATATCAGCAGGAGAAGGGCTATCCGCCCAGTGTGCGCGAGATGGCTTCGGCTGTGGGCCTTTCCTCCCCTAGCACCGTACATGCGCATCTCTCCGCACTCGAAGCACGCGGCTTGCTCAAGCGTGACGCCACCAAGCCTCGCGCTCTCGAGCTCTTTGACGAGGACGGATCTTCCGTATCCATCTCAAAGTCCGATGAGCCCACGGCGCCCCGCGGAACCGTATCGCTGCCTCTCGTAGGCCGTGTCGCCGCAGGAATTCCTATTCTTGCCGAGCAGAATATCGAGGACACCTTTACCATCCCAACCGAGATCGCAACGGACCAGGGGTCCTTTATCCTCGAGGTCCACGGCAATTCGATGATTAACGTCGGTATCTATAACGGCGACTACATCATCGTTCGCGAACAGAAGAGTGCCATGAATGGCGAGATTGTCGTGGCCATGATCGATGGTTCCGCAACGGTCAAAACGTTCTATAAGGAGCAGGGGCGTGTTCGCCTGCAGCCCGAAAACGACACCATGGAGCCTATCTACGCGACAAATCCCACGATTCTGGGCAAGGTCGTCGGTTTGATGCGCCGGTTTTCGTAATGCAAAAACGCATCACGGTCTTTGATACCATTCGCGGGTTTACCATGCTGTCGATGGCGGGATTTCATGCCTGCTACGACCTTGCCTACCTATATGGTTGGGACATGCCCTGGTTTACCCAGACCATCTTCCAAGACATCTGGCGCGCCAGCATCAGTTGGGTATTTTTGCTTATTGCCGGCTGGATGTGCACCCTCTCGCGCAACAACATCAAGCGTGCCGCCAAATATGCCGCTGCCGCTTTAGTTGTATGGGTCGCAACGACGCTTGTCTCAGTCGATGACTCGGTGAACTTCGGCATCATTTTCTGCATGGCGGCATGCACTGCCATTGTTGCACTCGCGCGCCCGGTTCTCGATAGGGTGCCTGCAATATGGGGTATAACGATTTGCCTCATACTCTTTGCCTGTACCTGGAGCATTCCTAAAGCGGTCTACCCTATCCCCTATCTAGCTTGGCTGGGTTTCCCAGATCCAGACTTTGTCTCCGGTGATTACTATCCGCTCATACCCTTCTTCTTTATGTACCTCGCAGGCTTCTTTGCCGCTCGAACGGCACAAAAAGCAAACCGCAAAGCGCCAGCATGGGCCTATGCGAATCCCATCCCGGCGCTCGCGAGCCTCGGATGCCATGCACTACCGTTCTATCTGCTCCATCAACCGATTATCTTGGGTGTGCTGGAGCTGATTTATTCCGTTCGGTAACGCTCAAGACGTGGTGCGATACGGGCCGGCATCTTTGCCACAATACGAACGCCGCCCTCAAGATATTCCTCGTGCAGAAGGGTTCCCTGTTCGTGCACGAGCGTGATTAACGCGCCCTCTCGATACGGGATATCGGCCGAGAGCAACACGTCTGTAGCGGCCGCTTCACGAGCGATGCGGTCGACTAAGTCATCAAGACCCTCACCCGTCTGAGCCGAGAACAGCACCGCCTCGGGATAGCGCCGGCGAAAGCTCAAGCGATCGACGCTATCGAGCAGATCAATTTTATTGAACACGGTAAGCGTCAAGCGCTCACCGGCACCGATCTCGTCAAGGACACGATCAACCGCCTCAAGCTGACGCTCGTAATCCTCATCGGAAGCGTCTACAACTTTAAGAATCAAATCGGCGCCGAGCACCTCGGAAAGCGTAGATTTAAACGCGTCGACCAGGCCATGGGGCAGCTTTTGAATAAAGCCAACGGTATCGGTGATCGTCATGCCACGGCCACCGGGCAAACGGTACGAGCGCGTCGTAGGATCGAGCGTGGCAAACAGCTTATCCTGCGAAAGTACCGTGGATCCCGTCAAACGATTAAGCAACGTCGACTTGCCGGCATTGGTGTAGCCAGCCAACGCCACGCGAAACGCCGGCGATTCAATACGGCTTTTCGATTGCACATCACGACGTTGTTCAACCTGTTTCAGTTCGCGTCGAAGAGCTGCGATCTTATTACGAATTAGGCGACGGTCGACCTCGAGCTGGCTTTCGCCCTGGCCAAAGCGCGAGCCAATACCGCCACGCGTCTGTTCCTTAGCAAGATGGCTCCACATACCTCGCAGACGAGGCAGCAGATACTGCAACTGTGCGAGCTGCACCTGCAAGCGGCCCTCACGCGTCTGGGCATGCAGGCCAAAGATATCCAAAATCAATGCCGTACGGTCAATAATCTTGACCGGTTCGCCCACGGCTTTCTCAAGATAGGACTGCTGCGAGGGCGTCAGGTCGTCGTCGAAGATAACAACATCCGCATCCATGCGATGCACCAAACCGCACAGCTCCTCAACCTTTCCGGAGCCGATAAACGATTTGGGATAGGGCTTGACCAGGCGCTGAGACAAGCGTGCAACGCATTGGGCCCCAGCAGTGTGGGCTAGACGCTCGAGCTCGTCGAGCGAACGGTCGAGCGGCCAGGCGTTATCGCGCCACTCAACACCAACCAAGATGGCGCGCTCGGGTTCAGGCGCCGTGGGGACCAAAGGGAAACGAGCCATTAGGCAGCCTCGATGCGATGGTAAATATCATCAACGACCTCATCGATCGTAAACTCATCCATATCGAACCACACGATGCGATCGTCACGCTTAAACCAGGATAGCTGGCGCTTGGCATAGCGACGTGAGCGCATCTTGATAAGCTCACGGGCCTCATCCATGGTAATAGCGCCACGCAAGGCATCAATAATCTCTTTGTAACCGATTGCCTGCATCGACGTCAGTGCATCGCCCAGGCCCTGGTCCATAAGGCCACGGACCTCATCAACCAGTCCCTGCTCAAACATAAGGTCGACACGCAGGTTAATGCGCTCATAGAGCACTTCACGGCTACGCGTCAGACCAAACCACAAGGCATGATAACGCTCGCGCGGGACGCTGAATTTCGACTTTTGCTGGGCATATGACACGCCGTCATCGTGCATCTCGAGCGCACGAATCACACGACGCACGTTATGGGGATGAATCACGGCAGCAGATTCGGGGTCGCGCTCGGCAAGCAGGGCATGCAATGCTTCCTCTCCAATGCGCTCGGCAAGCTCCTGATAGCGCGCGCGGCGTTCGTCCTCGAGTTCTCCCGAAGGAAAATCCATTTCATCGAGAGCGGCCTTGAGATACAAGCCCGTACCGCCGCAAAAGACCGGAAGACGTTGCTCACCAAGCAGACGCTCGATATGCGCTCGAGCGTCCGACTGATAAAGCGCGGCAGAATATGCGACGCCCGGATCAACGATATCGATAAGGCGCAGAGGAGCCGAACACTCCTCGGGCATCATCTTGGCCGTACCAATGTCCATGCCGCGATAGATTTGCATCGCATCGCACGACAACACTTCGGACGATAGACGAGCAGCCAGGCGGTCGGCAACGTCGCTTTTTCCGACCGCTGTCGGACCGACAATCGCTACAGCAGAAAGGCTTGCACCAGGAGAAATCATTAGCGAGGCTCGCCCACGACGGAGCCAGACAGATACCACGTCTTGGCGACATCAATATCAACATCGACGATTTTGCCGATGAGTTGATCGATGCTATAGCCAGCAGGAATCGGCGCATGCACCGTCTGGTTCTTGGGGCTCTTGCCCAGAAGGACAGCGTCGTTCTTCTTGCTCGTACCCTCAATAAGTGCAGGCACCACGGTGTGAAGCTCGCCCTGGTTATACTCGTGCGCCGTCGTCTCGATAACCTTGACCAGACGGTTAAAGCGCTCAAGGATAACCTCATGCGGGGTGGGATCATAAATCTCAGCTGCCGGGGTACCGGCGCGCTTGGAGTAAATAAACGTGTAGGCCTGGGCATAGCGCACCGTCTCGGCAAGCGAGAGCGTCTGTTCAAAGTCTTCCTCAGTCTCGCCCGGGAAGCCCACAATGATGTCGGTCGAAAGCGCAATATCGGGCATACGGTTGCGAATACGATCGACCAGGCCCAGATAATCCTCGCGCGTATAACGACGATTCATCTCTTTAAGGATGCGCGTGGAGCCCGACTGAACGGCCAGGTGGAGCTGCGGCATGACGGCAGGCGTCTCGGCCATAGCATCTATGGTCTCGGGCAGCAGATCTTTGGGATGCGAAGAGGTAAAGAAGATACGCTCGACACCCGTATCGCCCACGGCGCGCAGCAGATCGGCAAAGCGCGGCTTGCCAAAGAGGTCACGACCGTAGGAGTTAACGTTTTGGCCCAGCAGCGTAATCTCACGCACGCCCTGACGCACCAGACCTGTCACCTCGTCGACAATCTCCTCGAAGGGACGGCTCTTCTCACGACCACGGACGTACGGCACGATGCAGTACGTGCAGAAGTTGTTGCAGCCAGTCATGATGGGCACCCAAGCGTGATATTGCGTCTCGCGGTGCCACGGCATACTCATGGCGTCGGTATCCTCATGCTCATTCGTGCGGATATGGCGCTTGCCATCCAAAAACGCCTCGGCGATAAGCTCGGCCACGTGAGCAATAGAATGGGTACCAAAAATGACGTTGACGTTATCGACGTTGGTGAGCAAGCCCTCGCCATCGCGCTGGGCGATGCAGCCGCCCACGGCGACCACACGCTTTCCCGAAGGCGAAGGAGGAAGGCTCTTACAGGAATTACACTGACCGTACAGGCGCGTATCGGCAGCCTCGCGAACACAGCACGTCATGAACACGATAATATCGGCATGCTCGGGATCGAGCGCCATAAGACAGCCATACGAATCGAGCAAGCCACTCACGCGCTCGGAGTCGTGCTGATTCATCTGGCAGCCGAATGTGCGAATAAAGTAGGTTTTACCGGCAAGAATATCGCGTACGGAACGCTGGTCCATGAGCTTACATCCTAACGATGGTATCGACGGGGCGCATAGGTGCTACAAGCGTGCAGATGGCTCGCTTACGCAACAGGCTTAACGTCGTCCATGACGACGCTATCCATGGCAGACCGATTAATCTGGTGAACGTAGATAGAGAGACGAATTGCCGTGCGCGACTCCCCGTTAATGAGGATGTCGGAGAACACAGGCGCGCAGGAGACATCAAAGCCGGTCGGAATCAGAAAGCCGCGCGCAATGGCAACGGCCTTAATGGCCTGGTTAACGGCACCGGCACCGACGCATTGAATGTTGACGGGGACGCCATCTTTGACCATGCCGGCAATAGCGCCGGCAACGGACGCGGGCGATGATTTGCTTGATACCTTCAGGCAATCCATGAAGAAACTCCTGCGTTTAAAAGTACGTTTTAACTGCAATAACTGTATCGTACCGAGCGGACTCGGTAAAGATTTTATTCCTCTTTGGCAAGATCGAACGTCACCGTGATGCGATCACGCGAAACGCGAATCTTAGGGTCGCCGCACAGATTGAGGTAATACCGGGCAGCGAGGTCGTTAAAGTCACGCTCGACCGCACGCGAAAACTGCGCCATATCATCCTTGGCGATACGAAGGCCTCGACGGTCCTTGGCAAGATCGATGGGAGCCGGAGCATGAGAGGTGGAGTCGCGCTCGCGCAGCAGACGCGCAGTCACGCCGCGAACGGGCTTAATCTGACCCGACAGAATTCGGTGGGCAGTGCGCTCGGACATCTCAAGGCCCAGACCGGAGCAGATCCGGATAAAGTCCTCGGCATCCGAGGCAAGGCCCAAGCGATCGATAACTGGAAGCTCGCACTCGTCATCGATAAAGAGCAGGCGCGACGTATCGAGACGGCTCGAAGCCTGAGCGTACAGGGTCGCAGCGATCTCGGACGGAGAGCCCAGATACACATCGCAGCAACGCAGCTCCTCAAGGGCAAACTCACAGGCCGCACGAATGATGTTGTGGGGGCCGCGAGCACATACATAGCGGCCGTCTTCGTCTTTAACCGCCTGAGGCCAGCTCGACTGGTCGGCGCGCTCACCCAAGCGATCGGTGGCAACGCACACCTTAAACGCGGAGCCCAAATCGACGCCCGATGTAACAACGCGTGCCTCATCCGTGTTCTGCTTGATAGAGAACAGCGCCATACCACGACCGTGAACACCCCAACGGTCCATTTTCATGCTCTCGAGCTTGGAAGTGACACGGGCATCGAAGATACGCTCCTGCATATCCTGCGGCACACCCGAACCGTTATCCAGGAAGAGGAGGGTGCGAACACCCTCCTCCTTGGTCGTGGCAAGATAGACCTTATCGGCTCCGGCATCGCGAGCATTGCGCAGCATCTCGATGACAATGTCCTCTACATGCTGAATGTCATGCTTGGCTTGACGGCGCTCGGCCTCCGAAACGCGGAGGCGGACATACCCCTCGCCAAGGTTTTCCTCGACGCGAAGGTTGCCCTCCCCCGACATCGACGCGATAAATGAGATGAGCTCGTTCGCGTCGTTCATGTTATTTAGCGATATCGACGGCACGGCTCTCGCGAATCACGACAACGCGAACCTGACCGGGATACTCCATCTCTTCCTCGATCTGATGGGCGATATCGTGCGCAAGCACCGTGGACTGGGCATCGGAGATCTTGTCAGGCTGAACCATGACATGAACCTCGCGACCGGCCTGCATGGCATAGGTACGCTCGACGCCGTCGTGAGAGTTGGCGATCTCCTCGAGCTTCTCAAGGCGCTTAATGTAATTCTCGGCCGACTCGCGGCGGGCACCGGGACGAGAAGCGGAGACGGCATCGGCAGCCTGGACCAGAACGTCAAGCACCGTGTTGGGGTCGACGTCGGCATGATGGGCCTCGATCGCGTGGACGATGACGGGCTTCTCGCCATAACGGCGGGCAAGCTCAGCACCAATCACAGCATGCGGACCCTCAACGTCATGGTCAATGGCCTTACCCAGGTCGTGCAGAAGACCGGCACGCTTGGCGGTCACAACGTCCAGACCAAGCTCGGAGGCCATGACGCCGCACAGGTCAGAAACCTCAAGCGAGTGCTGCAGAACGTTCTGACCAAACGAGGTGCGGTAGCGAAGAGCACCCAGGGTCTTGACGATCTCGGGATGCAGGTCGTGGATACCGGTATCGAAGGCGGCCTGCTCGCCAGCCTCGCGCACACGCTGCTGAACCAAATCGGCGGCCTTGTGATACATCTCCTCGATGCGGGCAGGGTGAATACGACCGTCGGCAATGAGGTTCTCGAGCGCCACGCGGGCGGTCTCACGACGGACCGGATCGAAGCTCGAAAGCACAACGGTCTCGGGAGTATCGTCAATCACGAGGTTGACGCCGGACACCTGCTCAAAGGTGCGGATGTTGCGACCCTCGCGACCGATAATGCGACCCTTGAGGTCATCGGAGGGAATATGAACGGAAGTGACGGTGACCTCGGCGGTATGGTCGGCGGCGCAACGCTGAATCGCCAGGGAGAGAATCTCCTGGGCGGTCTTGTGGCACTCGGCGCGGACCTGCTGCTCGGACTCACGGATGATGGTGGCCGCCTCGTGGGTAACCTCGCCGCGGACCTTGTCGAGCAGCTCCTTGTGAGCGTCCTCGCGCGTAAGGTCGGCAATACGCTCAAGCTCGGAAGTCTGCTTGGCGCAGAGCTCCTCAAGCTCGCGAGAGCGCTTCTCGACCTGACCGGCCTGGCTGGACAACTGATGCTCGCGTTTATCGAGCGCATCGTTGCGGCGATCGAGCGATTCCTCGCGCTGCATCACGCGGTTTTCGAGCGTGCGAATCTCACTCTTACGCTGCTTGTCCTCGGCCTCGGCGGCCTGCTTGTTCTTGATGATCTCTTCCTTAGCCTCGAGCAGAGCCTCTTTTTTGAGGGTCTCGGCTTGACGCTTTGCATCACCGATCAGGGACTCTGCCTGCGCGTGTGCCGACTGAATCTTTTCGTCGGCCTCGTGAAGACTACCCTGCTTGGCGGTGCGCATGTAGGCAATGGCGGCGATGGCACCCAAAACGAGGCCAACGAGCGCTGCAATGATAGGCATGCTCACTCCTTTTTATGGATTCGTTACACAGCAAAGCGAACCGTCCTTACGAACGGCTCGCGACATTTGAGTAATATGGGCGCAGCTTATGCGGGTCGGATACAGATAAACATATAAACAAACTCATCACAGATGAGCACATATCACAAAGCAAATGACGGTATTTATCCTACGTTGAACCGCAACAACTGTCAAATAAACGCACCCGGCACGGCGCCAATCGAGCGGTGAACGGCAGCGGCGTAACGGGTGCTATGCTTACACGGCACACTCCTCGCTTAAGGCATCGAGACGTGCCCTAACGGCATCGGCGGCGATGTGATACGAGAAACCTTTACCCATCAAAAACCTGACGAGCTTTTCGAATGCACGGACCTCGGGGACGCGACGTTTAGCGAGCAAGGCCGAAGCGCGGGCCAAGTCGTCATCCACGGCAAAATATGCCTCGGGATACCCGGGGATATCGTCAAGCACGACATGACGACGCTTGAGCTCAACCTCGATCTTGCGCTGTCCCCAGCCGCGACGTTTGCGCTCTTCGATAAAGTACGAGCAAAAACGGTTCTCGTCCAAAAACCGATACTCGGTCGCTCGAGCAACCGCAAAATCGATCGCGGGCTGTCGAAAGCCATAGCGCACCAACTTATCGCGCACCTCGCCTGTGGCATGATCGCGGCGCGAAAGCATCTCGGTCACCATGGTGAGCGCACATTTACGTTCGATAAGCTGCACCGCCTCACGAAAGTCATCCCAATCACAGGGAAGATCGGGGCGGTTCTTAACGTACAGGCGCGCCACGCGCACGGGAATCCAAATGGAACGTTCATAACCGCCCTCGAGATCGCAATCGATATGCGCGCAGGGCTTTTTAGACGCATAACCGCTCGAGAACGAGGAGGCCGCCTTCTTATCGGGAAAGACGACCGTGGCCTCGGTCACCGTATACGACATGTCGGCATCCGCTACTCGTCGTCATCGTCGAGCATCGCGGAGCCATCGATGGCGTACAGCTCATCAAACTCCTCGGGGGCAGGCTGGTCGGTCAGCTCAACCTCGGAGGGGGCATCGTCGTCATACTCGAGACCGCAGGCAAGGCGAACCTTGTGCTCGATCTCGTCAGCGCAATCGGGGTGCTCGCGCAGGAACGTCTTGGCGGCCTCGCGACCGTTGCCGAGTTTATCCTCGCCATAGGCAAACCAGGACCCCATCTTTTTGCAGATGCCGCACTCGACGGCCATATCCAGAATCGAGCCCTCTTTGGAGATGCCGGTGCCGTACATGATGTCAAACTCAGCCGAGCGGAACGGAGCGGCCACCTTGTTCTTAACGACCTTGGCACGCACGCGATTGCCGATAACTTCGTCCTTGAGCTTAATGGTATCAATTTTGCGAATATCGATTCGCACGGAAGAGAAGAACTTGAGCGCGCGGCCGCCCGTGGTGGTCTCGGGATTGCCGAACATGACGCCGATCTTCTCGCGCAGTTGGTTAATGAAGATGCAGGTCGTGTTGGACTTGGCAAGCGAGCCGGCGAGCTTGCGCAGCGCCTGGCTCATCAAGCGAGCCTGCAGACCCACCGTCGTGTCACCGATCTCGCCCTCAATCTCGGCACGCGGAGTCAAGGCGGCAACAGAGTCGACGACGATGGCGTCGATGGCACCGGAGCGCACAAGCATATCGACGATCTCGAGCGCCTGCTCACCCGTATCGGGCTGGGAAATCAACACTTCGTCGATATCGACACCAATGCGCGCGGCATAGGTGGGATCAAGCGCGTGCTCGGCATCGATAAATGCAACGACGCCGCCCATGGCTTGCGCTTCTGCAAGGATCTCGAGCGAAAGCGTCGTCTTACCGGAGGACTCGGGGCCATAAATCTCGACGATACGGCCGCGCGGCACGCCGCCGATACCCAAGGCGGCATCGAGTGCCAGAGAGCCCGTCGGAATAGCCTCGACCTCGAGCTCGGGACCGCCGTCGCCATACCTCATAATAGAGCCCTGGCCGAACTTCTTCTCGATCTCGGCCTTGGTGGTGGCGATCATCTCATCGCGCTCTTTACCCGTCGTGCGTGCATGAACGGTACGTACGGGACCTGAATTCTTGGCCATGAATAGCCCTCCTCTTAACAACCTGAAACGATAATAAACGAACGGCTGTTCGTGGTCAACCGTTCAGATTCATCATATGCACCCGACCATTCCAAAACCCGACCAAACGCCAACCAATCACCGACCAAACGCTTGACCCCACCAATCACAAATACGGGTAATCGAACAAGTTTAGGTCATGTACCAGCGCAAACACCAATACCGTTAAAGGTCCCTAGCTCCACAATTAAGGGGCCCTAAGGCCCCTTAAACCACGTCTATTCCATAGAATTGAGCACGCGGACAATGCGCTCCAAAGCCTCCGCGACCGCATGGGCACGAACGCACGACCGATCGCCCTCGTAATGACAGCGCGCAGACTCGACAACCGGCGCTCCCCCATCGGCCGCGCGATACGCCCACCCAATATAGAACGTACCGGCGGGGTCTTGCTCAGTGCCGCCACCGGGCCCAGCGTAGCCCGTTGCGCTCACGGCCACATCGCTCTGATAGAGGTCCAGCGAGCCCACGGCCATCTCGCGCGCCGTCTGGTGCGACACGGCGCTAAACCGATCGAGCGTTTCCTGCTCGACGCCGAGCACGCGATGTTTGATCTCATCGCAGTAGGTCACCGCACCGCCACGAAGCACCGCCGAGGCACCCGGGATATCGGCAATCGTCGAGGCGATCATGCCCGCCGTCAGCGACTCCGCCGTCGACACCGTCACACCACGGGCACTCGCGCGCTCGACAATATCGCGCGCCAGCTCCTCGTTGTTTGCGGCGATCTGCAAATAAGACTCCGTCATACCCACCAGGACCTAGACCGAAAAGACGATCTTGCGACAGTTCCAGAAGTACTGGGCGCCCGAGACAATGGTCAAAATCACGGCGATGACGTACAGGAAGCGCGACACCGAATAGACACCGAGCAGCAGCGACACCGGCCCCAGCTGAAGGCCGGCCATCGCAAAGACGCACAGATAGCCGCAGATGGAGACCATCGTGGTCGCCGTCTTGTACTTGCCGAGCTTATCGGCGGCAACGACTACACCGGCAGCACTCGCGACCATGCGAAGGGCGCTCACCAGCAGCTCACGGAACAGGATGATGAACACGGACCACACGGTCACCGCGCCAAAATCAAGGAACAGCAGCAGGGCCGAAAACACGAGCAGCTTATCGGCGATGGGGTCCAAGAACTTGCCAAAATCAGTGATCTCGTTGCGCGAGCGCGCCAGATAGCCGTCGACCTTATCGGTGCACGACAGGATCACATACAGAATGAAGGCAGCGGCGGCGAGCGGGCCGTCGAAGGTGCTCCAGTCCGTACCGGCAACGCTCGCGTGAGACAGGGCCGAGACGATCATGAACACCGGGATAAAGACGATGCGAACGCACGTCACGATGTTGGCGGGCGTCCAAACACTCGTCAGTTCCTTATTACTCTCGTTTGCCACGACGCTCTCCTACTCCACAACATGACCGATAAGCTCATAGCAGAAGCTATCGGTAAACTCGACAGTCAGAATATCGCCCACGGACGCCTCGCTGGCGTCCAGATGCACCGCGCCATCGGAATCGGGCGCCTGGAACCAGGCGTGACCGATCAGCTCGGCGCCGTCCTCGGTCTCCTCGATGCCATCGACGATCACCTGGGCGCGCTCACCCACATGGGCTGCCGTGGCGGCAAAACCGAGCGACTCGGCCAGATCCATGGCCTCCTGGGCGCGCTCGAGCTTAACCTCCTCATCGACCTGGCCTTCCATCTTGGCGGCCAGGCTGCCCTCCTCACGCGAGTAGGCGAAAACGCTCGTGTAGTCAAAGCCAACGGTGTCCATAAAGTCGATAAGGTCGCGGAACTCTTCGTCGGACTCGGTCGGGAAGCCGACCATGGCCGTGGAGCGAATCACAATACCGGGGATGCGCTCGCGAAGGTCGCGGAACAGATCCTCGAGCTCCTGGCGCGAACCGGAGCGGCGCATGGCCTTAAGGATGCGCGCATCGCAGTGCTGTACGGGGATATCGATATAGGGCAGCACCTCGGGCGTATCGCGAATCGTCTCGATAAGCTCTTCGGTCATGCCCTCGGGCTGCAGATAGAGCACACGGACCCAGACGTTATGCGGGCGCACAGCCTCGGCGACGGCACGCAGCAGCTGCGCCAGATTGCGCGGCGAGCCCTCGGCGACGTCCTCGTCGGCAAAGTCGGTGCCCCAGATGCCCGTGTCCTGGCCGATCAGCACAATCTCGCGCACACCGCCGGCAACCAGGTCGCGCACCTCGGAGATAATGCTTTCGGCATTGCGCGAATGATAGCGACCGCGAATGTAGGGGATCATGCAGAAGCTGCAAAAACGATTGCAGCCATCGGAAATCTTGACATAGGCAACGGCACCCTCGACGGTACGCTTGACCTGCGGAATATAGGCAGCGATCTCGCGCTCCACGCCCAGCACGCCATCGATGACAGAGACGATACCGTCTTCCTCATCGGCCTTCACAAAGGCCGCGACCTCGGGAAGCTCGTCGGGCAGGTCATCGCCGTAACGAGACGGCACGCAACCGCACATGACGATGGGGCAGGCGCGAACGCCGTCCTGCACCTCGTTAGCGAGCTCGAGCGTGGTCTCGATGCTCTCGGACGTCGCCGAGGCGAGAAACGAGCACGTGTTGACGATAGCGATATCGGCGTCCTGCGGATCGAATGCCTCCTCATAGCCCGCGGCGGTCAGCAGCGAACGCATGCGGTCGGTGTCAACCTCGTTCTTAGCGCACCCGAGGGTGATGTAGAGCACGGAGCCCAAAGGTGTATCCATGTTGGAGAACGGTCCTTTCGAGTAAGTTAGCGGTAGTTGGTAAACTGCAGCGGCTGGCCGTAGTCTTGGTCGCGCAGGAACTGGATCACGGTCTGCAGCGCGTCCTTAGAGGCCGAGGAAACGCGCAGTTTATCGGCCTCGATGGTCACCTTGACCTTGAGTTTTTGATCCTTGATGTCCTTATTAATCTTCTTGGCGGTCGCCTGGTCAATGCCCTCGACGATATGGCCGAGCACGCGCACGGTACCGCCCGAAGCCGCCTGCGGCGCGTCCCAAGAGACAGCCTTAAGATCGATGCCGCGCTTGATGAGCTTAGAGCTCAGCACGTCAATAATCTGCTTGGAGACAAAATCGGCCGGGGCATTGATCGTAAAGAGCTTGTCGCCCTTCGAAAGCTCGATGGTGGCGCCGGAGTCCTTGAGGTCATAGCGCTGAGAGATCTCGCGGGCGGTCTGCTGGAAGGCGTTATCGACCTCCTGCATATTGACCTCGGACACAACGTCGAAGCTGGAATCTTTAGCCATGGTTCTTCCTTTCGGTACGGGGAGCCTTAGTAGCTGTCGTACGAATAGTCATCTGAATCGTTTGCAGTCTGGCCGTCGGATGCCGTGTCGGTACCGTCGGTAGACTGAGGGTCGGTGCCGTCGGTAGACTGGGCGTCGGTGCCGTCGGTACTCTCGCCATCCTCGGACTCTGCGGTCTCCTTCTTGGGAACGGTAATGGTCACGCGCGCCACACCCGATGTCTTGGTGTCGTAGCGAACCTTTTCACCGTTCTTGGTAACCGTGACATCGGAGGGCTTGGACGTGGTGATCTCGATCGAGGACTCGGGCGTGTACTCCTGCTCAAAGGGACCGGTTGCCTGGGCGCCAAAGACCGATTTACCGTCGACCTTGACCTCGATCCAGGCGGTCTTGCCCTTGGCAACGGAGACCTTGACCTTGATGACCTCGTCCTCTTTCTTTTTCGCGTTCGCCTTGGCGGCATCGGAATCGGCAGAATCCGTCGCCTCGTCGGTGCCTTCATCCTCGTCAACAGATTCGGTCTTCTTGGAAGACTTCTTGGTCGTCGTCTTGGTGGCCGCGGGCGTCTCAGGCGTCGACTCGGGTGCAGAAGAGCCGCAGCCACGCAGGAGGACCACGATGAGCAGAATCAACAAAAGCGCCACGGCACCGATGCCGGCGTAAACGATACGCGGATCGAGTCCGTTGTTCTGGGAGACGCGCCCGCCGCTGCGTGCGCGTCTGGAGCCGCCACGCCCATTCCCCTGCGGCATACGGCCGCGACCGCTATCGGGACGACCACGATATCCGCCTTGGCTCTGCGAGCCGCGCTGACCCGAACGCGGCGCAAGCTCGCCACGGTTCTGATAGCCAAGCTGGCCAGAGCGAGGCGCCGAAGAGCGCTGCCCGTAAGGCTGCGATTGAGAACGGAGGCGCGGCGTCACCTGCGTGGTATCGGCGTCGGCGTAACCACCGTGGGAACGCCCGGCAGAAACTCCGCGATAACCACGACCGGAGTAGCCACCGTCGCCGTAACCGGCGCGGGGATCGCGACTCAACCCGCGAGCGGCGGGAAGCGCACGGTCATCAGGCATGGGCGTACTGCGAAAGCGATCTCGCTGAGAACGAATCTCCTCGCTGGAGCCCGTCTCGGTGATATAGCCCGCCTGCGGAGGGCGCTGGCCGTACCGCGTCGAGCGACCACCCTGAACCATCAGAAAGCGTCCGTTATCGACCGACGAGCGCGAGTTAACGTAGCCGGCAGCATCCTGAAAACGACCGCCCTGCTGCGAGGTCTCGCGTTCATATGCCATGAGGTCATCAAAATAAGCGTTGACGACCTCGCGAGGGTTAAGCCCCAAAAAGCGAGCGTAGCTCGAAATCATGCCCTGCGCATAGCCGCGCGGGGGCATCGATGCAAAGTTACCGGTCTCGAAAAACTCGATGATCTGCGGCCTGATTTTGATGGTGTTGGCGACCTGCTGGATGGAAAGGCCCATCCGGCGACGCTGCTCGAGCAGCATGTCACCAAAGCGTGCAGCCATCAGAATCCTCCAAACTCACGATCTTCACGTGCCATCTCGGCGTCGACAGACTCCAGCGCAGCGAGCCCCTCCTCGTCCAGCAGGACCTCGCGTGGCTTGGAACCGTCGGGCGGGCCGACGACACCCTTTTCTTCCAGCATGTCCATAATACGCCCGGCGCGCGCATAGCCAACCTTGAGGCGGCGTTGCAGGCCAGATGTGGAGCCCAGCTGCGATTCCACCACAATATGGGCGGCCTCCCAGATAAGCGGGTCGTCATCCTGCGGCTCGGCAACACCCGTGCGAACAATGCCGCCGCCACCAGCCATGGACATGGAAGCGGGCGCCACGGCAGACAGGATCTCCTCGTGGTAATCGGGCTCGCTTTGCGACTTAACGAACTCGACGATCTCGTTGATCTCGTCGTCCGAGACAAAACAGCCCTGGATACGGCGGGGTTTGCCCCAGTCGACCTTGGAGAACAGCATGTCGCCTAAACCGGTGAGCTTTTCGGCGCCCATCTGATCGATGATGACGCGGGAATCGATACCCGTAGCCACGTTAAAGGCGATACGGTTGGTGATGTTGGCCTTGATAAGGCCCGTCACCACATTGGAGCTGGGGCGCTGCGTAGCCACGATAAGGTGAATACCGGCGGCACGACCCAGCTGGGCGATACGGACGATCGAGGCCTCGACATCCTTGCCGGCGACCATCATCAGGTCCGAAAGCTCGTCGATGATGATGACCAGATAGGGCATCTTTTGCGGCGGGTTATCGTA
>JAXJPE010000040.1:0-3096 GCA_036426035.1 Collinsella sp.
AGACGCTGTCTGCTCAATAGAGGATTTGAAGACAGGTGAAACTGCATCGTACCGAGTTTCAGATAATGCTGCGAATATGATTGAGTCGATACCGACCGGAGCGCAGGTTTCTTTTAGATACTTTGCTCCGCAACTTGAGGATGAGCTTGCTTCTCTGGTGTCTATATGCGCCGATGACAACTAAAAGGCCTGAATTCAAACGGCCTCGGATGGTCAATTGGCTATCCGAGGCCGTTTTTTACTCGACCGGGGCTTCGACCTTGTCGATGGCCCAGGTGGCTCCGAGGCCGCCGGTGGTGTTGCGGCGAATGCGTACGGTGACTTCGTGGCGTTTGCCGGCCTGTGTGTAGCGCAGGGGGAAGCACGCGCGGTTACGGCCGGCCTCGATGGTACCGCGCTCGCGAGCGATCCAGTAGTACTCGCCGACGATGCCGAGGGTGTCAGCGCCGTAGGGGAGATAAGTCGACAGCTGGTGCAGCAGCGGGCTAGGGCAGAAGACCTCGGTCGCGAAATCGATGGGGAAGTCCCCGGGGATGGTCGGTGCTGCGGGAGCGGGGGCCGGTGCTGAATTGGGGACCGGAGTCGGTGCAGGTGTGGGAGCCTGGTCACAGGCGGGTGCGGATGCGGACTCAATGACAGGTGCAGACTCAGATGCCGCTTCTGGCTTAGCTATGGAATCTGTCGGTTCCACGGAGATGGACGTGTCTTCGGTCCCGGTTTTGGCATCGGCCTGCGGAGTGTCCTCTGCCTCGACGTTCGGCTTGGCCTCGACCGGCGTGGATACCATGGTGGTGATGCCGGCGTTGGCGTTCTCGGGGTCGTAGACAACCGTGAGCGAGATGGCAGGCTGGGGCGCCTCGGGCTCCGGTGTTGCCTCGGCAGCATCTTGATCCGCGAGCTCGTCGGACTGATTGTCCTCGGTGTTGTCGCCAAAGACATCGTGGTTCTGGAACACGGGCGCCTCGGGCTGGCCAGCCGCCTCTTCGGTTGTCGACTTGGGAGCCTCGTTGGGCTCCGCAGCCGCTTCCTGCTCGGATATGACTTCGGGATCGGTCGTGGCGGCGGCTTCGGCTTCGGCTTCTGCTGTTACCTCAATAGCGACTTCGATCTCTGTTTCGGGCTCGGATTCCGGTACGGTTTCAACCATGGATTCTGGTTCGGGACGCTTAACGTGCTTGGGGCGCACTGCCTTGAGGTCCTTCTCGCCGCGCTTTTTCTTTTTGTAGGACTGCTTGGCGCCCTTGGCTGCCTTGGGCTTGTCCTCGCCCTTGGCAAGTGCGGCATCCCAGGCCTCGTTGGCGATGACGGTGGCATACAGGCGACCGCCCTTGAAGACGGTCAGCTTAATGCAGTCGTTGAGCTCCTCGAGCAGCTCGCGCGTGGACTCAAAGCCCAGGTCATAAGCAGTCATGTCGCCTGCGGCGAGCGCCTCCTCGACCTGCGTCATAAACGTTTGCTTGCCGCACCCAATCGCATCGCGCAGCAGGCGATACAGATAGATGTGGTTGCCCAGCGATAGCGTGGGCCTAACTATTGTCTTGCTCATGGCAAATCTCCTCTTTACACATGTAAAGCATCTTACCATCGCATGGCGTTCGCCATGGCGGCGCCCGAGGCAAACGGGCGCGAACCGCTGTCGATTCGCGCCCGCTATACAGGTCGGTTATCTATGAGAGACAAATGTGCTTAGTTGCCCGATGCCGTGCCTTGGCTCGAGTTGTCAGATGCCGTGCCGGACGCGGTTCCGCTCGAGCTGTTGGTGTTGCTACTGTCTGCTGCACCCGTTCCCGACGTGGTGTCGCCCGTCTGGCCGCCCGTGTTCGGCTGTGAACCGTCAGTCGTTTGGCTTGAGTTGGCCGTGTCGGACGGCGTGCCACCGTTGGCCGTAGAGGAATCGGTGCCCTGCGATTGGTTTTGGGTGTTCGAGGACGAATCGGCAGAGGTAGAACTGTCTTGCGTGCCGTCCGCCTGTGCCTGCTGATCTTGCGACTGGGTGTTGCCATTTGCATCGCTCTCGGTCGTGCGCGACGAAAGGATTGGCTCGGGACGCTCGCCCAGACCCTCACCGGCGGTGGTGATAAGGATGGCGCCAGCGCAGGCGATGACCGCGACGATGGCGATGGCGATTGAGAAGACGATGACCTTCTTTTGCGTCTGGCTGCGCTCGGCCGCTGCCTTGGCGCGCAGGCTGTTGGGGGCGACGCGCGCCGTGGTCGCGCGCCCCGCAACCTGGCGCATCTCCTGCGTAGTCGCGGCGCCGCCCAGGTGCTCCTCGGCATTAAGCTCAACGGGCTCATAGGCGCCGGCGGGATAGTCGGCGGCGGCGTGCGTACCTTTGAGGGCTTCGGCGCTGGCAGAGATAAAGTGGCGGTAGACCTGCGAGGACACAACGGTGATGACCGAGCTCACGGCGGCACCAATTACTGAACCAGCGATGCCAATCTTGGAAGCAAGCGCGACGCTCGTGGCGGCAGCTGCGGCGCCGGCGATGATCTGGGGAATGGAAATGTCGTCGAACAGGCCCTTTTTGGGCGCGATGGCCATGGTCTGTCCGATGGAATGGTTCTCGTGCACGCCGTTGTTGAGCGATGCCGGTGTCATGACGCGCGTGCGCGGCGCGTCGGTGTACTTGGTTGTCATACGGGGTCCTCCCGGTGTAAATCTGCTTCGTTTCGTGTAGCCATCAGGGTACCCACCAGATGTGAATCGTACGTGACATTTAACAGATACCATCAACTCATCAAGGGGGCTTGCTGTCTTTGGTGCAATAGCTTGATGCTAAACTGGATTTACGATTGCGAGGTGGTTTACGTGATGTACCCGTATATGACATTCGAAGACGGTACCGAGGTCGTTCATTCTGACCTGATTGCAGATGGGGATATCGAAAAGGTTGTCGTGCATTTTGAACGACCGACGGCAGAGGGCTTCGACTCCGCTCGCTGTGAGTTGCCTTCCTGTTCGTGGACTGACTGGGAAGGGCGTTTTACTCAGAGTGAAAAACGAGCTTCTGAAGAGTGTTTGAGCAAATCATTTAGATTAGTTCGAGTTTAGTTCGAATATAGAAGCCGAATGCGATGACCTAAAGCGTATGCA
>JAXJPE010000041.1:0-1968 GCA_036426035.1 Collinsella sp.
GAACAACTCCCTGTTCGAGGACAATGCCGAGCATGGTCTGGGCATGGCCGTCGGTTACGAGGCCGTCCAGAAGAAGCTGATCGCCGCTACCCAGGACATCATCGCTGCCGATGGTCCGTCCGACGAGCTCAAGGCCGCTGGCCAGGCTTGGATCGACTCCGTCAACGACGCCGAGGCCTCCAAGACCGCTGCTGCTGCCTACGTTGCCGAGCTCGAGAAGTGCGGCTGCGATGCTTCCAAGGCGATCCTCGCCGACAAGGCCTACCTCACCAAGAAGTCCTTCTGGGTCTTCGGTGGCGACGGTTGGGCCTACGACATCGGCTTCGGTGGCCTGGACCACGTCCTGGCTTCCGGCCACAATATCAACGTCTTCGTCTTCGACACCGAGGTTTACTCCAACACCGGTGGTCAGGCCTCCAAGGCCTCGAACCTGGGCCAGGTCGCTCAGTTCGCCGCTGCCGGTAAGGTGACCAAGAAGAAGTCCCTGGCCGAGATTGCCATGAGCTACGGCTACGTCTATGTGGCGCAGGTCGCCATGGGCGCCAACCCGGCTCAGACCCTCAAGGCCATCCACGAGGCCGAGGCCTACGACGGCCCGTCCCTCATCATCGGCTACAGCCCCTGCGAGATGCACTCCATCAAGAAGGGCGGCATGCAGAACTGCCAGGCCGAGATGAAGAAGGCTGTCGAGTGCGGTTATTGGAACCTCTTCCGCTTCAACCCCGAGGCTGCTGCCGGCAAGAAGTTCTCGCTCGATTCCAAGGAGCCCGCGGGCGGTTATCAGGAGTTCCTGATGAACGAGGCCCGTTATGCTTCGCTGACGCGTTCCTTCCCCGAGCGCGCCGAGGAGCTCTTCAAGGAGAACGAGCAGGCCGCTATGGACCGCTACGCTCACCTGCTGAAGCTCAAGACGGTGTACAACGAGGCCTAGGTCTCTCACTGCAGGATCTGAGGGCTGACCTTCGCGGACGTCCTCGGACATGAAAGAACCCCCGCTGCGCACTTCGTGCGGCGGGGGTTCTTTCGTCCTGCGGAGTGTCCGCGAAGGTCAGCCCTCAGATCCTGCTACGACTACGTCCTCGGATTGTGTGGGCTGATGAAGGACGTGGTTGGTCGGGTATTCCGTCCCCTTCGCTGTTTCGCGGCTTTGCCGCGAAAACTCGCGTTACTTTGGGGATGGATGGAGGTTTTGGCTGTTGCTACCTTCTATCCCCGTGCTTTGGGGCTGGTTGCTTTTTTGGAGCTCATCTTTATTCCTTATGCTGAATGAAAAGCCCCATGTTTTTGCAGAGGTGCATACTCGTCTTATTAATGCATAGAATCTCGTATAGTGCGAGTAAGATATTACGCTGCCAGTTTTGCGTTTAGCGGAGATATAGTTCGCATAATCTGGTCTAATCCCTGCTCTATTAAAATAAAGTCGCACGTAAATGGCGTAGATATGCCTAAGCTGGGGTTCTGTACGCTGAGCGGATAAAAACGACCGTTCACCGTTCAACTATTTTCAAAATGAATAAAATGAGCGATAAAGAGAATATAAACCTTAATAAACTCGCGTATTGCACGGACGCGGGTTATTAATGGGTTGTAGGCCTTTTACAGAAAGGATTCCAGCAATGTCTAAGCCTCTTGGCAAGCCCGATCGTATTGTCGTCGCCCTTGGCGGCAACGCCCTCGGCAACAACCCCGTCGAGCAGATCCAGGCCGTGAGCAACACCGCCCACGCTCTCCTTGGTCTTATCGAGCAGGGTAACGAGATCATCATCACCCACGGCAACGGCCCGCAGGTCGGCATGATCCAGAACGCCTTCGCCGCCGCCCACGACGCCATCGGCACCCCCGAGATGCCGCTGCCCGAGTGCGGCGCCATGTCCCAGGGCTACATTGGCTATCACCTGCAGCAGGGCATCGGCCGCGAGATGCACAAGCGCTATAAGCGTTGGCACGCCGCCACCGTCGTCACCCAGA
>JAXJPE010000042.1:0-11983 GCA_036426035.1 Collinsella sp.
AAAGACGTCCACGCGCACTCCTGTTAACGGACGTTTAGCCTAGAGGGGTTCGAGAAAAACGTATTACCTACCTGCGGCATAAAGAAGGTCTTAAGAAAACGAACAGGTGCGTATTAACCGATGCTTTTTCGGTTGTACTTTAGCGATTGGCTCGTACAATAGTCACCAATGTTTGGCGGGAACTGTTCTGGGAAGCGTTAAAAAAGGAAAGTGAGGACGCCAGTGTTTCAGATAGCCGATCTGCTCGCTATCGTTGCAGGCGCCATCGCGGGCGCAATTGCCTTCCTTCCCTTTGTCTTTACGCTCAAGCCGGTTCTTGACGATAAACAGAATGCGGACATGCTCAAGGGTATGGTGAGTCTGGCGGTCTCGGCAATCGCCCTGCTCGTCTTTACCTTGGTTGTGTTTGTGTTGTTCGGAGAGGCATTTCGCATGTTCCTCCTGGGCGAGGCGATCGGCTTCGTGGCCTTTATGGCCGCCTGCACGGTTCGTGTCGCCAAGGCGCTGCGAGATCCTCATGAGGTCGAAAGGTAAGTCGTGGAAATTTTTGAAAAGCTGCCTGATGAGATTAATCATCTGGTCAGCGAGTTCAGCTCCACCCCCGTCGTGGGCGATCTGAGCTGCGGCATCACGCAGTACTCGTTTTGGCTGATCGTCTCCACGATCGTGCTCCTGATCGTCCTGGCCGTGTTCAAGAAGAAGCAGACGTTGGTCCCCAAGGGCTTCTTCGTCAACGGTTTCGAGTACATCATCGAGTACGTCGAGAACGATATCGGCAAGGGCGTCGTGGGTGAGAACTGGAAGAAGCACTTCCCGTTCCTGTGCTCGCTTTTCCTGTTCATCCTGATCAATAACATGATCGGCCTGATTCCGGGAATGAAGCCCGGCACCGGCGCAATCGGCTCCACCGCCGCGCTCGCCATCTTCGCCTTCGTGTACTTCATCTACTACGGATGCAAGGCTCACGGCGTGATCGGCTACATTAAGAGCCTCGCCCCGGAGGGCGTGAGCTTCCCGATGAACGTGCTCGTGTGGGTCGTCGAGCTCTTTTCGACCTTCCTGCGCCTCATCACGCTCGCCGTCCGTCTGTTCTGCAATATGTTCGCAGGACACGTGGTCATGGGTTCGTTCGCCATCATGGCGAGCATGTTCATGCAGCCGCTGCTTCAGCAAGCTTCCGCGGCTCACGCCGTCGGCGCCCTGCCTTCGTTTGCCTGGCTTGCCATCCTCATCCTGATCTACGCGATCGAGCTTGTGGTCGGCGCCATCCAGGCTTACGTCTTCACGGTCCTTACCGCCGTGTATGTCTCCGAGGCAGAGGAGGTCGCGGAGGAAGAGTAGTCTCCCGTTCGGGTCTTAAAGGTAAGGCAATTCGTTAAACCGCCGGTGCCCGTACCCATGGAGCCCGGCAGTTATAAAAAGGTTATCCTGCGTGAAATAAGACACGCACGACAAAGGAGGAATCGTGGGAGTTATCGGTTACGGTCTCGGTGTTATCGGCGCTGGTCTTGCTATCGGCCTGTCTGCTCTGGGTGCTACGGGTGCTATGGCCCGTCAGCCTGAGGTCCAGGGCCGCGTGTTCACCGTCTTCATCATGGGCTCCGCCTTCGGCGAGGCTCTGGCTCTGATCGGCTTCGTTGTCGCGCTGATCGTTAAATAGCACGGAGCGTCAAGTATGAATCTTTCATCCCAGAAGAGCGCGATCGCACTCTCCGCGTCCGCGGCCGCGCTGCTCATGCCGGTTTCCGCGTTCGCCGAGGACGGCGCTGCCGGTGCGGACATCCTCATCCCTAAGATGGCGGAGTTCATCCCGGCGCTTATCGCCTTCCTGATCATCTGGATCGTGCTGGCCAAGGTCGCCCTGCCGGGCATCATGAAAACCATGGAGGAGCGCGGTAAGAAGATCGAGGAGAGCCTCGACGAGGCCGAGAAGACCAAGCAGGAGGCTATCGCCAAGCGCGCTGAGTCCGACTCGATCGTCACCGACGCCCGTCGTCAGGCTGCCGACATCGTTCTCGAGGCCCGTAAGGACGCCGAGTCCGAGCGCGCCCGTATCATCGAGGCTGCTCACAAGGAGGCCGAGGAGATTATCGCCAAGGCCCACACGACCGTCGAGGACGAGCGCAAGTCCATCTACGCCGGTGCCGCGAGCTCCATCGCCGACCTGTCCGTCGCCGTCGCCACCAAGATCGTGGGCGAGGCACTCGAGGACGAGACCGAGCAGAAGAAGCTCATCGAGCGCTACATCCAGGAAGCAGGTAGCCTGAATGCCGACTAGCCGCTATCAGGACAAGGTGCTCGAGACCTACGCGCGCTCCCTCATGGAAGCCGCCAAGGCCGAGAACCATGTGTTCGAGGACCTCGAGATGATCGAGCGCCTGGCTTCCGCCAGTCCCGAGATCATCGCCGTGCTCGACACCATGTCCAAGCGCGACCAGCTCGACCTTCTTCCCAAGGTGGCAGCTGCCTTTAAGTATGTTGCCGAGGAAGACGAGGATGTAGTGGGCGTGACCGTCACCACGGCGATCCCGCTCGACGACGAGCTGCGTCAAACCATCACTAAGAAATGCGAGCAGGACTTCGGCCGCAAGGTGTTCCTTATCGAGCAGGTCGATCCGTCTATCGTGGGCGGCCTGGTGCTCGAGGCCCGCGGCGAGCGTCGTGACATCTCCGTCAAGACGCAGCTGCGCGTCGCGCAGGAGACCCTCGCAAACTCTGCTAATACGTACGGAGGTGAAGCCTAATGTCCGAAACCCTCAATGCCCAGGATATCGCCAAGAAACTGCAGGAGCAGCTCACGAGCCTCTCCGCGACGGTCGATACGCATGAGGTTTCAACGGTCGACGAGGTAGGCGACGGCATCGCGCGCGTCTCCGGCCTCAAGAGCGCCATGGCAGGCGAGCTTCTGGAGTTCAAGAGCTCCGATACCGGTGAGACCGTCTTCGGCCTCGCCCAGAACCTTGACCGTGACGAGGTCGGCGCCGTTCTGTTTGGTGCCGTCGACGCCATCAAGGAAGGCGACGAGTGCCGCACCACTGGCCGCATTATGGATATCCCCGTGAGCCGTGCCATGCTCGGCCGCGTCGTCAATCCGCTCGGCCAGCCTATCGACGGCCTGGGTGACATCGTCGCCACGCATCGTCGCCCCATCGAGTTCAAGGCCCCCGGTGTCATCGACCGTACCCCGGTGTGCGAGCCGGTTCAGACCGGCCTGTTGGCTATCGACTCCATGGTGCCTATCGGCCGCGGCCAGCGTGAGCTTATCATCGGCGACCGTAAGACCGGTAAGACCGCCATCGCCATCGACGCTATCCTCAACCAGCGTGGCAAGGGCATGGTCTGCATCTATGTCGCCATCGGCCAGAAGGCCTCCACGGTTGCTAACATCCGCGAGACGCTCGCTCAGCACGGTGCGCTCGACTACACCATCATCGTTTCGGCCACCGCTGCCGATTCTGCCCCTATGCAGTACATCGCGCCTATGGCCGGTGCCGCTATCGGCGAGTTCTTCATGTACAACGGCGAGGACGGTAAGCCCGCCAGCGAGACCAACCCCGGCGGTCACGTGCTCGTTATCTACGATGACCTGTCCAAGCAGGCCGTGGCATACCGTCAGATGTCGCTGACGCTGCATCGTCCGCCCGGACGCGAGGCCTATCCTGGCGACATCTTCTACCTGCACTCTCGTCTGCTCGAGCGTGCTGTCAAGATGTCCAAGAAGAACGGTTACGGCTCTATGACGGCCCTGCCGATCATCGAGACCCAGGACGGCGACGTCTCGGCCTACATTCCGACCAACGTCATTTCCATTACCGATGGTCAGATTTACCTGCAGTCCGAGCTCTTCTTCCAGGGCCAGCGCCCGGCAGTCGACGTGGGCATCTCCGTGTCCCGCGTCGGTGGAGACGCTCAGACCAAGGCCATGAAGCAGGTTGCCGGCAACCTTCGCCTGGACCTCGCTTCGTACCAGGAGCTCGCCGGCTTTACGCAGTTCGGCTCCGACCTTGACGAGGCTACGCAGAAGCAGCTTACCCACGGTGCCCGCATGACCGAGCTCCTTAAGCAGCCGCGTTACAAGCCGTTCGAGGTTTCCGAGCAGATTGTTACGCTGTTTGCCGGCAACGAGGGCTTCCTGGATGATTTGGAGATCGCCGACGTGCTGCCTTTCCGTGCCGAGCTCGTCGAGTACATGGACAATGGCTTTGGCTCGCTGCTCGACAAGGTTCGCGCCAAGAAGATCGACGATGACACCAAGGCTGAGCTCCTGCGCGTCATCGGCGACTTTAAGCAGCAGTTCATGGCCAAGCACCATGCCGATACGACTGGATCAGAGGAGAACTAAGCCCTATGGCCAACCTTCGCGACATTAAGAAGCGAATCTCCTCGGTTACCACGACCAAGCAGATCACGCGCACGATGGAGATGGTCTCTACGGCCAAGATCCGTCGTGCCCTCGATCGCTCCAAGCAGGCCGAGCCCTATAAGGAGGCGCTGACCGACGTCATGTTGACGGTCGCCGGTGACGCCTCCTGCTCGGGCAACGATCCCATGCTGCATAAGCATGAGAGCGTTAAGCGTGGCCTGATTGTCGTTATTGCTTCGGACCGCGGCCTTGCCGGCGGTTTCAATACGACGGTGGAGCGCACGGCCGAAAAGCTCGCCGCTTCCTGGGCGAACGATGGCATCGAGTGCGAGATCATTGCGTGCGGACGCAAGCCGGCCACGTATTTCCGCGACCGCGCAAACGTTGTCATGCACTTTGAGGGCAACTCCTCCGAGCCCGATTTCAATCAGGCTCGCATGATCTCCTCTCATATCTGCGATGCGTATCGTGCCGGTGAGCTTGACCGTGTCGAGCTTGTCTACCACCACGCCAAGAACCGCGTGGATCAGGAGCTTCGCGTCGAGCACTTGCTGCCGCTCGATCCCGAGATGATCGCTATGGCCCACGGTCCGCGTAAGAACGAGACCGACGCCCCTAAGCGCATCTCGTCCACGTTCGAGTTCGTGCCCTCTCCCGAGCATGTTCTCGGCAAGCTTGTGCCGTCTTATATCCTGACGGTCATCTACCAGGCCCTGATCGATTCGGCGGCTGCCGAGCAGGGTGCACGCCGTAAGGCCATGCACTCCGCGACGGAAAACGCCACCGCGATCATCTCGACCCTTACCCGCACGTATAGTCGCGTGCGTCAGGCTTCGATCACGACCGAGATTAACGAGATCGTCGGCGGAGCCTCAGCATTGGAGGAACAGTAATGGCTAATAACACCGTAAAGCTTGCGGTCGAGGAAGCCACCAAGAAGACGACTGCCGGTGATGGTCGCATCGTTCGTATCATCGGCCCTGTCGTCGACGTCAAGTTTGACGGCGCGGTGCCCCCGATCTACAACGCGCTCACGGTCGAGGCCGAGACCCCGATCGGTCACCTGAGCACGATCCTCGAGGTCGAGAGCCAGCTTCCGGGCGGCGTCGTCCGCACGGTCGCCATGTCCTCGACCGACGGCCTGCAGCGCGGCCTTGTCGCCACCGATACCGGTGAGCCCATGAAGATGCCCGTTGGCCCCAAGACGCTCGGTCGTATTTGGAACGTTATGGGCAAGCCCGTTGACGGCAAGCCCATGCCCGTGGTGGAGGAGTTCTACCCCATTCACCACGCAGCGCCCCGCTTTGACGAGCTCACCACCAAGACCGAGATCTTCGAGACCGGTATCAAGGCCGTCGACCTTCTTGAGCCCTACATTCGTGGCGGTAAGACGGGCCTGTTCGGCGGTGCCGGCGTCGGCAAGACCGTTCTGATTCAGGAACTCATCAACAACCTCGCTCAGGAGCACGGCGGCACCTCGGTGTTCACCGGCGTCGGCGAGCGTACCCGTGAGGGTACCGACCTTTATCTCGAGATGAGTGAGTCCGGCGTTATCGACAAGACTTGCTTGGTCTACGGTCAGATGAACGAGCCGCCTGGAGCGCGTCTGCGCATCGGTCTGGCCGGCCTCACCACCGCTGAGTACTTCCGCGATCGTGGCCAGGACGTTCTGCTGTTCATCGACAACATTTTCCGCTTCTCCCAGGCAGGTTCCGAGGTTTCCGCACTGCTGGGCCGTATGCCGTCCGCCGTTGGTTACCAGCCCACGCTGGCAACCGAGATGGGCGACCTCCAGGAGCGCATTACCTCGACCAAGACGGGCTCCATTACCTCCGTCCAGGCTGTCTACGTCCCCGCAGACGACCTGACCGACCCGGCGCCTGCCACGACGTTCACCCACCTCGACGCTACCACGGTTCTTTCGCGTAGCATTTCGTCGCTCGGCCTGTTCCCGGCCATCGACCCGCTCGCGTCTTCTTCCGACGCCCTCGATCCCTCGATCGTCGGCGAGGAGCACTACCGTGTCGCCGTCAAGGTCCAGGAGCTCCTGCAGGAGTACTCCGACCTTCAGGACATCATTGCCATTCTGGGTATGGACGAGCTGTCCGAGGAGCAGCGCCTTACGGTCAACCGTGCCCGTAAGATTCAGCAGTTCCTCTCGCAGTCCTTCCATGTTGCCGAGAAGTTCACAGGCAACCCCGGCGTCTACGTCCGTGTCGAGGATACCGTCCGCTCCTTCGCCGAGATTGTCGACGGCAAGGCCGATGACCTGCCCGAGCAGGCATTCCGCTATGCCTCCACGATTGAGGACGTGCGTGAGCGCGCCCGCAAGATGGAGGAGAAGTAGGTTATGCGTATCCGCATCGTGTGCCCCGTGAGCCTCGCCTATGAGGGTGACGCTGCGTTTGTGTCGATTCCGTCTACGGATGGCGAGTTTGGCGTTCTGCCTGCTCACTCCAGCGAAATCTGCACGATCGACCGCGGTTACGTTCGCGTTTCCGATAAGGCCATGGGCACTGTCGACCACACGTTTGCCGTGGCCGGCGGCTATGCCCAGGTTGCGGAAGATGTCGTGACCGTTCTCGCCGAGCGCGCTTGCGATTTGGCGACCGTCGATGCCGACAAGGTTAAAGCTGATATTCAAGGTTTTGAAGAGAAGCTGGGTAATTTGTCGGAGGATGATGCACGCCGCGCCTACCTCTATAATGAAATCGCATGGTGTAAGCTCAAGCTTGCCCAATAGTCAAACGATTTAGCGTTCGACCATTTGCGAACACATCATGCCCGGGATGGCCCAGCCACCCCGGGCATGCTTTTTGAAAGGGTAGACCTTGGATATTATCCGCGTTGAGGGTGGCCACGCCATCGGAGGCTCCGTGCCCGTCTCGGGTGCCAAGAACTCCGCGCTCAAACTCATGGCGGCAACGCTTCTGGCGCCGGGCAAGACGACGCTGCAGAACGTGCCCGATATTTCCGATGTCCACGTGATGGGCAAGGTGCTCAAGGGCATGGGCGCCACGATTGAAGTTCTCGATGAGCACACGCTCGAAATCGATACCTCCCAGGTTGATTCCTGGGAGGCTCCCTACGAGCTTGTCGCCAAGATGCGCGCCTCTACGGCCGTGATGGGCCCCCTGCTGGGTCGTTTCCATCGCGCCAAGATCGCCATGCCGGGCGGCTGCAACCTGGGCGCTCGCAAGATCGATATGCATATCTTGGGTCTCGAGGCTCTGGGCGTCGAGTTCGACACCGCCCACGGCTACATCAACGCCAGCGCTCCCCAGGGTCTGCACGGCACCACCGTCACGCTCGAATTCGCGAGCGTGGGCGCCACCGAGAACCTCATCATGGCTGCCGTGCGCGCACAGGGCACCACGGTTATCGACAACGCTGCCCGCGAGCCCGAGATCGTCGACCTTGCCAACATGCTCAACGAGATGGGTGCCAAGATCGTCGGCGCAGGCACGCCCGTCGTGACCATCGAGGGCGTGGAGGAGCTGCATCCCGTTACCCATTGCGTGGTGGGTGACCGCATCGAGGCCGGCACCTTTATCGTCGCCGGCGCCCTCATGGCCGATGAGCGCGGCGTCGATGTTACGGGCTTCTGCCCCATCCACCTGGGAATGGTGCTCAAAAAGATGGAACTTATGGGCATCGAGTGCGAGCGTATCGAGAACGGCGTCCACGTCAATCGCGTCGAGCGCATCAGGCCGGTCGATATCCAGACGCTTCCGTTCCCGGGTTTCCCGACCGACATGCAGGCGCAGATCATGGTGCTTTCGGCCCTTGCCGACGGAAGCTCCGTAATTACCGAGAACATCTTCGAGAACCGCTTTATGTTCGCCTCCGAGCTCGTGCGTATGGGTGCCGATATTCGTATCGAGAGCCATCACGCCATGATTCACGGCGTCAAGGGCTTCTCGGGCGCACAGGTCACCTCGCCCGACCTGCGTGGCGGCGCAGCGCTTGTGGTTGCCGGTCTTATCGCTGATGGCGTTACCGAGGTCTCGGCCATCCATCACATCAAACGTGGCTACGAGCAGTTTGTCGAAAAGCTGCAGGCGCTTGGCGCGCATGTCGAACATGCCACCGTTCCCGATCCCGTCATCTACTAATGCAGGTTGCCTATGTTTAACAAGAAACCCCTAGCGGATAACACCCGAAGACCCTCGACTGGTGCGCAGGCCAAGATCTACAGCCGCGACAATGTCGCACGCTATTCCGAGCGCGCCCGTCAGCGCCGTCGCGGCCACACGGTTCGCCGCGTAGCTCTCATCGCCGTACTCGGCGTGCTGCTGAGCGCCACGACTGCTGCGGGTCTGTGGTTTGCCACTATCATGGGCAAGCTTGGCGACTCCAATGTCATTACCAACAACCTGCGCCAGATTCTGGTCGATACCAATGAGGCAAAAGATCCGTTCTACGTGTTGCTTCTTGGTACCGACGGTCGTCCGGGCGAGGATACGTATCGTGCCGACTCGATTATCCTGGCACGCATCGACCCCACGCAAAAGCAGGCGACGCTCATTTCCGTTCCGCGCGACACCAAGGTCGTGTACAAGGGCGAGACCATGAAGATCAACGCCTGCCACACCGTTGGCGGCGCCGAGGCCATGGTCCAGGCGGTCAACGAGCTGTGCGGCGTGCAGATTTCTCACTATGCCGAGGTCAGCTTTGACGGCATGCAGTCGCTTATTGATTCGGTTGGCGGTATCGACATCAACGCGACCGACGACGTCGACGATCCCGAGCACCTGGATATTAAGATTACCGCTGGTCAGCAGCATATGGACGGCGCTACTGCCCTTACCTATGCCCGCTGCCGCTACACCTATGCCGACGGCGATTACACGCGCATGCGCCATCAGCGTCAGGTGCTTGGCGCCCTTGCCAACCAGATTCTCAATAACTTCGATGCCACGAAGATCTTTGGCCTGGTTAATTCGCTGTCCGATATGCTCGTAACCGATATGAGCGTTCAGGATATCGTCTCCACGGTTAATGCCATGCGCGGCATGGATGTCGAGGGCATCTACTCGGCCAACCTGCCTTCGTATGCTGACGACAGCACTATGATCGACGGCGTGAGCTATGTCTTTGTCTACGAAGACGAGCTTAAGGAAATGATGGCCCGCGTCGACGCCGGTGAGGATCCCAAGGGCCCCAACACCATGGGCCTTTCAGACGGCTCCAGCTCCACAATCGGTGACCTCAACAACAATACGTCCGAGGACTACGCATATGGCACCGCGACCTCGTCGGGTGGCTCGGACGATTCCGACGATTCGAGCGACGGCTCCGATTACTACGAAGAGCCCACCGGTGACGGCAACGGCTACGAAGCCAACTATTAGAGTTACGCGGGCTTACCAGCCCGCGTAACGGCTCGACGCTGCGCGGGCCGCATTTGGACAATCTGACGTTCAACTTCAAGGGCGCGACCAGAAGGTCAGCACCCTTTCGTTTCACGCCACCTTGTCTCAAATGCGACCCGCTCGCTGTCGTTGCCAAAACATCGACGTAGTCATTGGGGACGTTCTTAAATGACTAGTCAAAGGGGACACTCTTGCGGCACTTGACACTTGGCTCTTGGGGACGTTCCTTATGTGCCGGCAGTTTGGGATATACCTTGCGTCAAGAGGCTGGCGCGCGTCAACCTGTTCTCATTGCAGCAAAAAATCGCCCCGTTCTCGGTTGAGGACGGGGCGATTCGTCTTTTGGGCTTATGCAGCCAGTCTTATGCGAAACGGGCGACGAGCTCCTGCAGGACGTCGGTCATCTTGACGAGCGAGCTGACCGGGACAAACTCGTTGACGCCGTGGTAACAGTAGCCGCCTGTCGAGAGGTTGGGGCAGGGCAGGCCGCGGAACGACAGCTGTGCGCCGTCGGTGCCGCCGCGAATCGGCAGTACTTGGGGCTCAACGCCGCAGGCAAGGTAGGCTTCCTTGGCAACATCAATAAGCTCCGGGTAGTCGCGAACGATCTCGGCCATGTTGCGGTACTGGTGCTTAATCTCGACCGTTACGCGCTCCTCGCCCAGTCGCTGGTTGAGCAGTGCGGCGGCGGCATTCATCAGCTCGAGTTTCTGCTGGAACTTGGCGGCATCGTGATCACGGACGATATAGCGCGCCGTGGCATGGTCGACCGTTGCCGAGACGCCCTCAAGGTGATAGAAGCCCTCGTAGCCCTCGGTGTATTCCGGGCGCTGCTCGTAGGGGAGCAGGGCGTTGAAGTCGCAGAACAGGTTGCCCGCGTTGACCATGCGCCCCTTGGCGTCGCCGGGGTGAATGGACTGGCCCTCAAAGCGAACGGTTGCCTCGGCGGCGTTGAAGCACTCCCACTCAAGCTCGCCAACCGGACCGCCGTCGACCGTGTAAGCGTACTTGCAGCCGAAGGCCTCGATATCCAACAGCTCGGCACCGTGACCGATTTCCTCGTCCGGGCAGAAGCAAATGCCGAGCGCGGGATGGGGCAGGGAGGGATCCTGCGCGATGCGTGCGACAAGCGCCATGATTTCGGCGACACCCGCCTTGTCGTCGGCGCCCAGCAGCGTAGTTCCGTCGGTGCAGACAAGGTCCTCACCCACCAGGTTGTTGAGGGCGGGAAGCTTGGCGGTGCTCATGGACACGGGCTTGCCGTCGACGATGCCGCAAACCAGATCGCCGCCCTCGTAGTGCACGATGTGCGGCGCTACGCCGGCGCCCGGCGCGACCTCGGTGGTATCGAGGTGCGCGATCAGGCCCAGGGCGGGCTTATTCTCGGAACCGGCGCTAGCGGGAATGTGCGCGCAGACATAGGCGTTTTCGGTTACATGGGCATCGGTTGCACCCAGCTCGCGCAGTTCTTCGGCAAGCACGTTGGCAAGGTCGAACTGTACGGTGCTCGACGGCACCTGGTCGCAGTTGGCATCCTCGGACTGCGTGTTGATCTGGACATAGCGCAAAAAACGCTCGAGGACGTCGGGGTCCGTGGTGGTGTTTTCCATAAAGATCGCTCCAATCTTGGTCGTCGTGTGCAACAAGAACTCTAGCACGGTATGCCGCGGCATACCGCGACGCTTGGATGGGGTAGAATCAGCCATTGAGTGCAGAAGGGACGGATGTTCATGGATACGACAAATAGCTCGCGCGAGCTACACCTAACGGTGGCGAACGAAGACTACTTGGAGTGCATGGTTCGCATCGAAAGCGAAGATGGGGAGACCGGCGGCGTGCGGTCGGTCGATATCGCACAGCGCCTTGGCGTCTCGAAGGCATCGGTCAACAAGGCGGTTTCGGCTCTCAAGGCATCTGAACTTGTCGAACAGTCTCACTACGGCAAAGTTATCCTGACTGACCGTGGGCGCGAGGTCGGCTCGGCTATCTGGTATCGCCATCGTCTGGTCCGCACGTTTTTGGTTCAGGAACTCGGTGTCGAATTTGGGCGAGCCGATTCCGAGGCCTGCATGATGGAGCATGCTCTATCCGAGGACACGATGAACCGCTGGCTCGCCTATCTCGAAAAGCAGGGAATCAGCGTCGAGGAATAGCGGGATATATATGGATACGAGTTATTACAACCGCTTTGGTGCCGAGGAACTTACGCGCCGCTTGTCGAGCGAGACCTTGTTGGCGCAGGGCC
>JAXJPE010000043.1:0-7704 GCA_036426035.1 Collinsella sp.
GGCGCCACACATGGTCGAGGACGTTCTGAAAACTAAGCCCGGCCCCCGCCGGACAGGTCAACCGCTACTCGCAGAGCAGCTTAGCGATCTGGACGGCGTTGGTTGCCGCGCCCTTACGGATTTGGTCGCCGCAGCACCAGAAGGTGATGCCACGCGCGGCCTCGGGGTTCGAGATATCGCGGCGCACACGACCGACCCAAATCAGGTCCTGGTCGGAGGTGTCCATCGGCATGGGGAAGCGCTCGTGCGCATCCTCGGCAGCCATATCGTCAACCAGCTTGACGCCGGGAGCGGCAGCCAGCGCAGCACGGGCCTCGTCAACCGTAATGTCGCGCTCAAACTCAAGCGTAATGCTCTCGGAGTGCGAGCGCAGCACAGGCACGCGCACGCAGGTGCAGTTCACGCGCAGCTCGGGCAGGTGCATGATCTTGCGGCCCTCGTTCTGCAGCTTCATCTCCTCGGAGGTAAAGCCCTCCTCCTTGACGCCGCCAATCTGCGGAATCAGGTTGCTCGCGAGCTGGGCGGCAAATGCGCGCGGCTCGGGAATCTCCTCGCCACGGCCCAGGGCGACCAGCTGAGCCTCGAGCTCGGCCATACCGGGAGCGCCGGCGCCCGAAGCCGCCTGATACGTCGAAACAATCATGCGCTTCACGCCGGCGAGCTGATGCAGCGGCCACGTGGGAACCAGGCCGATGATGGTCGCGCAGTTGGGATTGGCGATAAGGCCGTGATGCCACTTGATATCGTCGGCATTGATCTCGGGCACGACCAGCGGTACCTCGGGATCCATGCGGAAGGCATGGCTGTTGTCGACCACGACGGCGCCGCGCTTGACGGCCTCAGGCAGTAGCTCCTTCGCGATATCGTCACCGGCGGCTCCGAGCACAATATCACAGCCCTCAAAGGCCTCGGGGCAAGCCTCTTCGATCACGATCTGCTCACCGCGGAACTCAACGGTCTTACCCGCGGAGCGTGCACTTGCCAACAGCTTGAGCTTGCCGACCGGGAACTCCTGCTCGTTTAGGCACTCGAGCATCTGGGTGCCCACGGCTCCCGTCGCGCCCAAAATAGCAACCGTGTACTGTTTCATGCTTCCCCCTTTAAAGGTTTTGGCTTTTGCCCGCACGCCGAGCAGGCTGATTATTGTTGTCAGTGTATACAAGAACGGGGCGGACACGAAACCCGCCCCGTCGAAACGAAACCGAAACGAAACGCCCCGCCGTAGATTTTTGAGGCGAGTCCCAAAAATCTAGCGAGATAGTAGCTACTTGTGGAGCGCAGCCAGGGCGGGATCGACCGGCGCGGAAGCCTCCAGGTCGGAGACCTTCACAATGCCGTTCTCGTCGGAGAAGGCACGGTAAATGGTCCGAATCGCCAGGTCGAAGTCCTTCTCCTCGACACCGATAATGATGTTGATCTCGTCGCAGCTCTGCGAAATCATACGCACGCTCACGCCCGCCTGGCCAAGCATACCAAACAGATGGCCCGAGATACCTGCGCGGCCGCGCAGGTTACGGCCGACGGTAGCGATGAGCGCCAGGCCCTCGACAACCTCGATCTCGAGCGGCTCGACCTCCTGCTGAATGTCGCTCACAAGCGAGTACAGCGAATCGTGAACGTCCTGCTCCTGCACCACGGCGCCAAAGCGGTCGACACCGGTGGGCATGTGCTCAACGGAAACGTCATAGCGCTCGAAGACCGAAAGCGCGCGGCGCATAAAGCCGACACGGGGCTTGGTGCGGTCGCGGGCCACATTGATGGCGACAAAGCCGCGTTTGCCGGTCACGCCGGTAATGATGGGCTCCGCCTCGCCCTCGTCAGCCGTCTCGCTAATGATGGTGCCGGGGTCCTGCGGCGCATTGGTGTTCTTGATGACCAGCGGAATGCCTGCCTCGCGCACGGGGAACACGGCCTCCTCGTGCAGGACGCTTGCGCCCATGTACGAAAGCTCGCGCAGCTCCTCGTAGGTAACGCGCGCAATGGGCTGAGCCTCGGGAACAATACGCGGATCGGCAGAATAGAAGCCCGAAACGTCGGTCCAGTTCTCGTACAGATCGGCGCCAAGGCACTTGGCCAGAATCGAGCCCGAAATATCGCCACCGCCTCGATCGAGCAGCTTGATCTGGCCCTCACGCGTCGCGCCGTAGAAACCGGGCATAACAAAGCCACCCTGCTGGCCGTACTCCTGCACCAGCTCGGAGGTGCGGTTCATGCTGAGCGTACCATCGTGATGGAACGCCACAACCGTCGCGGCGTCCAGGAACGGCAGGCCCAGATACTCGGACATCAGGCGAGCGGTGAAGTACTCGCCGCGGCTCACAAGCTCCTCGGTGGAGTAGCCGCCCGAGCGGGCGCGCTCGGCAAAGGCTGCGAACTCCTCGCGGATGGGATAGGTGAGCTCCAGCTCGTCAGCGATATCAAAATAGCGCTGACCGATGTCCTCGAGCAGCTCCTCGCACGACACGTGATACTTAACGTGCGCGTTAACCAGGTAGAGCAGGTCGGTCACCTTGGTGTCGCCCTTAAAGCGGCGACCGCAGGCGGAAACCACCACAAAACGGCGGGCAGGGTCGGCATCGACGATGGCCTTGATCTTCTTGAAGTGTTCGGCGTCGGCGACCGACGAGCCGCCAAACTTGGCAATTTTTATCATGGCGTGGAGGTTACCTTTCTAAAAGCCTCTGCAAACCTGTTTTGCGCGCTCTGATACCATGGTTTCACCGATTGGGACCAAGGTATCCGAGGAGCACTGTTATATGGGAACTTATCATAGTACACGAGGACGCACTTTATCATGCTCAAGTAAGGTGGCAATCCGTACCGGCATCGCTCCCGACGGGGGTTTGTTTGTCTCGGACGAGCTTGGCACCCAGCAGGTCGATATCAGCTCGCTTGCTGATAAATCGTACTTTGAAATCGCTCAAAATGTGTTGGGAATGTTACTGAACGATTACACGGACGAAGAAATTTCGGCGTGTGTCGACGAGGCATACCGCGGCACGTTCGCGAGTGAAGAGGTCACGCCTCTCGTCAAGCTCGACGCAGCACCGGGCACCGACGCCCCTCAGACCTATGTGATGGAGCTCTTTGGCGGCCCCACGAGCGCCTTCAAGGACGTCGCCCTGCAGATGCTCCCCCGCCTCATGGCCCGCACCTCCGCCCAGGACGGCGGCGCCGAGCGCATCATGATCGTCACCGCCACGTCGGGCGACACGGGCAAGGCAGCACTCGCCGGCTTTGCCGACGCCCCGGGCACGGGCATCACCGTCTTTTATCCCGAGGGCAAAGTCAGCCGCGTACAGAATCTGCAGATGTCCACTCAGGAGGGCGATAACGTCGCCGTCTGCGGCATCCGCGGCAACTTTGACGACGCCCAGAGCGCCGTCAAGCGCATCTTTGCCGATAAGGAGCTTGCCGAGCGTCTGGAGGCCGCAGGCACGGTGCTTTCGAGCGCCAACTCCATCAACGTCGGCCGTCTGGTACCGCAGGTCGTCTACTACTTTGCCGCCTATGCGCAGCTGTTGCGCGCCGGCGCCATCGAGGCCGGCGACGCCGTGGAGTTCTGCGTACCGACCGGCAACTTTGGCGATATCCTGGCCGGTTACTATGCCAAGCGCATGGGTCTGCCCGTCGCCAAGCTCATCGTCGCGAGCGACAAGAACAACGTGCTGGCTGACTTCCTGAGCACCGGCGTCTACGACCGCAACCGCCCGTTCTTCACGACCATCTCGCCTTCGATGGACATCCTCATCAGCTCTAACCTGGAGCGCATGCTCTACTTCCTGTCCGATGGCGACTGTGAGCTCGTTGCCGGCCTTATGGAGCAGCTGGCGCGGACTGGTCGCTACGAAGTTCCCGCCGACCTGCTGGCAAAGATTCAGAGCGTCTTTGGCTGCGGTTGGGCCAGCGAGGACGAGGTACGCACTGCCATCAAGAGCTGCTGGGACGCGAACGGCTACGTGATCGACCCGCACACCGCCTGCGGCTATCACGTCTTTGAGCAGGTCGCTCCCGCCGAGGGCGCCAAGGCCCGCGTGCTGCTTTCGACCGCCAGCCCCTACAAGTTCCCGCGCGCCTGCTGCGACGCCCTGGGCCTCGACGTTCCCGAGGACGACTTTGAGGCCATGCGCGTGCTCGAGCAGGCAACCAACACGGTTGCCCCGGTCCAGCTCGCCGAGCTCGAGTCCAAGCCCGTCCGCTTCGAAGACGTCTGCGACGTAGCCGACATGGCCAACTACGTAGAGCAGGCTGCAAAAAAGATGGCTACCAACTAAACCCTTACTAGGCGCCGGCGAAAGCCGGCGCACCTTCTTTTATCAGATACTCACCGGGATAATGACGAGCTGACATGCGGGTCTGCCTGTTTAGTTCGTCGCGAGTTCCGCACGAGCCGGAAAGCACTTAATGTGCTTTCCGAGCGAGCCAGGACTGCCCGAGCAGCGAACTAAACAGGCAGACCGCCCAGGAGATTCCCATGATCAAAATCACCGTCCCCGCCACCAGCGCGAACCTAGGCATTGGCTACGACACCCTCGGCATGGCCGTCAGCCTCTACTCGCACTTCACCTTCGAGCGCGCCGACAAGCTCACCATCACGGGCTGCCCCGAGGAATTCCAAAACGAGAACAACCTGGTCTACGTTAGCTTTGTCGATGCACTGGCCGCATGGGGCGAGCCGGCCTTCCCCGTCGCCATCGACATTCAGACTGACGTTCCCGTCGCCCGCGGCCTGGGCTCCAGCTCCACCTGTGTCGTCGCCGGCATTATGGCCGCCGCCGCGCTGACAGGCCACACCGTCGACCGTGCCGAGCTCGTCCGCATTGCCACCGAGGTCGAGGGCCATCCCGATAACGTCGCCCCCGCTATCCTGGGCGGCGCCGTCTGCTCCTTTACGCCGACCGATTCGCTCCCCCAGTGCCTGCGCTACGAGGTGAGCGATCGCCTGCGTTTTATTACCGTGATTCCTCCCTACGAGGTGCATACGAGCGAGGCGCGCAAGGTCGTGCCGCAGGAGGTTCCGCTCTCCACCGCCGTATGGCAGATGGGCCGCATCGCCGGCATGACGCGCGGTCTTGAGTCCGGCAACCTCGACCTGATTGCCGCCGCCAATGACGACCGCATCCAGGAACCCTATCGTCGCCGTCTGATTCCCGACTACAACGCCGTGCGCGACACCTGCCTTAACGGCGGCGCCAAGACCATCTGGATCAGCGGATCGGGCTCGACCCTTATGGCTGTGACCGACGACACCATCGTGGCAAAGTTCCTGCAGGTCAAGCTGCGCGAGCAGTTCCCTAAGTGTGATACGCATATTCTGACGTGCGACACGGAAGGCGCTCAAATCGAGTACCTGTAGACATCGCCGATCGGTCTGTCCGGGCCACCCAGGGGCATCCCCTTAAAAACGTCCTCGCACTTGAGGCCCGCTTATCCTGCTCCTTCGGAGCTGCGGATAAGCGGGCCTCGTGCTGCGGAATATTTTTAAGGGGATGCCCCTGGGTGGCCCTATGGCAACGTGGCGAGCGATGTCTACAGGGACCCACGCTTTGAAGGGGCGCCGGGCTGATAATTTGGCTCTTTATTGGGGAGGGCTCTTGCTAGGCTGGGGCACTTATTAGAGGCAGGCTTCGGCGATGCGGCGCTTGAGTTCGTCGATGCCGGTGCCGGTTTGGGAGCTTGTGATGATTACGTTTTCGGCCGGGACGTTGAGTTGCTTTTTGATGGCAGCTGCCTGGCGGGCCTGCTGGGTGCGGCTGAGCTTGTCGGCCTTGGTGAGGCAGACGATAAAGTTGAACTCGTTGCCCTGCAGATAGTCGATCATGTCATGGTCGAGCTTGCTCGGGTCGTGACGAATATCCACCAGCGACACGACCAGGTTAAAGCTGCGCTCGGAGTCGAAGAAGTCGCCGATGAGCTCGGCCCAACGGTCGCGCTCGGCCTTGGAACGACGGGCGAAACCGTAGCCCGGCAGGTCGACAAAGTGAACGTCGTCGGCCTCAAAGAAGTTGATGTTGCTTGTCTTGCCCGGCGTGCTCGAAACCTTCACCAGGTTCTTGCGGCCAAAGAGCTTGTTCATAATGGACGACTTGCCCACGTTGGAGCGGCCAACAAAGCTCACCTCGGGACAGGTGGACTCGGGGATCTGCGAAACCTTGCCGTAGCTGGCGACGAACTTGGCAAGCTGGTAGTTAATGGAATCGGCCATGGACACTCCTTGGTCGTAGGATCTTGCAAAAAACGCGCTATTGCGCAGCGGCAATGCGTCGAACGATATCGAGCGTGATATCGCTTGCGGCACGCGCATACTCGAACAAATCGAACTCGCGGTCGCAAATCGCATCATACGCCTCGTCACAATTATCGCTGATAGCACGCAGCACCAGGCAATCGACACCATTTTTGGTTGCGACATGGGCAATTGCCGCGCCCTCCATGCCAACACAATCGGCATGCGTCGCCTCGATAGCGTCGTTGCGCATGGCGGCGCCCGTCACAAAGCGGTTACCCGTGGCAATTGTGCCGACCAGGAATTGTTTGGCTCCCTCGTTCGAAGCGGCTGCATTTGTCGAAGCATCAACAAACCCACGTTCAGCAAGCACGTCGGCAGCAATCTCGACCAGCGCAGGCGTCGAGCCAAACTCCTCGAGCCCCGGTGCAGACTCGGCGATAAGCGCGGTATCGGTATCCAGATAGCGCAGGCGTTTGCCGATAACCACGTCGTCGATATGGAGCTTGGGGTTCAAACCGCCCGCGATACCCGAGAGCACAACGGCCTGCGGGGCATATTTACTAATGAGATGCTGTGTTGCGGCGGCGGCATTCACCGTGCCCATACCCGCCGTTGTGGCGACAATCGACAGACCGTCGAGCCCGCCGGTCACAACGTTCAAGCCCGCCTCCTGTACCATGCAAGCGTTACTCAGCTCTTCCTTAATCTGCATGATCTCTTTTTCGAGTGCGCCGATAATCGCGATGGTAGCCATGCTATTCCCCAAACCTATACGAAATTCTCAACCACGGTATGGTACCAGCATTTTGTTTGACCTCGTCAAACGAACACGCTAGGCCAGTGCAGCTCGCGTATCAAACAGAGCCTTTGCAATCGCAGCCGCAACCTCGCTCGAGCGGTCGCTCCACGGCATCGATGTCATGACGCTCATGACATAGGTACGGCCATTGATGTCGATAAGGCCCGCATCGCATGTCGAATAGCAACCATCCTCGCTAATCCAGCCTGCCTTGTTGCGCACCAAGGCTTGGTCGTCCGCAATGCCATCGCGAATAAACGAGCGCGATGTTGATGCCAGAAGGCCCGACAACCACTGTGAAGTCTCGGTATCCATGCTCAGATACTCGCTCATCTCGCGCCATAACCTCGCAGAAGTGCGCGGGCAGTAGGTCGGAAAATCACTCATCGGATCCAGTGCCGTATCGTAATCGATGCCAAGACCGACAATCCAATCCTCGTAACCGACACGGTCAAACGCCGCACGTAACGCAATAAACGAATCGTTGTCTGAATAAACGACCGCAGCCTCGATCAAGTCGCGCACCGCCTGCCAGCCCATACTGTAACCACCATACGTGGCTAAAGGCCAATCGAGCGACACCTGACCCGATTCGACCAACGTCTCGCAAATATAGAGCGCATGTAACTGCTCGCTCCATACACCTCGACATCGGCGCTATACGTCACGCCTCTAC
>JAXJPE010000044.1:0-9380 GCA_036426035.1 Collinsella sp.
GTACTTGGTTGTCATACGGGGTCCTCCCGGTGTAAATCTGCTTCGTTTCGTGTAGCCATCAGGGTACCCACCAGATGTGAATCGTACGTGACATTTAACAGATACCATCAACTCATCAATAGCTCACCAAGTTGGTGGGATGCGGTTGGACCCGGCGGTTGAACTACAATAGGGCTTGCTAATTGTTGTGAATGGCGTCTACGCACGGGAGCATTCTTATGAATCTTCACCTTTCTCAGTCTGATGGCTTTTTGCGTGTGGCGGCGGCGTCGCCGCAGATTCGCGTGGCCGATGTCGAGGGCAATACCGAGGTTGCGCTGGCGGCTGTTCGCGAGGCTGCCGAGCGCGGCATTCGTGCGCTGGTGCTGCCCGAGCTTAATTTGACCGGCTATACCGCGGCCGACCTGTTCCATAATCGCACGCTGCTGCATGCCTGCGAGGCTGCTCTGGTGCATATCCTCGACGAGACTCGTGAGCTGCCGATTGTCTTTACCATCGGTCTTCCCGTTGCAGTTGCCGAGAATATCTACAACTGCGCCGCTGTGTGCTGCGCGGGTGAGCTTTTGGGCCTCACGGCCAAGAAGTATCTGCCCAACTATGGCGAGTTCTACGAGCGCCGCTGGTTTGCTCCGGCGCCCGCAGATCCCGTGTGGGTCGAGTTTGCCGGTCAGGGTCCGGTTCCGCTGGGTTCGGGGCTTGTCTACCGCTGCTGTGATGAAGGTGCCGAGGATATGGTGCTGGGCGTTGAGATCTGCGAGGACCTGTGGGTGCCGGCACCCCCTTCGACCGAGATGGCGCTTGCCGGCGCTACGGTGATCCTTAATCCCTCTGCTTCCGACGAGATCATCGGCAAGGCAGACTATCGCCGCAGCCTTATCTCTAACCAAAGCGCACGCCTGTACTGCGCCTATGCCTATGCGGATGCGAGCGAGGGCGAGTCCACGACCGATATGGTCTTTGCGGGCGAGAACCTTATCTACGAAAATGGCTCCAAGCTCGCCGCCACCAAACTGCTTACCTGCGATATGGCCGTCGCCGATATCGATCTTGACCGTCTGGTTGCCGAGCGCCGCCGCTCGACGACGTGGGCGCGCGCGGACGATGCGCCGGAGGCCACGACTGTTGAGTTCTCTTTTGAGAGCACACTCTCCGAGGCTCCCGTCCTGCGCAACGCCTGCGACATCGACCGTGTCTTCCCCCGCGCGCCCTTTGTGCCGGCCGACCATGGCGACCTGGCCGAGCGTTGCGAGACCATCCTCGACCTGCAGACCGCCGGCCTCAAGACCCGCCTTGCCCATACGGGTACCAAGGCGGCCGTCATCGGTCTTTCGGGCGGCCTGGACTCCACGTTGGCACTGCTTGTGACCGTGCGCGCCTTCGATGCACTGGGGCTGTCGCGCACCGGTATCACGGCCGTGTCCATGCCCGGCTTTGGCACGACGCACCGCACTAAGTCCAATGCCGAGTCGCTCGCTCGTGACTTGGGTGTGAGCTTCCGCGAGGTTTCGATCCATGCGGCTGTGGAGCAGCACTTCAAGGACATTGAGCACGATCCGGCCGTGCAGGACGTGACCTACGAGAACAGCCAGGCCCGCGAGCGTACGCAGATCCTGATGGATCTGGCCAACCAGGCTGGCGGCTTTGTCATCGGCACGGGCGACCTGTCGGAGCTGGCGCTCGGCTGGGCTACCTACAACGGCGACCACATGAGCATGTACGCCGTCAACGCGAGCGTGCCCAAGACGCTTGTGCGCCATCTGGTACGCTATGCCGCCGATGTCTTTGGCGGGCGCATTGCCGAGGTCTTGCTCGATATCCTCGATACGCCGGTGTCCCCCGAGCTTCTGCCGCCCACGGGCGACGGCGAGATTGCGCAGAAGACCGAGGATTTGGTGGGCCCGTATGAGCTGCACGACTACTTCCTCTACTACCTGCTGCGTTTTGGCTTTGAGCCGGGCAAGATCTACCGCATGGCGCTCAAGAGCTTCGAGGGCGTCTACGACGCCAAGACCGTCCACACGTGGCTGCGTACGTTCTACCGTCGCTTCTTTGCCCAGCAGTTTAAGCGCAGCTGCCTGCCCGATGGTCCCAAGGTGGGCTCGGTGACGCTCAGCCCGCGCGGCGATTGGCGTATGCCGAGTGACGCTAGCTCGCGTCTGTGGCTTGCGCAGATCGACGCGCTCAATCCAGTTGACTAAGGTTGGCTAAATTGAACCAATACGGGGGTTGCAAGCGTTACACTTTTGCAATCTGATGGCCCGTATCGCGCGGCGCTCTTGTCGGAGCGCCGCGTTTTTTATATCGAAAGGTGGCACCATGCAGGCATCGCAGCGTCTCGACCGCTTTGGCGCGGAGGTCTTCGCCTCGCTCAACAACAAGCTTCTCGCGCTGAAGGCTCAGGGCAAGACCATTTACAACATGAGCGTGGGCACGCCCGACTTTAAGCCGTACGACCACGTGGTCGAGGCGCTCACGCAGGCAGCTCAAGATCCCGAGATGTGGAAGTATGCCCTGCGCGACCTGCCCGAACTCAAGCAGGCCGTGTGCGATTACTATGAGCGCCGCTTTGGCGTTTCGGGCATTACGCCGTCCATGGTGCAGTCGTGCAACGGCACGCAGGAGGGCGTGGGTCATTTGGGCCTGGCCCTGCTCGATCCGGGCGACACCATTCTGGTTCCCGATCCGTGCTACCCGGTCTTTGAGGCGGGTGCCAAGATCGCCGATGCCAAGCTCGAATACTATCCGCTGGTTGCCGAGCACAATTACCTGCCCTATGTGGCGGGTATCGATCCCGAGGTGGCCGATCGTGCCAAGTATATGATCGTGTCGCTGCCCGCGAACCCGGTCGGCTCGGTGGGCACGCTCGAGGTCTACGAGGAGATCATCGCTTTCGCCCGCGAGCACGACCTGCTCATCGTCCATGACAACGCATACTCCGACATCGTGTTCGACGGCGAGCCGGGCGGCAGCTTCTTGCAGTATCCCGGCGCGCTCGAGGTGGGCGTTGAGTTCTTCTCGCTCTCCAAGTCGTTTAACGTCACCGGTGCGCGTATCGGCTTTTTGGTCGGCCGCGAGGACGTGGTCTCTGCCTTTGCCAAGCTGCGCGGCCAGATTGACTTTGGTATGTTCTTCCCGATTCAGAAGGCCGCCATCGCCTGCCTGAACGGTCCGCGCGATGAGGTCGAGGCGCAGCGTCTGAAGTACCAGGAGCGCCGCGATGCCCTGTGCGACGGTCTTGAGGGCCTGGGCTGGGAGCGTCCCAACGCACATGGCTCTATGTTTGTGTGGGCCAAGCTTCCCGGTGGTCGCACCGATTCCATGGCGTTTTGCGAGGAGCTCATGGAGAAGGCCGGCGTTGTGGTGACGCCGGGCGCGAGCTTTGGTCCTTCGGGCGAGGGACACGTGCGCATGGCGCTGGTCCTGCCGCCCGATCAGATCGCTTTGGCTGTCGAGGCCATTCGCGAGGCGGGCCTGTATTAGAAAGTTATTTCGACTCGTCAATAGCTCGAAATCGATTTCGTGCAGTTATTTTACGAATACTGCAAACAATTTCGGTAAACGGTCGATTTTTGGCTGCGAATAGGGGCATAATCAAAGTCCCGATTGGATGTATTGGGATTACGGCAAGCCGCTCGGGTCGTTCCCGGGCGGCTTGTTTGTGGAGAGAGATGGGAGTTTCTAATGGTTAACGAGAAGAAGGTCGCTATTGTCGGCTGCGGTTTCGTCGGTTCGTCTTCGGCGTTCGCACTGATGCAGAGTGGTCTGTTCTCCGAGATGGTCCTCATCGACGTGGACAAGAACCGTGCCGAGGGTGAGGCCCTGGATATCGCGCACGGCATGACGTTTGCCGAGCCGATGAAGATCTACGCCGGCGATTATTCCGATGTCGCCGACGCCGCCATGATCGTCGTCACCGCTGGCGCTGCCCAGAAGCCCGGTGAGACCCGCCTGGACCTGGTCAACAAGAACGTAAACATCTTTAAGTCCATTATCCCCGAGATTAAGAAGTCCGGCTTCGACGGCATTCTGCTAATCGTCTCCAACCCGGTTGATGTTCTGACCTATGCTGCCATCAAGATGTCCGGCCTGCCCGAGGGCCATGTCATCGGCTCCGGCACCGTGCTCGACACTGGCCGTCTGCAGCAGATGCTTGGTGCCCACGTCGAGGTTGACCCGCGCGATGTCCAGGCCTATGTCATGGGCGAGCACGGCGACTCCGAGTTTGTCGCTTGGTCCAGCGCTCAGGTTGCTGGCGTTCCGCTGAACACCTTCTGCGAGCTTCACGGCCACCTGGAGCATGAGACCGCCGAGAAGCGCATCGCCGAGGACGTCAAGAACTCCGCCTACACCATCATCGAGAAGAAGCACGCCACCTACTACGGCGTCGCCATGGCCGTCAAGCGCATCTGCACCGCTGTCATGCGCGATGAGCAGACCGTTCTGCCCGTTTCCTCGCTCATGGTGGGCGAGTATGGTCTGTCCGATCTGGCTATCTCCATGCCGACGGTCGTTGGCCGCGACGGCGTCGTCTGCCGCGTCCCCGTGCCGCTGAACGATGACGAGCAGCATGAGCTCACCGCCTCCGCCAAGGCCCTCAAGGACATCATCGACAGCGTCGACTTCTCCTGCTAAATCAAGCTCTTTTGGGCAACAGGCTACAATGAAAGGCGTCCGGGCCACACGGTCCGGGCGCCTTTTTGGTGCGAGGGGGTCAGGTTACTTTGCACCACCCCAATGCACCATAGTTGATGGGAGGGCCATGTCGGATTCGCCTAATTTTTTGACCTATGCCCAGACGGCGTTTGATCCGTTTGAGGAACGGCCGTTCTGCGCGGTGGATAGCCTGGTCTTTGCGTGGTTGTCCTATTTGCGTTTGCCGGGTGATATGGCGGAGCTGACGAACTGGCAGGGCCTAGACGTACGCGAGCTGCTGCGCGCCGAGTGCTACCAAGACATGATTGGCGACCTGTGGGATCCGGAGGGGAGCCGTGCCCTGTTGGAGGCTGTGGCAGCAAGCCCTCGCTACCGTGGCGTTCGTGTTTGCGGCTATCGTAGCGTGAGTGATGCCGAGACAACGGAGCAGTTTGCGGCCATGACGTTCCGATTTCCGGCGGGGTTTAGCTATCTTGCCTTCCGGGGGACCGACAGCACGATTGTGGGCTGGAAAGAGGACTTTAACATGGCGTTCCGGTGTCCTGTGCCGGCCCAGGAATCCGCGGCGCGTTATGTAGACGAGGCGGCGGATGCGATTGACGGGCCGCTTTTGTGCGGAGGTCATTCCAAGGGTGGAAACCTTGCGGTGTACGGTGCGGCGATGTGCCCCGATGTCGCCCGTGAGCGAATCGAACGGGCGTATTCCCATGATGGTCCGGGCTTCGTCGAGGAGTTTCTGAGCGGCAACGCCTTCGCCGATCTATCCGGTCGAATCGACAAGACGCTACCTCGGTCGTCGATCTTTGGCATGATGTTCGAGACACAGGAGGACTATGCCATCGTTGAGAGCACCGAGTTCAGTCTGCTGCAGCACAATCCCTTTAGCTGGGTGGTTGATGGTCGCGACTTCGTGTACTGTGAGCGCCTGTCCGCCGGTGCTCGATACGTTGATGGCTCCATTCGCGAGATGCTGCTTGCGGTGTCGCCTAGCGAGCGCGAGCGTTTTGTAGATGCGTTGTTCTCCGTGCTTGAGGCTACGGGTGCTGAGCGGTTTACGGATATCGCTGGGAATCTGCGCGAGAGCCTGCCCGTGATGCTCCAGGCTGCGCAAGGCTTTGACAAGGATACGCGACGCTTTGTCTCGCAGACTATCGTTGCGATTCTTAAGTGTGCGCTTCTGCCCAAACGTCCCCAGATCGACATGCCCGCTGCCGGCAAGAGCTTGGCAGAACAGCTCGAGGCTTGGCAGTCCGAGCTCCTGCGCTAACCATTGGTGCAAAGCAACCTGTCCCCGATGCACCAATCTTCGATGCGCCTGGGGCGGGATCGACCGCTATACTGGTTCGTGCCGAAATCGATCTAGAACGGAATGCCGTATATGAAAATCAATCACGCGATTCTGCATATCCTGGACTTTGACTCTGCCGTCAACGTTATGAGCCAGCGCGAGCTCGATATCGAGAGCCGCACCGTGCGTAATTTCGTAACCACGCACCTGCGGCGCGCTCGTACCTCGGCTGATAACAAGCGTGCCACGTTTGCCGAGAACTCCGCATTCGGCGGCGAGCTCAAGGGCTATTTCTTTGGTGAGCGTGAGTTCGTGGATCTGTCTCAGCAGATTGCGGAGTTCATCTCTTCCGAACTTACCAAGGCCGAGAAAGCCGAGTCCACTGACGTGCTGGTGGCGGACTTTGATGACGATGAGGATGCCCGCTGGTTTGCCGTGATGCTGCTGGGCTCCAAGCAGGCTTTTATGCACGAGGTGGGTCGCGAAGAGGGCGAGGTGCGCAACGACATTGCGCGCCACTACGCCATTCTGCCGAATCCCTCGCAAAAGGTGCCGAGCTATGCAATCGTGCGTGCAAGCACCATGGAGATCGGCTATGTGGATAAGAAGCGCAAGATTGCCGGCGAGGATCGCATGCTCATTCCCGACGGCCTGCTGCAATGCGACACGGGCGTTTCGGGTAAGGAGGTCATCGACACGGTGACGCGCGTGGTCGAGGAGGTCGCTGAAGAGCACGGCGCCAACACGGCCGTAGCGCTCGCCAAGGTCAAAGCCGCCGTTGCCGAGAAGGTTGAAGACGACGAGGAGCTGCCGCCTTGGGATATCGTCGATGAGGTCTTTGAGGACGAGCCGGTTATCAAGGAGAGCGTGCGTGCGGCGCTGACCGAGGAGAAGGTGCCCGAGCGCGTGCCCGTGGAGCGCAAGCAGGTCGAACGCGCGGCCGTGCGCAATCACAAGATTCGTACCGACACGGGCATCGAGATCAGCTTCCCGGCCGAGATGGGTTCGAACTCCGAGTATATCGAGTTCGTCAACGAGCCCAACGGCCTCATCTCCATCGAGCTCAAAAACATCGGGTCAATTGAGAATCGATAAACTGCGCTTGGGCGCTGCTGAAAAACAAAGGCCGAAGCCTCGGATGAGGGCTTCGGCCTTTTTACTTGGGGCTAAATTACGCCACTGGTTGAACATACGTCAGCGAAAACGCCCCAGAGCGAGCAAGGTGACGTGAAAGAGGAGGGCATTGACCTTTTGGTCATGCCCGACGATTGAACGTCAGATTGCCGCTCTGGGCCGTTTGCAGCGTCGACTAGTTGCGCGGTTTGGTAAAACTGCGCAGCCCTAGAGTTGACGTAAGCCCTCTTCCAGGCCGGTCTTGCTGTCGGTCTTCTCGTCGCGCATCTTGATGACGCGGGCGGGGACACCGGCCACGACGGCGCCGGCGGGGACGTCGTCGACGCATACGGCGCCGGCGGCAACGACAGCACCCTTGCCCACGCGCACGCCCTCCAGGACCACGGCATTGGCGCCGATCATAACGTCGTCCTCGATGATGACGGGCGTGGCACTGGCGGGCTCCACGACGCCTGCCAGCACGGTGCCGGCGCCGATGTGGCAGTTCTTGCCCACGGTGGCGCGGCCGCCCAGCACAGCGCCCATGTCGATCATGGAGCCTTCGCCAATGACGGAGCCGATGTTGATGATGGCGCCCATCATGATGACGACGCGATCGCCAATCTCGACACGGTCGCGGATGATCGCGCCCGGCTCGATGCGGGCGTTGATACCCTTGAGGTCGAGCATGGGCACGGCGGAGTTGCGGCAGTCGTTCTCTACGTCGTAGTAGTCGATGGAGTCGGCATTGGCGTCGAGGATTGCCTTGAGCTCTTCCCAGTCGCCAAAGACGGTCTTGCCACGACGGCCGCCGTAGACATGCGCATCGCCCCAGGCAACCTTCATGCCGGGCTTCTCGCGCACATACAGCTTGACGGGCGTCTTTTTAGGCGCGGTGGCGATGTAGTTGATAATCTCCTGTGCATCCATCTCGGCTGCGTTGCTCATTTGCTATCTCTCCTTTGGGTGGATTCGGTTGATACCTGGTTAGGCAAACATGATCTGGTCGAACGTATAGAAGCCGGGCTCGCGGGTGACGAGCTTCTGCGCGGCTGCCAGGGCGCCGTTGACAAAGATCTGACGGCTCGTGGCGCGGTGCGTGAGCGTGACCTCCTCGTCCTGGCCAAAGAAACTCACTTCGTGCACGCCGGCGACAGTGCCACCGCGCAGCGAGTGCATGCCGATTTCCTTGGGATCGCGCGCGCCGCACATGCCCTCGCGACCATAGACGGGGTGGTAGCCTGCCTCGTGCTCAGCTTCGACGACGGCGTCGAGCAGCAACTTGGCGGTGCCGCTAGGAGCGTCGACCTTTTGGTTGTGGTGCGTCTCGACAATCTCGCAGTCAAAGCCGGGCAGCTCGCGTGTGGCCTGTGCTACCAGATGACGCAGGGCTGCGATACCGATGGAATAATTGCCGGAGTGCATGACGCGGCCGTTCTGACCCAGCTCGCGCAGGCGATCCATCTGCTCGGGTGTGTAGCCCGTGGTGCCCGAGACCAACGCTGCGCCCGTGCGCTCGACATAGGCGACGACGGCATCGAAGGTCACAACGTTCGAAAAGTCGATGATGACGTCGGCCGCCGGTGCGCTCTCGAGCTCGGACAAGTCGAAGCCGATCTGGGCGACGATGTCAAAAACGGGCTCTCCAGCGGCGTTGACAATGCCCTCGGTGGTAGTGCGGATGAGCGAGCCCATGCGGCCCGTTCCCATAATGACGGTCTTAATCAAGCAGACCAGCTCCCTTCAGAGCATCGGTAAGTGCGGAGCGCGTGTCGTCTGCCATGGGGCATAGCGGCATGCGGTAGTTTGCCTCGATCATACCCATCTGAGCGAGCGCTTCCTTGACGGGGATGGGGTTGACCTCGCTAAAGAGGGCGTTGATGAGCGGCTGGCCGGCGATCTGGATGTCGCGGGCGCGCTTCACGTCGCCGTCCAGGTAGGCGTGGCACATGTCGTGCACAAGCTGCGGTTGAACATCGGCCCACACACTGATGGTGCCCGAGGCGCCCAGGCTCATGAGCGGTACGGTCAGCGCATCCTCGCCCGAATACATGCGGAAGTCGTCGGACAGCAGGTGGGCGATCTTGGCCGCGTAGGCGACGTTGCCCGAGGCTTCCTTAATGCCCATGATGTTGGGGTGCGCAGCCAAGCGCTCCACGTTGCGCTCGCTGATGCCGCAGCCGCAGCGGCCGGGGATGTTGTACAGGATGCAGGGGATGTCCACGGCATCGGCGACGGTCTTAAAGTGCTGATAGATACCCTCTTCGTTGGATTTATTGTAGTAGGGGGTGATGAGCAGCAGGCCGTCGGCTCCCAAACCCTGGTA